>JAJOIN010000017.1 GCA_021209335.1 Aeromonadaceae bacterium
CGGCACGCCAGCCCAGGAAGGGGTTCATCTCCTTGGGGAACTTCATGTAGGGCAGTTCCTTGTCACCGCCAATGTCCATGGTGCGGACAATGATGGGGTGATCCGGCATGGATTCTGCCACTTCCTTATAGGCCTGATACTGCTCTTCTTCAGAGGGCAGGGCATCGCGGTCCATAAACAGGAATTCGGTACGGTAGAGGCCGACACCTTCAGCACCATTGCGATGGGCGCCATCCATGTCTTTGATGGTCCCTATGTTGGAGCAGACCTCCACACGGTGACCATCCAGAGTGACAGCCGGCAGTTCACGCAGCTTAGCCAGCTCCGCCTTTTCATCCAAGTACTGTTGCTGGGCTGATTTCAGTTTGGCCAGCTCTTCATCGGACGGGTTGATGTACACCTTGTTATGCAAGGCATCCAGCACCAGGAAGTCGCCGCTCTTGACCAGCTCGGTCACCTTGTTGGTACCCACTATGGCCGGCAGCTCCAGGGAGCGCGCCATGATGGAGGTGTGCGAGGTGCGACCGCCGATGTCGGTGACAAAACCACGTACATAGTTGAGGTTGATCTGGGCGGTTTCAGAGGGGGTCAGATCCTTGGCGACCAGGATGACTTCTTCATCTATGGTGCTGAGATTGACGATTTCCATGCCCAGGGCATTCTTAACCAGGCGCGTGCCGATATCGCGGAAGTCGGTGGCGCGTTCACGCAGATAAGCATCATCCAGCTCGGCCATCATGGCCGCGTATTGCTCGATCACCTGATGAATGGCCTTGTCAGCGCTGGCCTGTTCATCCCGGATCAGGGACAGAATATCGTTTTCCAGCTCCTCATCTTCAAGCAGCATGATGTGCCCTTCGAAGATGGCTTCCTTCTCTTCACCGAAGGTTTTGCCGGCCATCTCTTTGATGGCATGCAGTTGCTGGGAGGATTTAGTGCGGGCATCGTAAAAGCGGGCCACTTCACTGTCGATCTGATCGGCAGTGATAGGGGTTTGGTTGATAACGATTTCATCTTCTTTAAGAAGAAGGGCCTTCGCAAATGCGATGCCTGGCGATGCCAAGATACCAGTGATCATAGCCGTACCTGCTAGATTGAGAACAACGACAAAGGACGAGATAAAGGAAGAGCTGGAATTATTCCAGCTCAGCCATCAGTGCAACCAATTTTTCCACTGCCTTCTGGGCATCAGGGCCGTCAGCCTGGATGGTGACTGTGGTGCCCTTGGTCAGACCCAGGGTTTGCAGCTTGAACAGGCTCTTGGCGCTAGCAGACTTGCCGCCGCTGATGACATTGATGTCGCTTTGGAACTCTTTGGCTTCCTTGACGAACTGAGCAGCCGGACGAGTGTGGAGACCGTTTTCAGCAGTAATGACGACAGATTTCTCAAACATGTGTTCACCCCAATGTTGATGATGTCAGACGTGGTGCAATATGCCTCCACCACGACAGCGTTGCGTTGTTGAAAAGCATGTCTGGTGTTTGGGTTGGTTTGTGCGATTTGTAGAGTAATAGATGTTTACCAACCCGCCAGTAGCCCGGGATTATGCCCTGCCAGCCCCAGCGGCAAAAGCGCCGCCCCCCCCTTTGCAACAAAAAATAGCCGCTAGTTACTTTTTGATACGATGGATTCAGCTTTGTTCAGCTTGACTGCTGGTTCCTCGTCTCCCAACACGTTTTTACGGCTTTTATCTACCTAACAGCCTAGCTCAGAAAATAAAAAAGAGCGCCGGCAAGGGGCGCTCTGTTGGCAAGACGTGACACTGTGTCGTCTTATTGCTGATTTTCCTGTTCGGAGAATATCCCCTGGAACAGGGCGGTGGAAAGATACCGCTCTCCCGAGCTGGGCAAAATCACCACTATGGTCTTTCCGGCAAACTCCGGCAGCTCGGCAATCCGGTTGGCGGCCACCACGGCGGCGCCGGAGCTGATCCCTGCCAGTATGCCTTCTTCTTCCATCAGCCGGCGCGCCATGGCAATGGCCTCGTCACTGGTGACTTGCTCGACGCGATCCAGCAGGCTCAGATCCAGATTGCCGGGGATAAAGCCAGCCCCTATGCCCTGTATTTTGTGCGGACCAGGCTTGATCTCTTCGCCAGCCAGCTTCTGGCTAATGACCGGCGATTCTTTCGGCTCAACCGCCACGCTGGTGATCGCCTTACCCTGGATCTGTTTGATGTAGCGCGAGATACCTGTGATGGTGCCGCCGGTGCCGACACCGGCCACGATCACGTCCACCTCGCCGTCAGTGTCTTCCCAGATCTCAGGTCCTGTGGTCTTGACATGGATCTCGGGGTTGGCCGGGTTTTCAAACTGCTGCAGCAGCAGGTAGCGAGCCGGATCGGCATCGCGGATCTCTACCGCTTTGGCCACGGCGCCCTTCATGCCGAGAGCGGCTTCAGTCAGCACCAGGTTGGCACCCAACGCCTTAAGCAGCTTGCGACGCTCCAGGCTCATGGAGGCCGGCATGGTCAGGGTGATGGGGTAACCGCGAGAGGCGGCAACAAAGGCCAGCGCTATGCCGGTATTGCCACTGGTGGGCTCAATGATCTCCTTGCCCGGCCCCAGCAGGCCTTTTTGTTCGGCATCCCAAATCATGTTGGCACCGATGCGGCACTTGACGCTGAAGCTGGGGTTACGGCTTTCGACCTTGGCCAACACCCGGCCTTGGCTGACACGGTTGAGTTTGACCAAGGGGGTATGGCCTATGGTCAAGGAGTTGTCTTCGTAGATCTTGCTCATGACTCGCTGTCCCTTTCATCTCGTCGGTAGATGATTGTTAGATTAATCATAAAAACCCCAAGAGGAAGTGACTTTTTGTTATATCAATATGTAATTGCAGACTATGGCATTCTGGCCGCCAGCCTTGCTCGTGTGCCTCATTTGAATCAAAATTGCCCACCAGTCGGTCTGTCTTGAACCCAGGACTGTGTTCCTCGGTTTCACGGCAAGGGATGGTTAGTGGCCGGCACCTTTGTCGGCATGGTGAAATGGCGTTGCCACAGGCAAAATAGTGCCAATGCGTTCCAGTGATCGGGACGACTGTGAGAGATGGAGTACCCATGATGCGTGTTCGGATGCAGTGGCTGACGTGTTTTGTGCTGCCTTTGTTGTGGTTGCTTTCGGCGGCGGTATCGGCCAATCCAGCGGCGTTCCAGGAGCCTGAGGTGCAGCCTATGCTGGCGTTACAACTGCCCGCCGTGGCGGAACGCGAGGAGTTGGCGCAGCAACTGCTGGAGCTGGCCCTGGCTGATGTACATCCTCAGTTCACACAACTGTGGCTGCAACTGGTTTCCGGCCAGCATGCTCAGGATGCCCGCTGGTACGCCGACCTGTACGGCATGCTGGCTCACTTTCGCCGACAGTGGCATGCCATCGACTGGCAGCGTCGGGAACGCCTGGAGCTCAGCGGTCTGGCGTGGCAGGTGAAGGCGGAGGATCTGGCCCGTTATCAGGCGGCCCAACAGGCGGGTCAACTGGCGGATTTGCTTGATGAGATCCGTCCTCAGATTGGCAATTACCTGGCCATGCGAACGAACCTGCTGCGTCTGTTGGACATGGCCCGGCAGGGCGATTGGCCGGTGGCGGCGGGCAAGACGCTGCATCCGGAGGAAGCGGATGTGCTGGTGCCTCAGCTCAAGCATTTACTGACTAGGACGGGGGATCTGCCCTCGGCCGATCAGGACATCCTCTACGATGCGGCGACCGTGGCGGCGGTAAAAGCCTTCCAGCGTCGGCATGGGCTGGCGGTAGATGGGGTGGTGGGAAATCACACCTGGTTTTGGCTCAACGTCAAGCCTCAGGAGCGCGCCGTTATCCTGGCTCGAACCCTGTTGCGGCGTGATATGGGGCCGCTGACCTATCCGCGTTATATCTTGGTGAACTTACCCGAATACCGTTTGCGTCTATGGCAGGATGGACAGCCCTTGATGACCAGTCGGGTGATCGTGGGCCAGGTCAAACGTCAGACGCCCATCCTCTCCAGTCAGATTGCCAGTGTGGTGGTCAACCCGGCTTGGCATGTGCCGCGCAGCATCCTCAAGAAAGACATAGTGCCCAAATTGGCACGGGATCCGGCATACCTTGAGAAGGAGCAGTTTGATGTCATCGACTATGAGGGCATGCAGGTGGCGCCGCAGAGCATTCCCTGGGAGCATGCCCTGGCGGCAGGTTTTCCCTATCAGCTGCGGCAGCGGCCAGGGGATCACAATGCCTTGGGCCGCTATAAATTCTATCTGCCCAACAACGACGATATCTATTTGCACTCCACCTCCTCACCGCGCTTGTTCAATAAGGACAGCCGGGCCATCAGCTCAGGCTGTGTCCGGGTTGAGCAGGCGGCCGAGCTGGCGCACCTGCTGTTGCAGGGCTCGCCTTGGACCCATGAGCGGGTGGGGCGCCTGCTAGAGGAGACCACCACCAAGTGGTTGCCGCTGAGCAGTCCGGTGCCTGTGTTTACCGTCTATTGGCGGAGCTGGCTCGACGAACAGGGACAACTGCAGTTTCGTGATGACATCTACGGCTTTGATGCCGGCTCTCGCCTGGGGGATGACAAGGTGATGGCCAGCTTGCTGGCGATTGAGAAAAGCTAGTGGATGCCATCGGCTACCACTGGTTGTGAGTCAGTGCAAAAAAATAACAATTCAGGCTGATTTCGGGTGCCGATTGAGGTTTTTATGCTACTGAGGGTTTGACATACCCGGTTTAACCTGTGATTTTCCTCCCGTTGCCATGGTTTGTCCGCAGGCATGACGACCGTTAGTAAGTCTTTGGCATGGGGTGAGGATGGATGGAACAGTGTGATATCAGTAGACGGCGTTTGCTGCTGGGGGCCGGTTGCCTTCTGGCTGGCAGCCTGCTGCCGGTGACTGTGTTGGCCAGTCAGACAGCACCTGTGCGTAAGCTGCGTTTGTATAATCCCAATACCGGGGAGCGCATCAGCGCTGCCTATTGGGAGAATGGCCAGTACGATCAGAGCATTCTCAAGGAGTTCAGTCATCTGATGCGCGATTATCGCGCCAATCAGTTGCACAACATCGATCCCAAGTTGTTTGATCAACTGTTTGAGTTGCAACGCAAGCTGGGCTCCGCCAAAGAAATCCACGTGATCTGCGGTTACCGCTCGCCCCATACCAATAGCGTCTTGCGCAGCAAGAGCAAGGGTGTGGCCAAAAAGAGCCTGCATATGACAGGGCAGGCCATTGATCTGGCCATGCCAGGCGTCAACCTGGCTCGGGTGCGCCAGGCAGCCTTGTCGTTGAAGGCGGGGGGGGTGGGCTACTATCCACGCTCCGGCTTTGTTCACCTGGACACAGGCCAGATAAGACACTGGTAATCGGCGGACACTCAGTCTCACCCGGTTCAAAGAAGGCGCCCCTAGGCGCCTTCGCTGTTTTGCCTCATCAGTCTTAGCGAGCCGGTAACTGGGCCGCTCTGTGCTGCTCCACCCACATCAGGGTGGCGCCACAGACGGCGATGGGCATCACCACCAGATTGAGCAGCGGGATTGTGGTAAACAGGGTGACCACGGCGCCAAAGCCCAAGGTGGTGATCCGCTGCTGGCCCAAGGCCTGGCGCATGGTGTTGAAGGGGATCTTGTGATTGTCAAAGGGGTAATCACAATACTGGATCCCCATCATCCAGGCGCCAAACACAAACCAGAGTACGGGAGCCAGGGTCTGGCCCACGACCGGAATGAAAAACAGTACCAGGCAGCCCAGGGCTTTGGGCAGGTAGTATTTCAATTTCAGCCATTCACGTTTAAAGATGCGCGGCAGATCTTGAATGAGTGCCGCCAGGCGGGTGTCGGGCAGGGGTTGCCCTGTCAGGTGCTGCTCCACGCGCTCAGCCAGCAGACCATTGAAGGGCGCGGCTATCCAGTTGGCCAAGGTACCAAACAGCAGGGCGATACACAGCAGCAGGGCCAGTATGGCCAGTGGCCAGATCAGCCAGCTAAGCCAGCCAAGCCAATCGGGCAGGCCCTGTTCCAGCCAATCATTGAGGTTACCGATCTGACGCACGGCAGCCCACAGTGCCAGACTGAAGATGATGATATTGGCCAGTAAGGGCAACAAGACGAACTGACGCAATCCGGGTTGCACGATCAATTTGGCGCCGGCGAGAAAATAGCCCAAGCCACTGCGGCGGGATAGATTTTGGATCATCTTGATTTCCAATAGATTGGTTGTCTGCCAGATATTACAAACAGCCGTAGCTTTTGGTAAAGTCAGCACTGTTTTGTCGCATCCAGGACGTCGCTTGGGCAGACAATCTCTGCGCTGGTTCTGGCCGTACCAGACAGTCTGAGCCTGACGTAGTAAGATGTAGCAACTGACTCCCGTTGTGAGTAAGCCTCAAACGTGGACACACTTGGATTGGAATGAGACCCGGCAATGCAGGATTTGCGAATCGTATTAGTCATCATCGGCGCCTTGGCCATTGCAGCCTTGGTGATCCATGGACTCTGGACCAGCCGCAAGAATCGTCGTACGCCCATCAAGGAAAAACCCTTGGGCAAGATGATGCAGGAGCCCAAACTGGCTCAGGGCAGCAAGGATGTGGATGGCTTTGACCAAGATGGCATCGGCAAGGTTCGCATCATCTCTCGCCGCGGTGAACCTGTGGTGCAGGCCGACCCCTTGGTGGATAATCCGTTGCCGACGCTCAGTGTCGAGGAGCGCCTGGAGCCCTTGGTGGCGGCAGAACCCCTGGTGGCAGCACAGCCCGACGCAACGCCTGTGGTAGCGGCACCGGTCGCCGGCCATCCCTGCCACCATACCCAGTGGCGCCAACCCACCTATGCCCAATGGCAGGACGTTTACGTCATTAACGTCATGGCCCGCAGTGAGCAGCCGATCCCGGGTGTGAAACTGGCTGAGGTGCTCAAGCTGCTGGGGTTTTGCTACGGCGAGATGTCTATCTACCACCGTCACCTGGAGATGAATGGCCAAGGCGAGGTGCTGTTTAGCCTGATCAACATGGTTAAGCCTGGCACCTTCAATCCCGACAGCATGGCCAGCTTTCAAACCCCCGGGATCTCCTTGTTCATGCAACTGCCAGCCAAGGGCCGCGGCTTGGCGCATTTTGAGCTAATGCTGCGGGCGGCGGATAAGCTGGCCAGCGAGCTGGATGCTATCCTCTGTGACCAAGGACGTCAGCCGCTCACCGAAGACAGCCTCAACGGCTATCGCGAACAGTTGCGCAACTATGACAGCCACTGAGCCGTCTCCAACCAGATAACCTAGGTGCGGCTTTAAGCCGCACTTTTATTGGCAGAATCCAGATGAACGAGATCCAAGCCCGCATCCAGGCCCTCAGAGCACAGCTGAGCCACAGTGACTACCAGTATTACGTGCTGGATGCCCCCTCATTGCCGGATGCACAATACGACCGTCTGTTTCGCGAGTTGCAGGCCCTGGAGGCGGCGCATCCGCAATACCTGGATGCCAGCTCCCCCACACAACGGGTCGGCGGCAAGCCCGCCGAGGGATTTAGCCCTGTCACACATGCTCTGCCCATGCTGTCACTGGATAACGTCTTTGATGATGAGGGGCTGGCGGCCTTCTGCCGGCGGATCGGCGACCGATTGGGGCGTTCGACGCCGCTGACCTTCTGTGCCGAGCCCAAGCTCGATGGACTGGCGGTTAGTCTCTTGTACGAGGAGGGGCGCTTGGTGCGCGGTGCCACCCGGGGCGATGGTGCGACCGGGGAGGACATCACGCTCAACGTGCGTACCGTGCGTGCTATCCCGTTGCAGCTGCAGGGGGAGGGTTGGCCAACTCGGCTGGAGGTGCGCGGTGAGGTCTTCATGCCCAAGGCGGGCTTTGCTGCCTGGAATGCGCAGGCCCAGGTTCAAGGTGGCAAGGTGTTTGCCAACCCCCGCAATGCAGCGGCGGGGAGTTTGCGGCAGCTGGATCCGGCCATCACCGCCAGCCGCCCCTTGGCCTTTTACGCCTATGGCATTGGCTTGTGCGAGCCGGATGAGTTGGGCGACTCCCACTATCAGCGCCTGCAGCGGCTCAAGTCCTGGGGCTTGCCGGTGTGCGATCGGGTGCGGCCCGTGGACGATGTGGCGGGGTGCCAGACCTATCACGACGAGATACTGGCCGCGCGCGATGATCTGCCGTTTGAAATTGATGGCGTTGTGTTCAAGGTGGATGACCTGAGGTTGCAGGCTCAGTTGGGCTTCGTGGCGCGGGCGCCACGCTGGGCGGTAGCCCACAAGTTCCCAGCCCAGGAGGAGATCACCCAAGTCAAGGAGGTGGAGTTTCAGGTCGGTCGTACCGGCGCCATTACGCCCGTGGCCCGACTCGATCCCGTGTTCGTGGGGGGGGTGACCGTCTCCAACGCCACCTTGCACAATGCCGACGAGATAGCCCGGTTAGGCTTGATGATCGGTGACCGCGTCATCATCCGCCGTGCCGGGGATGTCATACCCCAGATCGTCGCCGTGGTGTTAGAGCAGCGCAATAGTGAACAATGTCGGGAGATTGTGTTTCCTGAGGTCTGCCCTGTGTGCGGCTCGCAGGTAGAGCGGCTGCCCGACGAGGCCGTCGCCCGCTGCTCGGGCGGGCTCTACTGCGCCGCCCAGCGCAAGGAGGCCCTGCAGCACTTTGTGGCGCGCCGCGCCATGGACATCGAAGGCCTGGGTGAGAAGCTCATTGATCAGTTGGTGGAGCGGGAATGGGTGCGCACTCCGGCGGATCTGTTCCGACTGGATCGTGCAATGCTGTTGGGGCTGGAACGGATGGGGGAGAAGTCCGCCAGCAAACTGTTGGAGGCCATCGATCGTGCCCGCCTCACCAGCCTGCCGCGTTTCTTGTTTGCCTTGGGCATTCGCGAGGTGGGCGAGGCCACGGCGCTGGGGCTGGCCCAGCACTTTCGTTCGCTCGAGGCGATTGCCGAGGCCTCGGTGGAGCAGCTGCTGCAAGTGCCGGATGTGGGGGAGGTGGTGGCCAAGCATGTCTACTACTTCTTCCGGCAACCCCACAATCAGGAGGTGCTGTCGGCCCTGTGTCTGCCCAAAGAGCAAGGCGGCGCGGGGATCCACTGGCCGGCCATGCCGGAGCGGGCGGCCTCAGCCCAACCGCTGGCGGGCAAGACGGTGGTGCTGACGGGGACCTTGAGTCAGATGAGTCGGGACGAGGCCAAGCAGGCTCTGCAGGCCCTGGGGGCCAAGGTGGCAGGCTCGGTATCGGCCAAGACCAGTGCCGTGGTGGCCGGGGAAGCCGCCGGCTCCAAGCTGGCCAAGGCCCAGGAGCTGGGCATTCCTGTGTTCGATGAGTCCAACTTATTGAGCTGGCTGGCAGATCCCACTAGCGTCCCCCTGTGAGAGGAGTAAAAGAAAAAAGCGCCAAAAGGCGCTTTTTTCTGGGCTGGCTCGACTGAGCAACCGTCTCAAGCCCGCCGTTTACAGGCTTTGGGTGAAGGTACGGGTGATGACGTCCCGTTGCTGTTCCGGGGTCAGGGCGTTGAAGCGCACGGCATAACCGGAAACACGGATGGTCAGCTGCGGATACTTCTCCGGATTGGCCACGGCATCTTCCAGAGTCTCGCGCCGCAGGACGTTGACGTTCAGGTGTTGGCCACCTTCGAGCTTGGGTTCGAGCTTCACCGGTATTTCACGGTATTCGATTTGCCCCAGGGTGTTGATGGCCACCACCTGATCTTCGCTGTATTCGCCCTTGGCACACAGGCAACGCGCCTCTTGATTGGCATCGTCCAGCAGCCAGAAAGAGTTGATCAGTGCGTCGTTGGCTGCTTGAGTGATTTGGATACCCTTAACCATGATAGTGCTCCTATGGATTTGAATGGTGGCGCATCCGGTATCAGCTATCTCCAGCTGGGTCCATACGCCAGGATAAATGAAGGCGGAATCGGCCCGCCGTCAATCATGTATCTATGATGCTACATTAGTAAATTTACTAACCTGTCGCAAGTCTCAATGCCCATAGCTAGGGCATGGATTAGGGGTATTTTGTTGATCAAAATCAATAAAAAATCATTTTCATGATTTTAATCAAGTGCCAGGTAAAATCGAGGTCGCTAAATCTTGTAATTTTACTACAACCCGCCACTGTAATCTGGGGTCTTGCTTGGCATTGATGGTCTGTCTATTCTGTGTGCCATTGTTTTTCTTGATGAAACCTTGTTATGACCGTCTGGCGCGATGTAATCGGTGTTGAAAAGACCCAGCCCTATTTTCAGGAGACCTTGGAGTTTGTGCGGCGGGAGCGGGAGCTGGGCAAGGTGATCTACCCGCCGGCGGCAGATGTGTTCAACGCCTTCAAGTTTACCGAGTTTGATCAGGTTAAGGTGGTCATACTGGGGCAGGATCCCTACCATGGTCCCAATCAGGCACACGGCCTGTGCTTTTCTGTGCTGCCGGGAGTGCCGGCTCCCCCTTCGTTGGTGAATATCTACAAAGAGCTGGCGCGGGATCTACCTGGCTTTCAGATCCCCGGTCATGGTTATCTGGCCAGTTGGGCCCAGCAAGGGGTGCTGTTACTCAATACGGTGCTGACGGTGGAAGCGGGCAAGGCGCACTCCCATGCCGCCTTGGGGTGGGAAACCTTCACCGATCGGGTGATCGGCGCTCTGGATGACCAGCGTAGCGGCATCGTTTTTCTGCTTTGGGGGGCGCATGCCCAGAAGAAGGGACGCATCATCGACCGGCAACGTCATCATGTGCTCACCGCACCCCATCCCAGCCCCTTGTCCGCCCATCGTGGCTTCATCGGATGTGGTCACTTCACTCAGGCTAATGCGCTGTTGAGTGCCCAGGGGCTGAGTCCCATCGATTGGCACCTGCCGTTGCAGGCGACGCCGCTACCGGCTTCGTGACCCAGGTTGCGCTTTTGCGCCAGGGTGACACGAGTGCCGAGGAAGGGCGCTATACTGCCGGGGTACACAGTGCCAACGTGAGGAATCCCCATGCTGGATGGTTTGCACCAAGAACATATCAACATGGCGCGCCTGCTGGATGTCTTGCGGGAGAAGTTGTTTGCCATTCGCAGTGAAAAACCGGTGCGTTACCACCTGTTGCGTGACGTGCTGAGCTACCTGAGCGAGGCCTCTGACCGGCAGCACCATCCCAAGGAAGATGTCATCTACGACTACTACCTCAAGTACCGCTGTCAGGATCCCGATATGCCCACCCAGTTGCTGGAGGAGCACCAGAGGCTGATCATCGCCGGGGCGGAGTTGCGGGAGTTGGTGGAGATGATACTCATGGACGCCGTGATCCCCTTGGATCAGATGGCCGCCAAGCTGGAGCAGTTTATCGTGCTGCAACAGCGGCACCTGGATTACGAGGAAAAAGAGGTCTTCCCCTTGCTGCGCCAATCCCTTACCGAGGATGACTGGCGGCATATAGAGCAGAGCTGGCACAACTCCGGCGCCGAAGATCCCCTGTTCGGCCATCAGGTTGCCGAACGCTATCGGGATCTGTTTGAACGCTTGCGGCACAACCACGACTAAAATACCCGGGTGCGTCAGGGCAAGAAAAAGCGGAGCCAGGTGCTCCGCTTGTCAGTTTAGAAATCGAGATCTCCTGCCAGAACATCGAAGCCGATGTCGATCTCCTGCAGCTCCTTCTTGAGTCGGAACTTCTCCTTGAGGGTTTCAATTTCGCGCCAGCGTCGTTTGCCCGCCGGGGCGCCACGACCGCGTGACTCAGTATCAACAACTACGTTTTCTTCAACATCCAGATCGAACCTTTCCATGGCTCCTCCTTTACCGCTGTGTAGTTATCGAGATGGGATATATCACACTACGGTGGAGAATAAAATCGCTATAAGACGTCCTCGTGACACTCCTGGAAAAGAAAAATGACAGTCTCGTTCAGAGCTTATTTTTCGCCAGCTGTTGTTGCAATAGGGCTTCCAGCTGGATCTGATCCTGGGCAAACAGCCGTATGCCTTCCGCCAGCTTGTCGGTGGCCATGGCGTCCTGATTGAGCTGCCAGCGGAATGCGGCCTCACTCAAGGGCGCTGGCCGGGGAGCACTGCCGGCTTGAGGTTCAAGGCGGCGCGTCAGCGGCTGAGTGAGGTTAGCCAGTTCATCCAGCAGCGCCGGACTGATGGTGAGACGGTCACAACCAGCCAGGGCCATGATCTGCGCCACACTGCGGAAGCTGGCCCCCATCACTATGGTGGGGTAGCCATGGGACTTGTAATAGTCGTAGATGCGGCGAACAGACAGCACGCCAGGATCCTGCTCGGCTGGATAGTCTCCCTGGGGCTGATGCTGTTTGTACCAATCCAGGATGCGGCCAACAAAGGGAGAGATGAGATAAGCACCGGCCTCGGCGGCAGCCTGCGCCTGGGCAAAGCAGAACAGCAGGGTGAGGTTACAACGGATGCCATCACGTTCCAGTAGCTCGGCGGCCCGGATCCCCTCCCAGGTGGCGGCCAGCTTGATCAGCACCCGCGCCTTGTCGATGCCGGCGGCCTGATACAGGGCGATGAGCCGGCGAGCTCGGGCCACGCTGGCCTGGGTATCGAAGGAGAGGCGGGCATCCACCTCGGTGGAGATGCAGCCTGGGATCTGCTGCAGTATGGCGCAGCCCACCTGTACCGCCAGTTGGTCGCAGGCCAAGGCCAGCGTCTCTTGCTCGTGGGGCGCCCCCTGTTGCCGGGCCCAGGCCACTGCCTGCTCCAGCAGCGGGGCACAGCGCTCACTCTGGGCGGCCTTGAGCAGCAGGGACGGATTGGTGGTGGCATCCTGGGGGTGAAGGCGGGCGATGGCATCTACATCGCCGGTATCGGCCACCAGTGTGGTCATCTGTTGTAACTGAGACAATACGCTGTACATCGATAGGTCCTTTTGCGCTTGGCTTCCCTCGGGATTCACAGTTAACGAATCTTTGACAAATAAAGCAAATCGACCCAACAAATTGGCGGGGGCAAGCGATTTTTTCGCCGGGATGAGCCGCTTGGCATACGCTGGGCAGGCGGTGGATCGCCGCTTGTGGTAGAGTCTGCACCTTACTTGGCCGCCGGGCTTAGACCCGGATGGCAACAGCGAACCTAGGGTTAGAGGACGCCTGTCAGATGGACAACATTGTTAATTTCATCAACGACCTGATGTGGGGCACAGTGCTGGTGTACCTGCTCATCGGCGTCGGTCTCATGTTCACGGTCCGGTTGGGCTTTATCCAGTTCCGACATTTTGGCCACATGTTCAGCGTGTTGCGGCATAGCCGGGTAGCGGATACCTCCGGCATCTCCTCCTTTCAGGCCCTGTGTACCGGGCTGGCGGCCCGTGTCGGCACCGGCAACCTGGCCGGGGTGGCCGTGGCCATCTACCTGGGCGGACCGGGCGCCATCTTCTGGATGTGGATGATTGCCCTCATCGGCATGGCCACCGCCTTCGTGGAGAGCACGCTGGCCCAGTTGTACAAGGTCAAAGATGACAAGGGCACCTATCGTGGCGGGCCTGCTTATTACATGGAACGGGGCTTGGGCGCGCGCTGGATGGGGGTCATGTTCTCCGTCTTCCTGATCCTGGCCTTTGGCCTGGTATTCAACGCCGTGCAAGCCAACTCCATCAGCGCCGCCATGACCGAAGCCTTCGCCGTGCCGGCCTGGGTAACCGGCGTGGCGCTGGTACTGCTCACCGGCCTCATCATCTTCGGGGGGATCCGGGCCATCGCCCGTTTCTCCGAGCTGGTGGTGCCCTTCATGGCCCTGGCCTATATCCTGATGGCACTGGTGGTGGTGCTGCTGCACCTGCCGCAGCTGCCTGGCGTCTTCGTGCTGGTGGTGAAGTCGGCCTTCGGCTTGGAGCAGGCCGGCTCCGGCGCTGTGGGCTATGCCATCTCCCAGGCCATGATGCAGGGCATCAAGCGCGGGCTCTTCTCCAACGAGGCGGGCATGGGGTCGGCACCCAATACTGCGGCCACCGCCAGCCCCTATCCGCCCCATCCGGCCTCCCAGGGCTATGTGCAGATGCTGGGTGTCTTTCTGGATACCCTGGTGATCTGCACGGCCACCGCCGCCATAGTGCTGCTGTCGGATCAGGTACAACCGGGCTCCGGGGTAACGGGCATCGCCCTGACCCAGAAGGCGCTCACCAGCCACATCGGCGGCTTTGGCAACTACTTCATCGCCATCTCGCTGTTCTTCTTCGCCTTTACCTCTATCGTGGCCAACTATGCCTATGCCGAAAACAACCTCATCTTCCTGGAGCACAACCACCTGGCGGGCATGACACTGTTCCGCCTGTTCGTGCTGGGGATGGTGATGTTTGGCGCCGTGGGTGAGCTGCCCCTGGTGTGGGCCATGGCGGACGTCTCCATGGCACTGATGGCGGTGACCAACCTGGTGGCCATCTTGTTGCTCTCCGGAGTGGCCATCAAGCTGGCCAAGGATTACAACGCCCAGCGTGACAGCGGTCGTCTGCCGGTATTTGATGTCAATAAATATCCCGAGCTTAAGCAGCAGATCGAACCGGGGATTTGGGATGGGCAGCGCCCGGGGTGAGTCGGGTTCAGGGCTCATAAGACAAGGAGGCCTGTGGCCTCCTTGTTGCTTTTTAATTAAACCGCAGCGAAGGCAGGCTAGGCGGCGCCCTTAGCCCTGGGGCGCGGCCAGCCAGGATTCGAGGATCAGCTGGGCGGAGAGGGCGTCCACCTTGCCCTTCTCCAGGGCGCGGTAGCCACCGGCCTCAAACAGCCGGGCCTTGGCGTCCGTGGTGGTGAGCCGCTCATCCTGCAGGGCGATGGGCAGGTTGAAGCGGCCATGCAGGCGGTTGGCGAACTTGCGGGCCCGCTGGGTCAGGGGCTGCTCGGTGCCGTCCATGTTCAGGGGCAGGCCGATGACCAGCAGATCCGGCTGCCACTCCCGGATGAGCTTGCCGATGTCGTCCCAGTTGGGGATGCCGTCATTGGCCTTGCAGGAGCCCAGGGGGCGGGCGGAGCCGGTGATCTCCTGGCCCACCGCCAGGCCGATGCTCTTGGTGCCGAAGTCAAAGCCCAGCAGGGTACGCTGGCCAACCGGCTTCATGCGTGACCTGCCTGTTGCGGCATCTGCCAGATGTTGATGCCTAAGGTGGCGGTGGCGGCCTGCCACAGATCCACCATGGGGGTGTCAAACAACAGATCCAGGCTGACGGGTACCGTCAGCCAGCTGTTCTCCAGCAGCTCCTGCTCCAGCTGGCCGGCCTCCCAGCCGGCGTAGCCTAGCGTCACCAGATACTGCTCCGGTGCGGCGTCGGTGCCCAGGGTGCTGAGGATATCCAGCGAGGTGGTGATCATCAGCTCGTCGGAGAGCTGGCGGGAGGAGTGAAAGCCCGGCTGGGGGCTGTGCAGCACGAAGCCGCGGTCGTTGTGTACCGGGCCGCCGGCCAGCACAGGCACCGCCTTGAGGTCCGCGCTGGGTTCGGGCAGTTTCATCTGCACCAGCAGATCGTGCAGGTTCAGATCCAGCGGCACATTGAGGGTCAGCCCCATGGCGCCCTCTTCGTTGTGCTCACACAGGTAGATGACGGAGCGCTCGAAGAAGGGATCTTCGAGGCTGGGCATGGCGATGAGTAGATGATTCTGCAGATAGCTCATGAAGGGCTCTGTGTCCTTAGGTTGGGTCGGGCGCCGAGGCCTGAGTCAGGCGCCGCTCGATGGCATCCATCAGTAAGCCGGCGATGTTCACCGGGTAGACGGCCTCGATCTCGCGAATGCAGGTGGGGCTGGTGACGTTGATCTCGGTGAGGCGGTCGCCAATGATGTCCAGACCGACAAACAGCAGCCCCTTGGCCTTGAGCACAGGCGCCACCGCCCGGGCGATGGCCCAGTCGGCCTCGCTCAAGGGGCGCGGCTCACCGCGACCGCCGGCCGCCAGGTTGCCGCGGGTCTCGCCACTGGCGGGGATGCGCGCCAGGCAATAGGGTACCGGCTCGCCGTCCACCACCAGCACCCGCTTGTCGCCATCCTTGATGGCCGGCAGGTAAGTCTGGGCCATGCAATAGCGTTGGCCGTGTTCGGTCAGGGTCTCGATGATCACCCCCACGTTGGGATCGTCGGCCTTGATGCGGAAGATGGAGGCGCCACCCATGCCATCCAGAGGTTTCAGGATCACATCCTGGTGCTGGCGGTGGAAGGCGCGCAGCCGCTGGGCGTCGCGGGTCACCAGGGTGGTGGGGGTGTGCTCGGCAAACCAGGCGGTAAACAGCTTCTCGTTGGCATCCCGCAGGCTCTGGGGCTTGTTCACCACCAGCACGCCGGCCTCTTCGGCCCGCTCCAGGATATAGGTGGCGTAGATGTATTCGGTGTCAAACGGCGGATCCTTGCGCATCAAGAGGGTATCCAGCCTGGCCAGGGGGGCATCCTCCGGCTCACCCAGGGTATACCAGCCGTTAGGATCCTCCTTGACCGTCAGGCGGCGCAGGCTGGCACGGGCCTCGCCCTCTTCCAGATAGAGATCGCCCATCTCCAGGTAGTAGAGCTCATAGTCCCGCCGCTGGGCTTCCAGCAGCATGGCGAAGCTGCTGTCCTTCTTGATCTTGATGCCCGCTATGGGGTCCATGACGATGCCGAGTTTGATGGTCATTGGGCTTCCTTATGCCAGATCGCCGAAGCGACATTGAAGGGCTGTGATGGCGGTGAGGGCCGCGGTTTCGGTGCGCAGCACCCGGGGGCCCAGCAGCACATCCACGAAGCCGGCGGCGGCCGCCTGCTGTATCTCATCCTCCGACAGGCCGCCCTCCGGGCCGATGAGCAGCCGCACGCCGTGGGCCGGTACCGGCAGGGTGTTGATGCTGTAGGCGGCGCGGGGATGCAGGTTGAGCTTGAGCTCGTCGCCGGGTTCGGCCAGCCAGTTGCCCAGGGCCTGCACCGGCCGGATCTCCGGCACCCGGTTGCGACCGCACTGCTCGCAGGCGGCGATGGCAATCTTCTGCCACTGCTCCACCTTCTTATCGAACCGCTCGCCGTTTAAGCGCACGCCGCAGCGCGCCGAGATGAGGGGGCTGATGATCTGTACTCCCAGCTCCACCGACTTTTGGATGGTGAATTCCATCTTCTCGCCGCGGCTCACCACCTGGCCCAGGTGCAGGGTCAGGGGGGACTCGCATTCGTGGGCATCAAAGGCCTCGATGACGACCTCCACCTGACGCTTGCTCACCGTGCTGAGGGTGGCGGCATATTGGCCGCCCTCGCCGTTAAACAGTACCAGGGACTGACCCGGCTGCATGCGCAGCACCCGACCGACATGGTTGGCGCCGTCTTCGGACAGAGCCAGGATCTGGCCTGGGATAAGGGGGGCGGGCTCGTAAATTCTCGGCACTCGCATCAGGGACATTGCTCCGTGATAAAGGGGTTGGCCTGGCCCTGCAACAGGGCGATGCGCCGGTTGCGCTGGCATTCCCAGGCGTCCGCCGGATATTGCTTGTTCCAGGCGTTGAACAGTTTCAGCTGTTGCTCGGCGATGCGCAAGTCGTAGCGCTGGGCCATATACAGATAGGCGCGGGCGATGGCGCCGCGGCTGGCCTCCGGCGGTTGCGCCCGGCGCTTGGCAAAGTCTACCACCATGGGGCAGGCGCCGTACTGGCTGGCCAGGCCGTTCCACTGCTGGAAGCGGTAGTTGGCCCTGTCGCCATTCACCTCACCGATGGCGGGCACCAGATTGTGCAGATCCCCTTCCATCTGGCGAAAGCCCTCGTCGCTCTTGGTGCAATTTTTCCGTCCACCCTGCTGCCAGCACTGCCGCTGATGGCCAAACTCCCAGGCCGGCATGATGTGCTCCCACTCGATGCGTGCCGCCCGCTTGGGCTGCTTGCGCGGCACATAACCGCAACTTTCCCAGTCCGGCAGCATGCGCTTGCCCTCGTAGCGGATGGTGCAGCCGCAATAGAAGGTCACCGGGTGGTCGCGATACAGGGTGACCCCCTGCCGCTTGGCTTGATTGAAATCCTGGGCAAGGGCCGAAAAGGAGAAACAGCAGGTGAGAAGACACCCCAACAACAGACTACGCAAGGCCATGACTGCACACTATGGTCGCTAACACAAACAACAGGGGGGCTAGGATAACATCCGTGATTCAGAAGAAAAGGGCGGGGCAGGGCTTGCCTGCCGATGGCGCCCAGGTAGACTCGGCCAAGTCAAGCCAAGGCCATACAAGGGAGATACCATGGAGCTGAGCAAGGTGATCGGATTGGGGGTGGCGGGCAACTTTGCCGGCCATCTGGAGCAGGCGGGGGAGGCCAAGGACTTCGCTCAGGTGAAGGTGGCGGATGCCACGGCCCCCAAGGCCATCTTCCCCTTCTATGTGCCGGCGGCCACCGCGGGTTTTCTGTCGGTGTTCCCGCTCTCCTCCTGCCGCATTCAGACCACCGACAGCGGCGACAATCTGCAGATCGAGCCGGAGGTGGCCATTTTGTGCGATCTCACCTATCGCGATGGCCTGGTGACCGAGCTGCAGCCGGTGGCCTTCGCCGCCTATAACGACTGCTCCATCCGCAAGCCCCATGCCCGCAAGATCAGTGAGAAGAAAAACTGGGGTCCGGACAGCAAGGGGGTCGGCCCGCTGCTGCCGCTGGACAGCCTGCTGCCCGGTGGCGTGCTGGACGGTTACCGCATCGCCAGCTTCCTGCGCCGGGGCGCAGAGCTGCACCCCTACGGCCAGGACAGCGCCGTGGTGGAGTACAGCTACTTTCATCAACGCCTGGTGAGCTGGCTCATCGACAAGATGAACCACCAGCAGGACGAGGGCCCCGCCGAGCACATCGCCGGGCTGCTGGCCCAGGCCGGTCACCCCCGTCAGGCGCTGATCAGCATAGGCGCCACCCGCTACACGCCGTTTGGCGAGAGCCATTACCTGCAGTCCGGTGACGAGTCGCTGGTGGTACTTTATCCGGCGGCCGACTTTACCCCCGAGGCGGTGCAGGCGGCCCTGGCGCAGGGGAGTCTCGACGCCCCCGGCGTCTCGCTGCTGCGTCAGCTGGTGGTGTAAGCGGGCCACGGCACAGCGTACCAAGACAAAGGCCAGGCAATTTGCCTGGCCTTTTGCTTACGTCTCCCTAGCCGGCGCTGGGCTTGGGCGGATCGTGCTCCGGCGCGGCGCTGAGCAGATCCAGCTGTTCATCCTGGCTCAACACCAGGTAGCGCTCGTATTGGCGCAGCACGTCGGCGCTGAGCTCGTCCCGCGTCAGGTACTGGATGTCGTAGCCGGCCCGACCATCGGCAAAGAAGGTCATGGGTTCGTAGATCAGCTCGTCTTGATCGTGGCTGTGGGCCGCCTCCAACGGGTTGAAGGATGGGGTGGGGCGCGCCTCGATGCGAACGCCATAGCAGAAGTCCCGGCGGCCCTCCTGGGGCACCAGCAGGCGGCACTGATGCTCGTCGATCTGCTCCACCTGGCTGTTCAGGCCGCGGGCCATCAGCTCGGCGCAGATGGCCTGCAGCGCCGGCAAGGCGGTCTGCTGCATGAAGCGGCGGGCATCGGCTTGGTTGGCATGGCGCAGCAGGTGATCCAGGCGGTTGCGCCACTGTTTGCCGCTCCAAAAATCGGTGGCCGGCGACAGGCGGCGGCTGGAGTGTTCCTTGTCGGCGATCAGGCCACGCCACAGCCCCAGACAGAGCAGCAGCATGATGCAGGCAAAGGGCAGGGCGGCGATGAGTGTCATGGACTGCAGGGCCGCCAGGCCACCGGTGGACATCAGGATGCCGGCGGTGGTCCCCAGCAGCAGGGCCCAGAACAGCCGCTGCCACACCGGCGAGTTCTCCTTGCCCTGGGTGGCGATGTTGTCGATGACAAAGGCGCCGGAGTCCGCCGAGGTGACGAAGAAGACGCTGATGAGGATCACCGCCAGGGCCGAGGTGATGTCGGAACCGGGCAGCAGATCGAAGAAGTTGAACAGCAGGGCATCCACGTTGCTCACCGAGTCGGCCAGGGCCTGCTGACCACCGTGCTGGCTCAGCCAGATGGCGGTGTTGCCGAACACCGTCATCCACAACAGGTTGAAGGCGGTGGGCACAAACAGCACCCCCAGCACGAATTCCCGCAGGGTGCGGCCCCGGGAGATGCGGGCGATAAACAGGCCGACGAAGGGCGACCAGGAGATCCACCAGGCCCAGTACAGCAGGGTCCAGTTGCCGAACCAGCCCGCCTGGCTGGTCTCGCTGTAGGTAAAGGTGCGGAAGGTCAACTGGGTGAGGGACGAGACATAGTTGCCTATGTTCTCCGACAGGGCGCCGAGGAGGTGCTGGGTCGGGCCGAAGCACAGCACGAACAGCAGCAATGTGATGGCCAGCCCCAGGTTCAGCTCGGACAGACGCTTGACCCCCTTGTCCAGTCCCGTGACCGCCGACAGGGCGGCCAGGGCGATCACGGCGCCGATGAGGCCGAAGCGAAACAGATCCCCCGAGGTGTCCAAGCCGGTAAGCCGGGTGATGCCGGCGGAGAGCTGGAGCACGCCGTAGCCCAAGGTGGTGGCGATACCGAAGATGGTGCCCACCAGGGCGAATACGTCCACCGCGTGGCCGATGGGGCCGTGGATCTTCTCCTTGAAGATGGGGTAGAGGCCGGAGCGGATGGTCAGCGGCAGGTTGTAGCGAAAGCCGAAGTAGGCCAGCACCAGGCCGACGATGGCGTAGATGGCCCAGGCATGAAAGCCCCAGTGGAAGAAGGTGGTGACCATGGCCTCCTTGGCCGCCGCCGGGGTCATGGCTTCGGCCTGGGGCGGCGAGACGAAGTGGGTCATGGGTTCCCCCACGCCAAAGTACATCAGGCCTATGCCCATGCCGGCGGCAAACAGCATGGCCAGCCAGGAGGTGAAGCTGAACTCGGGCCTGGCATCGTCCGGTCCCAGGCGGATGTTGCCGTAGTCGCTAAACGCCAGTACCAGCAGCAGGATCAGAAACAGCCCCACCACCAGCACATAGAACCAGCTGAAGTGGGCGGCGATCCAGCTCTGGCCGCTGCCGAAGAAGCGGGCGGCGGCATCCGGCGCCAGGGCACAGATGGCCAGCAGCAGGCCGATAGACAGCAGACTGGGGAGCAAGATGGGCAGGGACAGGGTGCAGCGGGGTTTAATGGCGCCGGGTATCGTCATGACGACTTCCTCAGGGGAATTGGGTAAGGGGAGCCACCGCGTCTAAAACCACCAGGTGGGCGTGGCACAGAGGCGGGGATGCGATCAGCCTAGCGGGATTGAGCAATAGCTTCAATTAAGTGCAAGGCGATGAGCCGGCCTGTTCATGTCGGAGCCCGCTTGTCGGGGAACAAGGCATGACCACACTCCCGGCAGAGGTAGCGGGCCTGGCCCCGCTGCACCTTGTTATGGCGGCGCAGGCTCAAGCTGTGCTCCCGGCAGGCGCAGCGGTAGGCAAAGCGGGGGCCACTCAGGCTCGAGACATCCAGATTATGGGTGACGCGGGGCACCAGGCCGAAAGTCTCGCGCATCAGCCGCTGCCACGGCACCCCGTGGGGCCGGGTGCGGCCATGGCGGGCAAACACCAGCAGGTGGGCCAGCTCGTGGGGGATCACCTCGTCGAGAAACACCTGGGGGTGGGCGGACAGCAGCACGGGGTTGAGGCGAATCGCCCACTGGCTTAACCGGGCGGTGCCGGCCGCCTTGCCCCGCTGATTGAAGCTCAGCCGCGGCAGCGGGCGGCCCGCCGGCCATTGGTCATCACGCAGCAGCCGTGTCATCCAGTCCGCCAGGCGCTGCTGGCAGGCCTGCATTAACTCGGCGTCAAGTTGCACCTGAGCCGCACTGGCGGCGGAGGCGCAAGGCATAGGGTCGGTGGCGGCAGGCTGAGTGATGGGCATGAGATCTCCTTGAGCTGGCGCATCATGCCCGGGGGGCGCGGCCAGGGCAAGGCCTGAGCGGCTGACCGGGAGTGGCGTCTGGTCTGGCCTGGGGCAAAGACCGGGCGTGGCATCATGGGCGACCCGGCTGCCCTAGGCAGCGATTCCTTGGAGGAGACATGGACTTTACCCCCGCCACCCCCGCCCATTATGCCGGTATCGCCGCCTTGATCCCGGATGCCCAGGCGCTGTATCTGGTGCATCCGGCTGGCCATTTTCCCTGGGATGCCGAGCAGTTAGCTCGTCTGGCGCAGGAGCGCTCCCACCTGACCGTGGGGCTGCTCGACGGCCAGGTGCAGGCGTTTGCCAACCTCTATCAGCTGGTGCCGGGGCGTTCGGCGTTTCTGGGCAATGTGGTGGTGGCGCAGGCTTGCCGAGGCCAGGGGCTGGGGGCGGCACTGGTGCAGCATATGCTGGGCATCTGTGACGGACTGGGGGTGCAGCCCACCTGTCGGTGTTTGCCAGCAACAGCCGGGCGCTCTTGCTGTACCGCAAGCTGGGATTTATGCCCTATGAGGTGGAGGCCCGGTGCGATCTGGCGGGGCAGCGGCAGGCCTTGATCCATATGCGGCTTGGGGGCTAAGAAGCAGGCGCTGTGGTTAGGCTAAGCCTGCCCTTGGCCTAACGAAGGAGCAGTTGCAAACCGGCCCATGCCGCCAGGCAGGCAATCCCGCTAAAGAGCACCACCCGTGCCCAGAAGCCCCAGGGATTATCAGCGCGACGACACACTCGGCTCGCCGTACTATGCCGGATTTTGCCGGACGCTAACCCCATCAGTACTGTGTGGATCAAAAAGCCGGCGAGCGGCCAACACACCAGTGAGGCGAGTACGAGTGTCAGGGCAGATTTCATGCTGGTTTACACCTCAACCACTGGGTTAAGGCGTCGGCTCGTGGTGCCAAACACGCACGAGCCCCGCGCTCCAGGCCGCCGCTGGCTTATTGTACGGTGGACTTGGACCGCATGGCCGGCAGGCTCACGGAGAGGCATTCGAGGATCATCTCTTCGGGGATGATGTTGAGGGCATCGAACCTGTCTACGCAGAAGTAGGTGCATTCACCCTGGTTGGCGTGGATGGCGTGCACTTCGCCGTAAATGGTCTTGGTGCCAATCGTGATCTGTTTTTCCATGATGTTCTCAACGTCTCCATGTGAGGGGGGTCGGCGTCTTACTGCCTGGCGGCGCGGTTAACCACCGGCTGATGGGCGCACATGCTACGAGCCTTGCTGCCGCGATTCGCTCGAGTAGCTCACATTTGTCGATTCGTCAAACATCCTGTTTACAGGAACAGGGATGCCGGTCTATCCGACGTGATCGGGCGGCGGCTCACCCTTTGTTAATCCAGGTTATCCGGCGTGTGTAAATAGGTGCCGCATTGGGTGCACCGGTAATCCCCGGTCGGCGGGCTGGATAGCAAGCCGGACAAGCGCCGCTCAAGCAGCCCCGTTTGACGCGGCGATCTCTGTGTCTGACTGGCAAACAGCGTATAGCGATGGCGCGTTACGGCTTTGCAGTTGCAGCAAAAGGCGCGGGTTTCTTCACTGCCATACATGGGCTGGGCTCCTTGCCTAAGCGGGCGATCATGGCAAGCGATCCGTGTCGTTGCCCTTTTACCTGAGCGACGTGACGGGATTGCAGTTAATCGATGGATCTGGCCGGCTGTGTTGCTGAGGGTTTGAGTCCCATTCTAACCGGCTCTGCGGCCCGCAGCATCCAGGTTGGGCTGCATTTGAGTTCTTTTTCGCCGGGGTTAGGCCGAGGGGGCGGGCACAGGGGGTTGATTGCCCTGAGGCTGAGGGGGCCGGGAGTCAGGTGATCGACAATAAGCAACACCGCCCCTGGACCGGGGCGGTTGGTGGCTTCTAAGGGGCTGACTGACAGGTCTTCCTAAAGCTGCTGGCCGTTGCTGGCGATGACCTGCTGGTACCAGTGGAAGGAGTCCTTGCGGGAGCGGGCGCCTGTGCCGCTGCCGTCGTCATGCAAGTCGACATAGATAAAGCCGTAGCGCTTCTTGTATTCGCCGGTGGTGAACGAGACCAGATCGATGCAGCCCCAGGGGGTGTAGCCGATGAGTTCCACGCCATCGAGGGTCACCGCCTTCTTCATCTCCTGGATATGGTCGCGCAGGTAGGCAATGCGGTAGTCATCGTGGATCCGGCCCTGGTCGTCGGGCACATCCACGGCGCCAAAGCCGTTCTCCACGATAAACAGCGGCCGCTGATAGCGCTCGTACAGGCAGTTCAGCGCATAGCGCAGGCCCACCGGATCGATGCTCCAGCCCCAGTCGCTGCTGCGAATGTGCGGGTTGGCCACCGAGTAGGGCGAGCTGGCGTCCTGGCTCTCGGCGATGGATTTGGCCTCGCCGGCTTGCACCGTGTTCGACATGTAGTAGCTAAAGCCGATGTAATCGACGGTGCCGGCGGCCAGGATGGCGGCGTCTTCCGGCGCCATCTGGATGGCAAAGCCGCGACGCTGCCAGTCGAGCAGCGCGTAGTTGGGGTAGGCGCCTCGCACCATCACATCGGTAAAGAAGTAGCGATCATGCATCGCCTGCTGGGCCAGCACCACATCGTCCGGATGGCAGGAGTAGGGGTAGTAGGGGGTGAAGGCGCACATGCAGCCGACTTTCAGCGCCGGATTGAGATCGTGGGCGAATTTGACGACCCGGGCGCTGGCGACAAACTGGTGGTGCACCGCCTGGTACATGGCCTGGCGCGGATCGGCCTGCTGGCTGAAGCGCACGCCGGAGCACATCCAGCCGAACAGATCCGAGTCGGTGTTCATCTGGTTGTTGATCTCGTTGAAGGTCATCCAGTAGCGCACCTTGTGCTGGTAGCGGCGGATCACCACCTCGGCAAAGCGCACAAAGTGGTCGATGACGGCGCGATCCAGCCAGCCGTGGTTGTGCTGCGCCAGGTGATAGGGCATCTCGAAGTGGCTCAGGGTGATCACCGGCTCGATGCCATGCTTGAGCAGCTCATCAAACAGATCGTCGTAAAACTGCAGGCCAGCTTCGTTGGGCTCCAGCTCGTCGCCGCGCGGGAAGATGCGGGTCCAGGCGATGCTGGTGCGGAAACACTTGAAGCCCATCTCCGCCAGCAGTGCCACGTCTTCCTTGTAGTGATGGTAGAAGTCGATGGCCTGGTGGTTGGGGTAGTACTCGCCCGGTTGCACCCCGTCGGTGATACGGCGCAACACGCCGTGGGCGCCGCCGGTCAGCACATCGGCCACACTCGGCCCCTTGCCGCCCTGATCCCAACCCCCTTCAAGCTGGTGCGCGGCCACGGCGCCGCCCCATAAAAAATCTTCTGGTAACGTGTGTGGCACAGGGTTCGGCATTGATTTCGGAGTCGGCATAGCAACCTCGCAAGCAGGTGTGGGATCGAATTTATCGAAGCGCATCATGCCCGCTTGCATAAGATAATGCAACCGGTTGCTAAGCGGGTTGCGGTGTTGATGCATCGGCTCAAGGATAGCCGAGTCGTGATTCAATCCGCGCTGTACTGGCCAAGCAATTGGGGCCTATGGAACTGTCGCTAATGCCAGATAAACAAACGGCCCCATCAGGGGCCGTTTGTAGTGCATCGGTCGAGCCGATAAGCCAGCGTCAGCGGGGCTTATTTCAACCCGGCGGCATCGCACAGCAGGGCGGCCTTGTCGGTCTTCTCCCAGGGGAACTCTTCGCGGCCGAAGTGACCGTAGGCGGCGGTGGCCTGGTAGATCGGGCGCTTGAGATCCAGCATCTCGATGAGGCCGTAAGGGCGCAGA
>JAJOIN010000116.1 GCA_021209335.1 Aeromonadaceae bacterium
CGGCTGCAGGCCGAGGCGCCGGAGCGGGTGACGCCGTTGATCCGCCGCTGGCTGGGGGAGCGGGACAACTACACCCAGGTCTAGACTTTCGCCCGGCTCACCCGGCCCCTATAGTAGCCGGATGGCCACCCGCTTGGAGACAGAAGGCAACCCGATGCAAACTGCGATTCGCTTTTTCCTCTACAGCCTGCTCATCCTGATACTGCTGATCTGGATTGGCCTGGGGCTGCTCAATCCCAGCCACCTGCGGGCACCCTTGAGCGCCTGGGTGGCGCAGCAGACCGGCCTGCCGCTGACCATCGACAAGCTGGACTACAACCCCCTCTATCCCAACATACTGCTGGCCGAGGGCATCAAGCTGGGGGACGTGCTGACCGCCGACAAGATCTACCTGGAGGTGGCCGAAGGCTCCTGGTTCCAGCGCCGCCTGGTGATCCGCCATCTGGATCTGGTACGTCCCCGCCTGACCTTGAAAGACGGCCAGAGCTGGCCCAGCTTCCCCCTGACGCAGCTCAAGATAGAGGATCTCAACCTGACCGAGCTGGCCCTGCACTGGCCGGACGGCCAGCTGGGCGGTGTCAGCCTGCACCTGGGTAACTGGCAACCGGTACAAGACGGCCAGTGGCAGCCCTTGCAGCAGCTGGGGCTCACCGGCCGCATCGGCCGGCTGCGCTGGCACAATCTGACGCTGGCGGATCTGGAGCTGGATGGCCAATGGCAGGCCAACCGCCTGCAACTGGAGCGGCTGAGCGGCAAGGGACTGGAGGGCTACTTCAGCCTGGAGCAGCTCAGCTGGGATCCGGCCCAGGCCAGCCTGCAGGCTGCCAGCGCTCGCCTGGAAGGCAACCGCCTGGATCTGGACCATGCACCCCAGGTGCTGCTGCTGCGGCAGTTACAGCTGGGCAGCCTGACCCTGGAGGACATCAGCCTCTCCCAGGCCAGCACCCACCGCGCCCTCAACCGCTTCCACGGCCAGCTGGAGCAGATCCGCTGGCAGGCAGGCGGGCAACCCCAATTGCGCATCAAGGGCGAGGCCGATGAGCTGGCCTGGGGCAGCCTGTGGCAACTGGAGCGCCCCAAGGGGCAGCTGGAACTCAACGCCGGCGAGGCCTCCCCCTTCCGCCTGGATGCCGGCCTGTGGGAAGGCCAATTGAGCCTGACCGGCCAACGGGAGGCCGATGGCCAGACCCTGACCCTGGAGCGCGCCAGCCTGGACAAGGGCCGCGTCGAGCTGCCCGCCGACTGGCGCCAGCAGCTGGCCGGCTGGCCCCCGGTAGTGCTGCGCCGGCTGGATGTGGGGCAGCTCAACCTGCTGTCGTTTGACGACAGCCTGCCGCTGTCCCTCAAGGGCGGCGAGCTGTTCGCCACCGATCTGCGGCTGGACGACCAGGGCGTGCACCGCGCCGGCGAGCGCGCCCGGCTGGAGGCCAACTGGCTGGAGCTGGCCTATGGTGGCCTGGTCGCCCGCCAGGGCGAGCTGGCGGCCGAATGGCTGGCCGACGCCTCAGGCTCAAACAGCTGACCAGCCAGGTGCAAGGGGGGGAAGTGACCGCCAGCGGTCAATGGAGCCCGGCGGCCGAGGGACAACAAGCGCTCAACCTCAGCTGGCAGCCGGCGGATCTGCAACAGGTAAGCGCCCTGTGGCAACCCGGTTACCCCTTCGCGGGCAAGGGCACCCTGCAACTGGCGCTGCGTGCTCAGGGCAACCGCTGGGCGCAGATCGGCGCCAGCCTCAGCGGTGAGGTGAGCCTGACGGTCAACGACGGCTTCCTGCAAGGCCTGGCCCTGGATCAGGCGCTGGACGAGCTGCTGCAACAAAAAACCCTGCCCGAGCCGACGCCCTGGTCAACCCTGCTGAGTCAGTTGCCCAAGGGCGACACCGCCTTCAATCCGAGCCGGCTGCAGCTCACCGCCCAGGCCGGCCGGCTAAACCTGGCGGGCTCCGCCGCCTCCTCCATCACCCACCTGCTGGCCTGGCAGGGCGGCGTGGATCTGGCCAAGGGGCAGTGGGATCTGCAGTGGGCCCTGCTGGACAGCCGCTATTGCCCGGCCCTCACCGCCCGCCTCACTGGCCCGCTGGCCGAGCCCAGCCTGCAGCTGGTCGAGCCCCAGGGTTGTCAGCCCTGGCGCGTTGCCCCCGTCACCTACCCGCCCCAGGGGCGGCAAAGCAAGTTGAGACCCTGAGATGGCCGCCAAACTCCCCCCCTTTCATCTGCATGACTCCTTGCAACAGGGCCAGCTGCTGCACCTGGTAGAGGGGGAGTACGGCCGCCGGGCCGTGCTGGAGAATGCCGATTACCGCTGGCTGGAGCTGGACGGCGTGGTGCAGTCGGTGCTGGTGCGCAAGGATCCGCCCCGCCTCTGCCTGCCCCACCAGCAGACGGTGGCGGAGCTGCTGCCGGCCAAGCTGGCCACCTTCTTGGAGCTGGGCCTGGGGGGCGGCGATCTGACCCGCTGGCTGCGGGCCCGCAACAAGGCCATCCGCCACTACTGCGTGGAGCTGGATCCCATCGTACTGGCGCTGTATCAGGAATATTTCCAGGCCAATGCCAAGCCGCGCCTCTATCAGGCCGAGGCCCTGGCCTGGCTGGAGCACTGGCAGCAGCCGGTGGAGGTGGCCCTGGTGGACCTGTTCAGCGGTGACGGCGTGCCCGCCTGCCTGTTCGCCCCCCGCCTCTATGAACGCTTGGCCAGCTGCGTCACCCAGCGGCTCATCATCAACCTGCCGGCCCGCGACGATGCCGAGAGTCAGGCGCTGCTGGATGCCCTGACGGAGCACTTCATCGCCGAGGGCGAGCAGAAGGTCAGCGGCTACCGCAACCGCATCCTCTGGGCCCGCCCGCGCTGATCACTACACCTGCAGCCAGAAGGTGACCGGGCCGTCGTTGGTCAGGCTCACCTGCATGTCGGCGGCGAAGCGCCCCGTTTCCACCCTCAGCCCCTGCCGCCGGCCCTGTGCGACGAAGTAGTCGTACAGGGATTCGGCCAGCTCGGGGGGGGCTGCCTTCTCGGCAAAGCTGGGGCGCATGCCCTTCTTGGTTTCGGCCGCCAGGGTAAACTGGGAGACCACCAGCAGGCTGCCGCCGGCCTGCTGCACGTTGAGGTTCATCTTGCCCTGCTCATCGCCAAACACCCGGTAGCCGCTCACCTTGTGCAGCAAGCGCTCCGCCAGTGTCTTGTCGTCCCCCCGCTCCACCCCCAACAGCACCAGCAGCCCGGGCCCTATGGCCCCCACTACCTGACCGTCCACCCGCACGCTGGCCTCGCTGACCCGCTGAATCAAGGCAATCATGCCGTTACTCCCGTGGCAACCAAAGGCCACATTGTCGCCGTACACAGGCCCCAGGCCAAGGCACAGATCAATCCCACTGCGGGCCGTCGCCCTGGGCCTGCTCGCCCAGGGTGGCGGTCACCTCTGCCCCCAGCAGCACGATGAGCCAGCTCAGATAGACCCAGACAAACAGGATGGGAATGGCCGCTAGGGCGCCGTAGATCAGTTGGTACGAGGTGAAATGGCTGATGTAGAAGGCAAAGCCCTTCTTGGCGCCCTCAAACAGCAGGGCCGCCACCAAGGCCCCCACCAGGGCATGACGCAGCCGCACCTTGACGTTGGGCACCAGCAGGTAGATGAACAGCATGGCGCAAAACGACAGCAGTAACGGCAGCAGCCCCAGTAGCCGGCTCATCACCCCCACCACCAGCTCACCGTCAAACAGCCGCAGCGACACCAGATAGGAGGTGGCCAGCAGGCTGGCCCCCACCAGCAAGGGCCCCAGGGTCAGCAGCAGCCAGTAAACGGCGAGAGTGGTACTCAGGCGGCGCTGTCCCCGGCTGCGCCAGATATGATTGAGATTCTCATCGATGGCCGAGATGAGCAGCAGGGCCACCACCATCAGGGCCAGCAGGCCGAAGGTGGTGGTACGGGAGGCATTGCCCACGAAGGTCAGCAGATAGTCGTGGATCACCTCGCCGGCGGTGGGCACAAAATTATCGAACACGAACTGCTCCAGCTGCCGCTGGGCATCGGCAAAGGCCGGCAGATAGGCCAGCACGGCAAACACCACCGCTACCAGGGGTACCAGGGAGAGCAGGGTGACATAGGCCAGATGACCCGCCAGCACGGGCAGTCGGTCTTCCCGGCTGCGCCGCAGGAAACAGCGCAGAAACGGTAGCAGCCGCTGATGCAGCTTCACGGGCTTGGATGACGAGAGGATGGGCACGGTGAGGCTCCCAGGATGGACTCGAGTGAGCGGATCATGGCAGCAAACGGCAATGGATTCTAGGCAATGGGTGCCGGATAAAACAACCCCCGCACTAGGCGGGGGTTCTGCTTGAGAGGAAGAAGGCCTTATTCGTCCTTGCCCGCGGCGCGACCGGCGCGCTTACGGTCCATCTCGGTGAGCAGCTTCTTGCGAATACGGATGCTCTTGGGGGTCACTTCCACCAGTTCATCATTGTCGATGAACTCCATGGCCTGCTCCAGGGTCATCTTGATCGGCGGGGTCAGCACTATGGCTTCGTCGGTGCCGGAGGCGCGCATGTTGGTCAGCTGCTTGCCCTTGAGGCAGTTCACCGTCAGGTCGTTGGAGCGGCTGTGAATACCGATGATCTGGCCTTCGTACACCTCGGTGGCGTGTTCGATGAACAGGCGACCGCGCTCCTGCAGGTTGAACAGGGCAAAGCCCAGCGCCTTACCGGTAGCGTTGGCGATCAGCACACCGTTCTGCCGCTGGCCAATGCTGCCACCCTTGTACTCGTCGTAACGCTCGAAGGTGTGGTAGAGCAGGCCGGTACCGGACGTCAGGGTCATGAACTCGGTCTGGAAGCCGATCAGGCCGCGCGCCGGGATCAGGTAGTCCAACCGCACCCGGCCCTTGCCGTCCGGCACCATGTTGGACAGATCCGCCTTACGCTCACCCAGCTTCTCCATGATGGCGCCCTGGTGTTGCTCTTCGATGTCCACGGTCAGGGTTTCCATCGGTTCCATGCGCACGCCATCAATGGTCTTGATGATGACCTCGGGACGGGACACGGCCAGTTCGAAACCTTCGCGACGCATGTTTTCGATCAGGATGCCCAGGTGCAGTTCACCCCGGCCGGAGACGCGGAACTTGTCCGGATCTTCAGTCTCATCCACCCGCAGGGCCACGTTGTGCACCAGCTCCTTCTGCAGACGCTCGAGGATGTTACGGGAGGTGACGAACTTGCCTTCCTTGCCGGCGAACGGCGAGGTGTTGACCTGGAAGGTCATGGTGACGGTGGGCTCGTCCACCGACAGGGGCGGCAGGGCCTCCACGGCGGCGTTGGAGCAGATGGTGTCGGAGATCTTCAGCTCACCCAGACCCGTGATGGCGATGATGTCACCGGCTTGGGCATCCGTGACTTCGGTGCGCTGCAGGCCCAGGTAACCCATGACCTGACCCACCTTGCCGGTACGGGTCTTGCCATCGGCACCCACTACGGTCACCTGCATGTTGGGCTTGACGCTGCCACGGGTGATACGGCCGATGCCGATGACGCCCACGTAGGAGGAGTAGTCCAGCTGGGAGATCTGCATCTGGAATTCGCCGGCCGGATCCGCCTTGGGCGGCTCGACGAAATCGACGATGGCCTGGAACAGGGGATCCATGTTGTCGGACGGCTTATCCAGATCCAGGGTGGCGTAGCCCTGCAGGGCAGAGGCGTAGACGATGGGGAAATCCAGCTGCTCGTCGGTGGCACCCAGGTTATCGAACAGATCGAACACCTGATCGATGACCCAGTCCGGACGGGCACCAGGACGGTCAACCTTGTTCACCACCACTATGGGACGCAGCCCCTGGGCAAAGGCCTTCTGGGTCACGAAACGGGTTTGGGGCATGGGGCCGTCCACGGCATCCACCAGCAGCAGCACGCAGTCGACCATGGACATAACCCGCTCCACTTCACCGCCGAAGTCGGCGTGGCCGGGGGTGTCGACGATGTTGATGCGGTAATCATTCCAGCGAATGGCAGTATTCTTGGCGAGGATGGTGATGCCACGCTCCCGTTCCAGATCATTGGAATCCATGATCCGCTCCTGGCCTTCGCTATTGCGGTCCAGGGTGCCGGATTGTTGCAACAGCTTGTCTACCAGTGTGGTTTTGCCATGGTCAACGTGCGCGATAATGGCAATATTGCGGAGCTTGTCTAACATCCTCGCCTCTAAAACAAGTGGGGAAAAATTGGGCAGCCATTCTACTCGGCCACCTGTGATCTTCATAGCAAATTCAGCGGAAATTCCGTGATCAAATTTTGCCTTGCCTCACACTGTGAGCCCAGAGCGAGTGGACCTGGCGAACCAGTTGCCCCTATTTGGGGCCTCAAAATGGTTTTCGATGCGCCGTATTGGTGCAGGCTGATTTTTGGTGGATCGGCTCAAAGCCATTACTCTCTGTTAGTTAAAGGAAATAATTTTTTGGCACGCTTTTAGCAGACCTCTTTTACGAGGCACTGTTGATTTCGAATACGTTTTTAAGACACCGGAGGTTAGTTGACATGTCCGCTGCAAATGTTCTGGCGATGATTAAAGAACAAGAAGTGAAGTTTGTTGATCTTCGCTTCACTGACACCAAGGGTAAGGAACAGCACGTTTCCATCCCGTCTCACCAAGTTGACGAAGGTTTCTTCGAAGACGGCAAGATGTTCGACGGTTCTTCCATCGCCGGTTGGAAAGGTATCAACGAATCTGACATGGTTCTGATGCCCGACGCCTCTACCGCCGTGATGGATCCCTTCACCGAAGAAGCCACCCTGATCGTCCGTTGTGACATCCTGGAACCCGCCACCATGACTGGCTACGATCGCGATCCGCGCTCCATCGCCAAGCGTGCCGAAGAGTTCCTCAAGTCCAGCGGCATCGCCGACACCGTTCTGTTCGGACCCGAGCCGGAATTCTTCGTGTTTGACGACGTCCGCTTCGGCAACACCATGGGCGGTTCCTTCTTCAAGGTAGACGCCGAAGAAGCAGCCTGGAACTCCGCCACCGAATACGAAGATGGCAACAAGGGCCACCGTCCCGGCGTCAAGGGCGGTTACTTCCCGGTTGCTCCGGTTGACTCTTCCCAAGACCTGCGCTCCGCCATGTGTCTGATCCTGGAAGAGATGGGTCAAGTGGTTGAAGCTCACCACCACGAAGTGGCCACTGCCGGTCAGAACGAGATCGCCACCCGCTTCAACACCATGACCAAGAAGGCTGACGAAGTTCAGGTGCTGAAGTACGTCATCCACAACGTGGCTCACGCTTACGGCAAGACCGTAACCTTCATGCCGAAGCCCATGTTTGGTGACAACGGTTCTGGCATGCACTGCCACCAGTCTCTGGCCAAGGACGGGGTCAACCTGTTCGCCGGCGACCTGTACGGTGGTCTGTCTGAAACTGCCCTCTACTACATCGGCGGTATCATCAAGCACGCCAAGGCCATCAACGCCTTCACCAACCCGTCCACCAACTCTTACAAGCGTCTGGTTCCGGGTTACGAAGCACCGGTTATGCTGGCTTACTCTGCCCGTAACCGCTCTGCCTCCATCCGTATCCCGCTGGTACCGAGCCCCAAGGCCCGTCGTATCGAAGTGCGCTTCCCGGATCCGGCTGCCAACCCGTACCTGGCCTTCGCGGCTCAGCTGATGGCCGGTCTGGACGGTATCATCAACAAGATCCATCCGGGCGAAGCCATGGACAAGAACCTGTACGATCTGCCGCCGGAAGAAGAAGCGCTGGTGCCGACCGTTTCTGGTTCTCTGGAAGAAGCCCTGAAGTCTCTGGATGCCGACCGTGAGTTCCTGACCCGTGGTGGCGTCTTCTCCGACGACTTCATCGACTCCTACCTGGAGCTGAAGCAGTCCGACGTGGATCGCGTACGCATGACTCCGCATCCGGTTGAGTACGAGCTGTACTACTCCGTATAAGCCGAGCCAGTCTCCAAAACCCGCCGTTCAGGCGGGTTTTTTTTTACCGACTCTCCAATAATGAGACCCGAGACCTTTTTGCCCACAAGGAGACACCCCATGCGTCTTGTCTGCTGGCTGCTCTGCCTAGCCCTGCCTCTGCAGGCCGCCCAAACCGTTTATCGCTGGGTGGATGCCCAAGGCGTCATCCACTTCTCGGATCAACCGCAACCCGGCACCCAGTCGGAAACCCTACAAGTGACCACACAGCCGCCAGGCAAACCTCAGCCAGCTGCCCCAGTTCAGACCAACCAGGCCCCGCTAGCCAGCCCCTCGGCCACAGGCGAGGAGGCGTATACCATCGAATTGGCCAGTCCAAAGGATCAGGAGACACTGCGGGATAACGAAGGCACCATTCCCCTGCAGGCACGAGTACATCCGTTTACCCCCAAGCAAGGTTTCCAGATAAAAGTGCTACTGGATGGCCAGGAGACCAGCACGCTGACCAATCAGTTACCGGTTTCATTGAGCAATGTGGAACGCGGCAGCCACCAGATCCAGCTTCAACTACTGGATAAAGACGGCAAGGTACTTGCATCTTCCTCCTCCATTACCGTCTACCTGCATAAGGCATCCGCGCTGAGCCCGGCCCGGCAGGCCAAGAGCGGTGGTTAATTGCACCATAAAAGGTAGACTCTATGGCTACCTTGGTGCATTGCATCATTTTAGGGAGATAGGCCGTGGATAGTCGTCCAGACTTACCCAAGATCCTGCTGGATAACCTGCTGACCGCCGTGGTGCTGCTGGATACCAACATGGTGGTTCACTATGTCAACCCGGCGGCCGAGCAGCTGTTGGGAGTCAGTGCCCGTCGTCTGCTGGGCCACAGTCTCGAACAGCTGGTGGAATACCTCTCCCTGGATCTGGAGCGGCTGCGTGCCTGCCTTAAAATAGGTCAGGGCTTCACCGACAACGAGGTCACGCTGGTGGTCGAAGGCGAGGCCAAGCTGGTGGAAGTCAGCGTCATGGCGGTGTTTGAAAATCACGAACAGCTGGCACTGATGGAGCTGCGCAAGATCGACCAGCAAAAGCGCATCAGTCAGGAGATACAGCAGCACGCCCAGCAGTTGGCGGCGCGGGATCTGGTGCGCGGCCTGGCCCATGAGATCAAGAACCCCTTGGGTGGCTTGCGGGGGGCAGCACAATTGCTGGAGAAAGCCCTGCCGGACGAGGGGCTCAAGGAGTATACCGGCATCATCATTGCCCAGGCCGATCGCCTGCGGAACCTGGTGGATCGGCTGCTGGGCCCTCAGCGACCCGGTCGACACCAGGTACACAATGTCCATTCGGTTCTCGAGCAGGTCCGCCGCCTGGTGGAGCTGGAGTTGCCGCCGGGCATCAAGATAACGCGGGATTACGACCCCAGCATACCGGACTTTGAGATGGAGCCGGATCAGCTGCAACAGGCGTTCCTCAACATAGTGCGCAACGCCGCCGAGGCCATGGGCGATCAGGGCAGCATACGTCTCAAGACCCGTACCGTCTTCCAGATCACCATCCATGGCAAACGCTACCGGCTAGCGGCAGAGATCCGCATCATAGACAATGGTCCGGGCATCCCCGAGGCCATCCGTGACACCCTCTTCTACCCCATGGTAACGGGCAAGGAGGGGGGCACTGGCTTAGGGCTGTCCATCGCCCAAAACCTCATCGACCAGCACAAGGGGCGCATCGAATGCGTCAGTTGGCCCGGTCATACCGAATTCTGTATCTATCTACCGCTTCGCAAGTAAGGGAATCATATGGCAGCCAAAGTCTGGATTGTGGACGATGACAGCTCTATCCGTTGGGTACTGGAACGCGCCCTCAGCGCCGAGGGATTCGAGTGCCAGAGCTTTGAGGATGGCGAGAGCCTGCTCAGCCAGCTGGAACAGGACAGCCCAGAGGTCATACTGTCCGACATTCGCATGCCCGGCATTGACGGTCTCACCCTGCTGCAGCAGATCCAGGAACGGCAGCCGGACATGCCGGTGATCATCATGACCGCCCACTCGGATCTGGACAGTGCGGTCAACGCCTATCAGAACGGCGCCTTCGAATACCTGCCCAAGCCGTTCGACATCGACGAGGCCGTGGCGCTGGTGCGCCGTGCCGAAAGCCACCTCAAGGAGCAGCGCAACAAGCGCCGCGCCAAGCTGCAACCGTCGAGCACGGCGCCCGAGATCATCGGTGAAGCCCCGGCCATGCAGGAGGTGTTCCGCGCCATCGGCCGGCTGGCCCGCTCGTCCATTTCCGTGCTGATCAATGGCCAATCGGGTACCGGCAAGGAGCTGGTGGCCCACGCCCTGCACAAACACAGTCCCCGGGCGGCCAAGCCCTTCATCGCCCTGAACATGGCGGCCATCCCGAAGGAACTGATCGAGTCAGAGCTGTTTGGCCACGAGAAGGGCGCCTTCACCGGGGCCAACAATGTGCGCCATGGTCGCTTCGAGCAAGCCAACGGCGGCACCCTGTTCCTGGATGAGATCGGCGACATGCCGCTGGATGTGCAGACCCGCTTGCTGCGGGTGCTGGCCGACGGCCAGTTCTACCGGGTCGGTGGCCATCAGCCGGTGCAGGTGGACGTACGCATCATAGCCGCCACCCACCAGGATCTGGAGAAGCGGGTGCATGACGGCGAGTTCCGTGAGGACTTGTTCCACCGCCTCAACGTCATCCGGGTGCATCTGCCGGCCCTGCGGGAGCGGCGTGAAGATATCCCCCGCCTGGCCCAGCACTTCCTGCTGCGCGCCGCCAAGGAGCTGAATGTCGAGGCCAAGCAGCTGCACCCGGACACCGAAGCCTACCTGAGCCGTCTGGCTTGGCCGGGCAACGTCCGCCAGCTGGAGAACGTCTGCCGCTGGCTGACGGTGATGGCCTCAGGTCAAGAGGTGCTGGTCTCGGATCTACCACCTGAGCTGCTCAGCCCCAGCGAGGAGCGCCCCATCAGCAGCCGCGGTGACGAACCCGTCTCCCTGCGCTGGCAGGATCAGCTGCAGCAGTGGGTGGCCCAGAAGCTGGCCCGTGGCGAGGTGGATATCCTGGGTGAAGCCCTGCCGGAATTTGAGCGCATCATGCTCGATACCGCCCTGCAGCACACCCACGGCCACAAGCAGGAGGCCGCCCGCCTGCTGGGTTGGGGCCGCAACACCCTGACCCGTAAGCTCAAAGAGCTGGACATGTCGTAACGCCGCCGAGGCCGGCCTGCACGCCGGCCTCTTTCGTCACACAGTGCCAAGCCGCCGTGTCCCCGCTACAATGGGCCGATTCCCTCATCCTGTTTTGGAGTCGCCATGCTCGATCCCCGCCTCCCCCTCACCGACCTGCACCGCCATCTGGACGGTAACATACGCCCGCAGACCATACTGGAGCTGGGCCGGCAACACGGCCTGAGCCTGCCCGCCAGCGACCTGGAGGCCTTGCGGCCCCATGTGCAAATCGTGGAGAAGGAGCCCAGCCTGGTGGCCTTTCTCAACAAGCTGGACTGGGGCGTCAAGGTGCTGGCGGACTACGACGCCTGCCGGCGGGTAGCCTACGAAAATGTGGAAGATCTCAAGGTGGCCGGCATCGACTATGCCGAACTGCGCTTCAGCCCCGGCTACATGGCCATGACCCATGGCCTGGCGCCGCAGGGGGTGGTGGAAGCGGTGATCGACGGCGTGCAGGCCGGCAGCCGGGATTTCGGCATCAAGACCAACCTCATCGGCATCATGAGCCGCCAGTTCGGCCAGGCCGCCTGCCAGGCCGAACTGGCGGCCTGCCTGGCCCATGCCCAGGATCTGGTGGCCATGGATCTGGCCGGTGACGAGCTGGGCTTCCCCGGCCCCCTGTTCGAGACGCACTTTCGCCAGGTGCGGGATGCCGGCCTGCGCATCACAGTCCATGCCGGTGAAGCCGCCGGCGCCGACAGCATCTGGCATGCGGTGCGTGCCCTCGGCGCCGAGCGGATCGGCCATGGCGTGAAAGCCATCCAAGACCCGACCCTGCTGGACTACCTGGCGGCCCGGGGCATCGGCATCGAATCCTGCCTCACCTCCAACCTGCAGACCAGCACTGTGGCCGATCTGTCTCGCCATCCGCTGCGCCACTTCCTGGCCCACGGCATCCTGGCCTGCCTCAACACCGATGATCCGGCGGTGGAAGGCATAGACCTGCCCCACGAATACCAGGTGGCGGCCCCGGCAGCGGGCCTCAGCGCCGAGCAGATCCGCCAGTGTCAGCAAAATGGCCTGACCCTGGCCTTCTTGAGCCCCGAAGAGAAGCGCCAGTTGCAAGCCCACGCCAGCGCTCGAGCCTAATGGCAAGCATCACAGACAAACAAGGCGCCAAAAGGCGCCTTGTTCATCGACACAAGAGTGCCTATTGCACCACGGATACGGTGATCTTGCTGCCAGATTGCACCATGCGCACCCGGGCACCGGGTTGGTAGGCCGCATTGGGGGACTGCACCACCACCACTATCTCGCCGCTGTCTTTCTTGATCTCCAGCTCGGCGCCGTCCACCAGATCCATGGACTCCATGGCCTTCTTGCCGGCGGCCGCCCCGGCGACGGCCCCGGCGGCGGTGGCCAGATCCTTGCCCTTACCACCGCCCACGGCACTACCCAGCACACCGCCCAGCACGGCGCCACCCAGGGTACCCAGCAGGGAATCCCCCCCCGCCTGTATCTTCACCGGGCGAATGGAGACCAGGGTGCCATAGACCACCGTCTGGGCTACCTTGGCCTGCTCGGCGGTATAGACATCACCGGAATAGAGATTCTGATTGGCACACCCGGTCACCGCCAGAGCGGCCCCCACCATCCACAACCACGTCTTAGCATCATGTTTCTGCATCTTGGCACTCCTAGGCGAACAGCCCGCTGGCTAAAGCAAATGGACTTGGGGCGCGTGAGATCCCATGGTGGCCCCGCAACACGTCACTACAGGCAAGCTTACCTCAGCCTGCCGGCCCTTACGACAGGGCCTGTGCCGGCGGAATATACGCCGCCCCCAGGGAAAGAGCCACCCCCGCATGGGTGATCTGCCCGGCATGGACATTGAGGCCGGCGGCCAGATGGGGATCCCGGCGCAAGGCATCCAATCCCTGATCGGCCAGGGCCAGCACACACGGCAAGGTGGCGTGATTCAAGGCAAAGGTAGCGGTACGGGGCACAGCCCCCGGCATGTTGGCCACGCAATAGTGCAGCACCTCACCGACCCGATAGACGGGATCCTCATGGGTCGTCGGACGGGAGGTGGCAAAACAGCCGCCCTGATCGATGGCCACATCCACCAGCACGGCCCCGGGCTGCATCCGCCCCACCAGGTCGCGGCTCACCAGGCGGGGGGCGGTGGCCCCGGGCACCAGCACGCTGCCAATCACCAGATCCGCCGTCAGGCAGTGGCGCTCCACCGCCTCGCTGGTGGCAAATTCGGTTTCCAGCTGATGGCCAAACTGGCGCCACAGGCGGCGCAGCACTGCCAGGTTGCGATCCAGCACCCTTACCCTGGCCCCCATGCCAGAGGCGATCATGGCGGCATGAGAGCCCACCACGCCGCCGCCCAGGATCAGCACTTCGGCCGGCGGCACCCCGGGCACGCCACCCAGCAGCACGCCGCGGCCCTGCCGGGGTTTCTCCAGATAACAGGCGCCGGCCTGCACCGCCATGCGGCCGGCCACCTCGGACATGGGCGCCAACAGGGGCAGACCGCCTTCGGCGGCGGTCACCGTCTCATAGGCGATGCAACTGGCGCCACTGGCACACAGCGCCTGAGTGAGAACCGGCGCCGCCGCCAGATGCAGGTAGGTAAACAGCAGCTGGCCCGGCCGCAGGTAGCCATACTCCTGCGGCTGAGGCTCCTTGACCTTGACCACCAACTGCGCCTGGGCAAACAGGCTGGCGGCATCGGCTATCAGCCGGGCACCGACTGCCGCATAGTCGGCATCCATCACCCCTATGCCGGCACCGGCGCCGCATTGCACCCACACCTCATGACCGCGGGCCACCAGCTCCCGCACACCGGCCGGCGCCAGGCCGACCCGGTACTCCTGCGCCTTGATTTCCTTGGGAATCCCCACCCGCATACCGACCTCCTCGGCCCCACAGGCCAACGGCAAACCGCTTTGCTTCTAGGTGTAGCCCTAGGCAGACAGGGACGCCAAACGGGCGCTGGCTAAACGTGAGCCGGGCCGGCACAAACGACCGGGGCCCCAGCCCCGGCCCTCAGATCACCCGGGAGAACTGCTGTTGGCGGGCCCGCTGGCGCAGGTAGACGTCAAAGCACATGCAGATGTTGCGGATCAGCAGACGACCGGTGGCGCTCACCTGGATGCCGTCGGCATCCAGCGTCACCAGACCGTCGGCCACGAAGGGTTGCAGCAGCGCCAGATCCTCGGCGAAGTAGTCGGCAAAGCGCAGGCCATGGCGCTCTTCTATCTCGGCAAACGCCAGGCGGAAGTTGCAGATCAGCGCCTTGATGACATCCCGGCGGATGAGATCGTCCCGGCTCAGGGCACAGCCCTTCCACTGGGCATGACCCAGGCTGTCCACCTGCTGGTAATAGGTTTTCAGATCCTTCTGGTTCTGGGAGTAGGCATCGCCCAGCATGCTGATGGAGGAGACCCCCAGCCCTAGCAGATCGCACTCACCCTGGGTGGTATAGCCCTGGAAGTTGCGGTGCAGTTCACCGCGGCGCTGGGCCTGGGCCAGCTCATCCTCCGGCAGGGCAAAGTGATCCATGCCGATGTACTGGTAGCCCGCCTGAGTGAGGAAGGCGATGGTCTGCTGCAGCATGGTCAGCTTCTGGGCCGGCGACGGCAGCGACTCCTCTTTGATCTTGTGCTGCCCCGGGAAGCGCGCCGGCAGGTGGGCATAGTTAAACACCGACAGGCGTCCCGGGCGCATGGCCACCACCTGCTCCAGGGTGTGCAGGAAGCTCTCCGGGGTCTGCAGCGGCAGTCCGTAGATGAGATCCAGGTTGGTGGAGGCAAAGCCCAGAGCATCGGCCCGCTGCAGCATGGCGCGGATGAAATCGTTGTCCTGTACCCGATTCACCGCCGCCTGCACCTTGGCATCGAAATCCTGCACCCCTATGCTCAGGCGGTTGAACCCCACCTCCTTGAGCAGATCCAGGGTATCCAGACTGATCTCCCGCGGGTCCACCTCTATGCTGATCTCCGCCGTGTCGGCGAACTGGAAGTGCTGGCGCAGCAGCCCCATCAGCTGGCGTATCTCGTCATGATTGAGGTAGGTGGGCGTGCCACCGCCCCAGTGCAGCTGAGTCACGCTGCGGCCGGCAAAGCGCGGCGCCAGTTGGGCGACCTCCTTGGCCAGGTAGTCCAGGTACTCGGCAGCCTTGCGGGTCTGGCGGGTGATGATCTTGTTGCAGGCGCAGTAGTAGCACAGCATGTGGCAGAAGGGGATGTGCACATACAGCGACAGCGGCCGGGCCGGATACTGGCCGGCCGCCTGCAAAAACTGCGGATAGTCAAAGGCCTCGTCAAACTCCAGCGCCGTGGGATAGGAGGTGTAGCGAGGGCCGCTGTAGTTGTACTTCTGGATGAGTGCCTCATCCCACTGGACTGGATGCAAGATGCTACCTCTTCAGATCGATGGCGGCCCTCAGGCCGCCTGGTTACTTGCCCTGGCGGGGAGCGTCACCCAGAGCATTGGGATCGAAATTGTCCTCCATGAAGCGCTGCCACAGCTCCTCGCTGTGCTCGGCTTCATCGGCCGGCGCTGCGTCGTCTTCATCCTCTTCGTCCAGCCCCAGTTCGGCCATCAGGGCCTGGTGGCGGGCCAGCTGAGCCTCCACCCAATCCTGCTCCTCGCTGCTGATGGGCTGGCCTTCATCCAGCCGATCCAGCAGGCCACTTAGGCGCTCATCGTTCTCGATGGCCAGCAGCTCCCGCTCCAGGGCGGCGAGATCCGGCTTGGCCGCCACCAGCGGCTTGGCCTTGGGCGTGGGTTTAGCAGGGGCGCTGGGGGCCAGGCTCACCGGTTTGCGGGAGCCGACCCTGGGATCTTTTGGCTGGCCGGCGCGCTTGGCCTTGTCATCCTGAGTCGCCTCACCGTGCCGGCTGCCGGCCTTGAGCCCCTTGCGCTTGGCGGCGCGCTTACGCTCGCGGGCCACCCGGGCCTGCTCTTCAGACTCACGCTTGGGCGCCTTGCGGGCGGCGGGTTTGGGGCTGGTTTTCATGGGGATCTCCGAATGAATCAACTAAACCGGGCCAGGGCCGGCGGGCCGACATTGTGCCATGAAAGACCGAGCCACCCAAGGCATGTCCCCATAGCGGCAAGACAAGCACCACGCTTTTGCATTGCCGGGCTTGTCAGGGCCCCGGCACAGGGCGTTAGAATCCGGCCTTCATTCTCCTCAAGCATAGGCTCGTCATGGCTCAGCGCATTCCCATTCCCTTGTACGCCCATATCCTCAACCTCATCGGCTCCCTGCTGCTGGCCTGGGGCATACTGGAACACTTCGATCTGTTTCACCTGCTGCCGGCCACCTGGTATGTCAGTGTTGCGGGACTGGCGGTGGACACCCTCATCATATTGCTGGGACTGGTGTGCATCATTCCCCACCAGATGCTAGTGGTGACCGCCGCCCTCAACCGGCGGCGGCGCTGAGCTGGACGCCATCCCAGCCCCAGACTATTGTGGCTAGAATTTGATAACGACACAGGCCCCCAGGTGCCCTGGCACCTGCTCCTCAAGGGATACATCATGAAAAAGAACGAGGCCGTTACCACAGAAGACATTCTGATCAAGCTGTGTAACTCCGTCACCGACGTGCTGGGTGCCGCCAGCGGACTGGATATCAACTACTCCCCCATGGTGCAGCGCATCCACAAGACCTCGCTGAAACCCGATCTCGGCTGCTTCGTGCTGTTCGACGGCGCCTTCTCCGGTCTGGTGGTGATCAACTTCACCGCCGCCGCCGCCATGGAGGTCTACCAGAGCTACCTGATGAGCATGGGGATACCGCAGGAGGAGTTGGCCAGCCAGCACACCTCGGACGAGGTGGGCAACGTCATGGGTGAGCTGATGAACCAGATACTGGGGGATTTCACCGGCAAGGTGAGCCAGCAACTGCAGACCTCCATCAGCCAGAGCCAGCCCAAGATGCTGACCCTCAACAAGCAGGTGCTGATCTCGGTGGACACCAACCTGGATCGCCCCCAGGCCCGCCGGGTCTCCTTCTACACCGCCCGCAACAACATCTTTTATCTGGAGCTGGCCATGGACAAGACGGAGTTCATCCAGCTGCATGACTTCCAACCCGAAGAGGTGGATCCCGATGCCATACTGGCGGGCAACAGCCAGCCGAAGGCGCCGTCAGAGAGCAAACCCGCCGACAGCTCGGAGCAGGATGACCTGCTCGCCTCCCTGGGGTTATGATGCCAAGGCCGCCGATAGGCGGCCTTTGTTTTGCCAAGGAGGCCCCATGCTCGACCCCCATACCCTGCTGCTGTTTCTCACCAGTGCCCTGTTACTCTGCCTGGCACCGGGCCCGGACAACCTGTTCGTGCTGGGGCAGGCCATGCTGCGCGGCCCCAAGGCCGGCTACCTGGTGACCCTGGGCCTGGCCACCGGCCTCATAGTCCACACCTCGGCGGTCGCCCTGGGGGTGGCCGCCCTGTTCCAGGCCTCCGCCCTGGCCTTCACCCTGTTGAAAGTGTGCGGCGCCGCCTACCTGCTCTACCTGGCCTGGGGCGCCTGGCGGGCCGGCGCTCAGGGGCTCAGCCGCCAGCAGGTCCAGCTGTCGTCCCAGGCCCTCTACCGGCGCGGCATCCTGATGAACCTGACCAATCCCAAGGTCTCCATCTTCTTCCTGGCCTTCCTGCCCCAGTTCACCCAGCCGGAGCAAGGCCCCTTGGCACCGCAGATGTTGCTGCTGGGCGGGCTCTTCATCCTCTGCGCCCTGCTGGTGTTCGGCCTCATCAGCCTGCTGGCCGGCCGGCTGGGCAACTGGTTTGCCCGTCGCCCCCAGGCGGAGAGCTGGATGAACCGCGTCGCCGGCACCCTGTTTGCCGGCCTGGCCCTGCGCCTGCTGGTGACAGAGCGCTAATCCCGCAGCGTGCGCCAGGCCAGCTCGATGGCCTGAAAGCGTGCCAGCTCGCCCCCCCGGTCCGGGTGATGCCGCAGGGCTAACGCCTTCCAGCGCCGGCGGATGTCAGCCTGGGAGGCGCTTGCCGGCAGCGCCAGCACCGTCAAGGCCGCCTGTCGGGCGGCCGGTTCAACCTGGCGGCAGAAGGCTTGCCAGAAGCTCGCCAGCAGGGCTTGCACTTCGGCGGCCTCGGTCTGCCAGAGGTTTTGCCAATCCAGGTAGTAGTCCCGCAGGGGATCCGGAGCCAGCAGCCCCCCCCTCGACACCTGCCCCACATCGATATGCAGATCCAGTGGGCTGACCGCCAGCCAGTCGCCCTGCCGGCACAACCATCCCTGCAGCTGATACAGGCCATTCATCAACAGGAAATTGGTGCGAAACAGCCCCAGATCATCACCCGGCAGGCCCCGCGGCAGCAGGCCGTCGGCCTGCAACTCGGCCATCAGCTCATGCAGCTTGCAAGGCCCGCTCGCCCCCTGCAGGCGGGTCAAGAGGGGCAGCAAGAGGGGGTTGTCGACGGCGGGCGCCGGGGAGCAGTCAGACACAGGACGATCCACTGGCCGGGGAGTCATGCTACTATGTTCGACTGCCGGGGCCAGCGGCGTCAACCAGACAGGCCCGCCCCTCCATTGACTGACCACGGGAAACTCACCTTGGAAAACCAGACCCTGAACTTTCATAAGGTCCACTTTGTGACCAGTGCCCCGGATATCCGGCACCTGCCGGATGACGACGGTGTGGAAGTGGCCTTCGCAGGGCGCTCGAATGCCGGCAAGTCCTCTGCCCTCAACGCCCTCACCGGCCAGCGCCAACTGGCGCGCACCAGTAAGACCCCGGGCCGCACCCAGCTCATCAACCTGTTCGAGCTGGAGCCCGGCAAGCGACTGGTGGACTTACCCGGCTACGGCTATGCGCAGGTGCCCGAGGAGATGAAGCGCAAGTGGCAGGCCTCCTTGTCCGAGTACCTGCAGAAGCGCCAATCCCTCAAGGGACTGGTGCTCTTGATGGACATCCGTCACCCGCTCAAGGACACGGACACCCAGCTGCTGGAGTGGGCCACCGCCAACGGCATCAAGGTGCTGGCACTGCTCACCAAGTGTGACAAGTTCAACCCGGGACCACGCAAGACCATAGTCCAGCAGGTGCGCCGCCAGGTGGCCGAATGGGGCGGCGACATTCAGGTGGAGGCGTTCTCGTCCTTGAAAGGCATAGGTGTGGAGCTGGTGAGCCAGGTGCTCAGCCGCTGGTACCTGGAGCAGGATGACGCCGCGGCGCAAGACGACGAGCTGGTCGATCCCGCCTGATCCTGCTTGCCGGGCGCTCGCCCATAAAAAACCCCGGTGCGATGGCACCGGGGCAGCTAGTTTAAGCTCTCACACTAGGTGAAAAATTAAAGGTCTGATTGATAGAACATCTTACCTCTATACCCTACGCGCCCAATCTAACTAAGCTGGCCCGAGCTGAAAAGATCGTGAAAACGGTTTATTTCTCTTTATTTTTCCATAACTTGATTGAGACCATTTTCAAGGCGGGCCAAACGGCGGGCAAAAAAAGACCCCACACAAGGCGGGGTCAGCAAAATGGTCCAATTTCCATCTAACTAGTTAGTCAGGGGTTTTGAAAATAAGTTCCCTGACCACCATAAATTTTGTCAGTGGGCCTGATCCCAGTTATCTCCCACGCCGATACCCACCTCCAGCGGTACATCCAGGCTGGCCGCCTCGCCCATCAGCCGGCGGATCTCCGGCAAACAGGCGTCCACCTGATCCTCCTGCACCTCAAACACCAGTTCATCGTGCACCTGCATCAGCATGCGGATGCGCCCCTCCGGCTGCTGGGCTATCCAGTCCGCCAGCGTGAGCATGGCGCGCTTGATGATATCCGCCGCCGTGCCCTGCATGGGCGCGTTGATGGCGGCCCGCTCCGCCGCCTTGCGCAGCCCCTGGTTGCGGGCCTTGATGTCCGGCAGGTAGAGGCGCCGGCCGAACAGTGTCTCCACGTAGCCCTGCTCCTCGGCCTGCTGGCGGGTGCGCTCCATGTAGGTGAGCACCCCGGGATAGCGGGCAAAGTAGCTGTCCATGTAGTGCTGGGCTTCACTGCGGGGAATGCCCAGCTGCTTGGCCAGGCCGAAGGCGCTCATGCCATAGATGAGGCCGAAGTTGATGGCCTTGGCGTTGCGGCGCTGATCGCTGGTCACCTGCTCCGGGCTCACCCCCATCACCTCGGCGGCGGTGGCGCGGTGGATGTCCTGGCCGGCGGCAAACGCCTTGAGCAGCCCCGCGTCCCCGGACAGGTGCGCCATGATGCGCAGCTCGATCTGGGAGTAATCCGCCGCCACCAGCTTGTAGCCCACTGCCGGTACGAAGGCCTGGCGAATGCGCCGGCCCTCCTCGGTGCGGATGGGGATGTTCTGCAGGTTGGGATCGGACGACGAGAGCCGGCCGGTGGCGGTCACCGCCTGATGATAAGAGGTGTGCAGCCGGCCGGTGGCGGCGTTGATCATCAGAGGCAGCTTGTCGGTGTAGGTGGACTTGAGCTTGGCCAGGGAGCGATGCTCCAGCAGCAGGCGCGGTAGCTCGTAGTTCTCCGCCAACTCCACCAGCACCTCTTCGGCGGTGGAGGGCGCCCCCTTGGGGGTCTTCTTGAGCACCGGCAGGCCCAGCTTGGTGTAGAGGATCTCCCCCAGCTGTTTGGTGGAAGAGAGGTTGAAGGGCTCGCCGGCCAGCAGGTGTGCCTGCTCCTCCAGCTCCTTGAGCCGGGCCGCCAGCTGCAGGCTCTGCTCCCCCAGCCGCTGGCTGTCGATGCGCGCGCCGGTGCGCTCCATGTCCGCCAGCACGCCGATCAGCGGCAGCTCGGTGCTGGTGAACAGCTCGGCCAGCTTGGGCTCGGCCTCAAGGCGCGGCCACAGGGTCTGGTGCAGCCGCAGCGTGATGTCGGCATCCTCGGCGGCATAGGGGGCGGCCTGCTCCAGCTCGATCTGGTTGAAGGTCAGCTGCTTGACTCCCTTGCCGGCGATCTCCTCGAAGGTGATGGTCTTGTGGCCCAGGTACTTGTCGGCCAGATCGTCCATGTTGTGCCGGGTGGCGGTGGCATCCAGCACATAGGACTCCAGCATGGTGTCAAAGGCGATGCCCCGCAGCTTGATGCCATGGTTCTGCAGCACATTGCGGTCGAACTTGAGGTTCTGGCCCACCTTGGGTCGGGCCGGATCCTCCAGCAGCGGCTTGAGCTGGCCCAGCACCCAATCGCGGTCCAGCTGGGCCGGTGCCCCCAGATAGTCGTGGGCCAGGGGCACATAGGCCGCCTGCCCCGCCTCAATGGCAAAGGAGACGCCGACGATTTTCGCCTGCATGTAGTCCAGGCCGTCGGTCTCGGTATCGAAGGCAAACAGGGGCGCGGCCTGCAAGCGGGCCAGCCAGTGGGCAAAGTCTGCTGCGGTGAGGATGGTTTGATAGTCCAGCTCGGCGGGCGCGTCCGGCAGTTCGGCTTGGCTCGCGGCCTGGGCCGCCACGGCACCGCCCAGCTCCTCGATCAGCCCCTTGAACTCCAGCTCGCCATACAGAGCCTGCAAGGCGGCCAGATCCGGCGCCGGTTTGCCGATGTCGGCGATGCCCAGGGGCAGCTCGACATCCGTCTTGATGGTGGCCAGGGTGCGGGAGAGGCGGATAATCTCCAGGTGCTCGCGGAACTTGTCGGCAAAGGTCTTGCTGCCGCGAAAGCCCAGGGCCGCCACCTGATCCAGATTGGCCGCCACCGCTTCGATATCGCCCAGGCCGCTCAGCAGCGCCACCGCCGTCTTGGGGCCGACCCCAGGCATGCCGGGGATGTTGTCGCTGCTGTCCCCCATCAGGGCCAGGTAATCGATGATGAGCTCAGGCGGCACGCCAAAGCGATCCACCACTCCCTGACGATCCGTGGTCTCCCCCTTCATGGTGTCGATCAGGGTGACATGCTCGGACACCAGCTGGGCCATGTCCTTGTCCCCCGTGCTGATCAGGGTGTCGATCTGCTGCTCGGTGGCCTGACGGGCCAGGGTGCCGATAACATCGTCCGCCTCCACCTCGTCGATGATCAGCAGCGGCAGCCCCATGGCCTTGACGATGGCATGAATGGGCGCCACCTGCGCCCGCAGGTCATCCGGCATGGGTGGACGGTGGGCCTTGTAGTCGGCATACAGGTCGTTGCGGAAGCTCTTGCCCTTGGCATCGAACACCACAGCCACCGGGGATTCCGGGTATTGCTTGAGCAGGCTGCGCAGCATGTTGGTCATCAGCCGGGCGGCGCCGGTGGGACGGCCGTCGGCGGTGCGCAGGTTGGCCTGCTGGGAGGCAAAGAAGGCGCGATAGAGGTAGGACGAGCCGTCCACCAGTATGAGGGGTGCAGCGGTTGTCATGACGAGGATCCTGCAACTGACGAGGTGGCGCTAAGGATGCCACAGGGCGGGGGGCGAACCAAGGGAACGCCTGTGCATAACGAACAAAAGCTGTGGATATCTCTGTTGAAGACAGGGGCCATCGCTGGCGTCACAGCGGCGACGTCAGTGATTACTTCCGACAACAAGTCTTAAACTACAAGGACTTAGATAGTGAACGCTAACTGCGCTCTTCCGTCAGGCGCCAACATGAAAATGTGGACAACCTTTCTGGGGGAGACGGCGTGGCGTGCCACAAACCGTCTTGTTTGGCTCCGCCCTGAGGCAGAGGCCATATTTTGCACGACGCCGTTGCCGGCGACGTGCGACAGATCACAAGGCTGACATCCTGCTGCAAAAAACATCAGCCAGCCAGAGACAGACTCGACTGACCCAGCAGACGCCGGCTCAGATAGCGCAGCAAGACGCCATAGGCCGGGACGAACAGCCCCAGGCTGATGAGCAGCTTGATGCCGTAATCCACGGTGGCGATCTCCGGCCAGTGCGCGGCCATGAAGGGATCCGAGCTGTGCCAGAAGGCAATGCCAAAGAACGCCAGCGTATCCAGCAGATTGCCCACCAGGGTGGACGCCGCCGGTGCCACCCACCACCAGCGCAGCTGACGCAGCCGGTTGAAGATGGAGACATCCAAGATCTGCCCCAGCAAATAGGCCATGAAGCTGGCGCAGGCAATCCGCGCCACAAAGGGATTGGGCGCCAGCAACTGGGACCATCCCTGGAACTGTCCCTGCATGAACAGCACCCCCAACAGGTAGGAGAGCAGCAGGGACGGCAACATGACCGTCAATATGATGCGCCGTGCCAGCGCCGCGCCAAACAGGCGAACCGTCAGATCCGTCGCCAGAAAGGTGAACGGAAAGCTGAAGGCTCCCCAGGTGGTGTGCAGCCCAAACAGGCTGATGGGCAGTTGCACCAGGTAGTTACTGGCGGCAATCACAGCCACATGGAACCAGGCCAGACGAATGAGCGCCGTCCGGTAGGGCGCGGAGATAACAGGCAGCATATTGTGTCCTTTTTGATGTGCAATCCGATGGGGTGAGGGAACCCATCTGCCGGCCAGACGCAGGCAAGGCGGCGCATTATACGCAGTTTAGAAGGCGCGGCAAGGATCAATCAGGATCCTGAGGATCATCCGGCCGGCCCCGGCGTTGACAAGGCCGCCGCCAGCCGGGATCCTTGGCAGCCTGAAGGGAGGATCCCATGACCTATCTGTTTGTTGCCGTCGGTGGCGCCCTGGGCGCCTGTCTGCGTTTTAGCCTCACCGAGCTGATGGCCAGCCTGCTGGGCCGCGCCTTTCCCTATGGCACCCTGAGCGTCAACCTGCTGGGCTCCCTCGTCATGGGCCTGATGATAGGCGCGGTGCAGCAGGGCTATATCGAAGCCCAGCCCTGGCGGCCGCTGATCATGGTGGGGTTGCTGGGGGCGCTGACCACCTTCTCCTCCTTCTCGCTGGACACCCTGGTGCTGCTGCAACAGGGCGCCTGGCTCAAGGGCGCCCTCAACGTGCTGCTCAACGTCACTCTGTGTCTGGGCCTCACCTGGCTGGGCATGCAGTGGATGATACAGCGTGGCTAAGATCCCCCCGGCCCACCCTTTTGCGGTAAACTCGGTCGATTTTCCAGGAACCATGGATGTAGGTATGACACAAGCAACCACCCACTTCGGCTTCACCCAGGTGGCCGAAGGGGAAAAAGAGGCCCTGGTGGCCGGCGTGTTCCACTCGGTGGCCGCCAAGTATGATCTGATGAACGATCTGATGTCCTTCGGCATTCACCGCCTGTGGAAGCGCTTTGCCATCGACTGCGCCGGCGTGCGCCCCGGCCACAAGGTGCTGGATCTGGCCGGTGGCACCGGCGATCTCACCGCCCGCTTCTCCCGTCTGGTGGGCGACAAGGGCGAGGTGGTGCTGGCCGACATCAATGACTCCATGCTCAAGGTGGGCCGCGACAAACTGCGCAACCTGGGACTGGTGAACAACATCCGTTACGTGCAGGCCAACGCCGAGGCCCTGCCCTTCCCGGATAACCAGTTCGATCTCATCACCATCAGCTTCGGGCTGCGCAACGTCACCCACAAGGACGCCGCCCTGGCCTCCATGTTCCGGGTGCTCAAGCCCGGCGGCCGCCTGCTGGTGCTGGAGTTCTCCAAGCCCACCCGCCCCCTGATGAGCAAGGTCTATGACCTCTACTCCTTCAACGTGCTGCCGCGCATCGGCCAGCTGGTGACCCAGGACGGTGACAGCTATAAGTACCTGGCCGAGTCTATCCGCATGCACCCGGATCAGGAGACCCTCAAGGGCATGATGGAGACCGTCGGCTTCGAGGAGGTCAGCTACTACAACCTGACCCAGGGCGTGGTCGCCCTGCATCGCGGCTACAAGTTCTAAACGAGGAATCCCATGCCCCTGCCGACCCTGCTGCTCGCCACCGTCGAAACCGCCATCAACCGCCTGCTGGCGCTGGATCCCGCCAGCCGGGCGCGCAGCGAGCACCTGGCCGGCAAGCGGGTGCAGATCCAGCTGCGGGAGTTCACCCCGCCCCTGTGGCTGCTGTTCAGCCCGGGGCGGGTGGACTGCCTGGGGCAGTATGAGGGGCAGGCCGACGCCCGCCTCTCTCTCTCCCTCAGCGCCCTGCCGCTGCTCAAGGATCCCAGCCGGTTGACCCGCTACATCCGCGAAGAGAAGCTGGACATCAGCGGCGATCCTGGCCTCATCAACGCCGTGGCCGTGCTGTTTGGCCGGCTGGAGATCGACTGGGAGGAGCAGCTGTCCCACTACACGGGTGACGTGCTGGCCCACGGCCTGTGCCGCGGCCTGCGCCAGCTGCATCAGGGGGCTAGCCGCCAGCTGGCACTGCTGCGCCAGGATCTGGCCGAATACATCCTCCACCACTTCCCCCGCCATCAGATCCAGCGACGCATTCACCTTGCTGGTGTTTTCCGCCGCATCCTGACAGCTCTGCCGGGTGTTGCCCATGGCGGTCACCACTGTCTGGGTGCCCCGCTGCAAC
>JAJOIN010000015.1 GCA_021209335.1 Aeromonadaceae bacterium
GATCATCGGACCATGCATCGACGACACGACCAGACCACGACCACGACCACCAGCATGGGGCCCATGCCCATGAAGGTAAAGGGGAACAGGTGCGGGATCTGAACAAGCACGCCGCCTACATCCACGTACTGACCGATGCCGCCACTTCGGTGCTGGCCATCCTGGCCCTGGCGGGAGGCATGCTGTGGGGCGCCGCCTGGCTGGATCCCCTGATGGGCTTTGTGGGTGGCGCCCTGATCCTGGTGTGGGCCTGGCGCCTGCTCAAAGAGACCGGTCAGATCCTCATCGATCTGCAGGGCGACCAGCTCAGCCACCAGATAGAGCACACCGCCGAAGATCTGGCGCTCGAGTTGTCCGAATTACATGTCTGGCGGATCGGTGAAGGGCGCTACGCCGCCATCATAGGCCTGGCCCGGCAGGATGCGGCGGCCATCGGCCGGCTGCGCCAGGCCCTGCTACGGCTGCCGAGCCTGGCGCACCTGACCATAGACCATCCGGCGCACTGACTCAGGCCAGCAGGGCGGCCACCCGTGGCAAGCCCAGCAACTCGGCAAAGTCGGTGATGGTGTGGGTGGCGTCCACCGCCTGAGCTTGCTTATGCAGATTGAACCAACAGGTCTCCATGCCGGCGGCGGCGGCACCGGCCACGTCGGTCAGCGGATTGTCCCCCACCATCAGCACGTCCCCCACCGGACAATGGTTCATCTGCTCGCCGGCGATGGCGAAGATCCGCGGATCCGGCTTGTTGACCCCCAGCTCCTCCGACACCAGCAGAAAATCAAAACAGCCGGCCAGGCCGCTCTTGGCCAGCCGGGCTCGTTGAATGTCACCAAAGCCGTTGGTGACTATCCCCAAACCGGCCTTGCCTTGCAGTTGCGCCAGGGTGCTGACCACGCCGTCCAGCGGCGCGCTGTAATCCAGAATCGCGGCAAAGAAACGCTGGTTCAGTTCCCAGGGAGTGACGCCGGCCAGGGGGGCCAGCTGGCTAAAGCGCTCGAACTGCAGGGTCTTGGCGTCGATCTGCCCGGCGTTGAACTGCTGCCAGAGCCCCTGATTGAGCTGTTGATAGTCCGCCAACAGCTCAGGGGTCAGCGGAATATCGTAGTGCGCCAAGGTGGTCTCCAGCGCCCGGGGAGCCGGAAAATCAAACAGGGTGTCGTCCAGATCAAACAGGATCCAACGGTAGGCCATGGGTCTCTCCTTACAGCAAAGAGGCGCAGCATAGCATGGGCGGGAGCCGCCTTTGGCCAGACAAAAAAAGCGGGCAACAAAAAGCCCGCCAAACGGCGGGCTTCACAGGCCAGGCAGACGTCTTAGTTGACGGCATCCTTGAGCGCCTTACCGGCAACGAAGGAAGGCACGTTGCTGGCAGCAATGGCGATCTCCTGACCGGTTTGCGGGTTGCGACCGGTACGGGCGGCACGATGGCTGACCTTGAAGGTACCAAAGCCAACCAGTTGCACCTGCTCACCTTCCTTGAGGGTGGCGGTGATGGCATCGAGCATCACTTCCAGTGCGGCCTTGGCTTGGGCCTTGCTCATATCAGCCTTGGCGGCAATGGCGTCAACCAGCTCGGTTTTGTTCATAGTGCGAGTCCTTATTCTTATGCGGGCATGTGAAAAACCGGTTCAATCTATTCAAATTCACCAAGACTGGCAAAGGCTTTCTCCGCCGAGGTCGGCCAAGCGCTGCGCTTTTCATCAAGATCTGCCGTCAATATCACACTTATCCGGATGCCAGGGCCGGTGCCGCCTGGGTTGGCGGTGGCAGTCTGGCAGAAAACGCTACCATTAGAGCAATAGTCAGGATGAGTCACTCGACAAAACAGGAGGCCCCATGGGCTGGTTGCTGGGCTATCTGCTGCTGGCGCTGGGGGTCTCGTTTGTCTGCTCCCTGCTGGAGGCGATCCTGCTGTCGCTGACCGGCAGCTATGTCCACAAGCTCAAGGCCAAGCAGCCGGCCGCGGCCGCCCGCCTGCACCAGCTCAAACAGCAGATCGATCGCCCCCTGGCCGCCATCCTCACCCTCAACACCATAGCTCATACCGTGGGGGCCGCCGGAGTCGGTGCCGAGTCGGCCCGACTGTTTGGTGAGATCTGGATGGCCCCGGCCTCGGCCCTGTTGACCCTGCTGATCCTCTATCTGACCGAAATCCTGCCCAAGACACTGGGGGCCACCCGCTGGCGCCAGTGGGCACCCTATATTGGCCTGCCCCTGCTGTGGCTCATCCGGGTGCTATTCCCCTTCATCTGGCTGGCCGAACGGCTGGCGCACCGACTGGGCAAACCGGTGAGCGCCGCGCATTATCGCGAAGAGATAGCCGCCATGGCGGAGCTGGGGCGAGAGGCGGGCGAGCTGGCGGCCAAGGAGAGCCGCATCATCCAGCACCTGCTGCACTTTGCCCACCTCAAGGTCAGCCACATCATGACCCCCCGCACCGTGCTCTACCGGCTGTCGGCCGATCTCCCCCTGACGGATTATCTCGGCCTCACCACCCCGCCGTTTACCCGCTTGCCGCTGTTTGAGAGCGAGCTGGACAACATCATCGGCTACGTCCACCAGCAGGATCTGCTGCTGGCAGCGGCCAAGGGCAGCGAGCAGTTGCCCTTGCGTCACTGGTTGCGACCGCTGTTTGTGGTACCGGCCACCGCAAGCCTGCCCTCCCTGTTTGACTCCCTGCTGGCCCAACGGGAGCCCCTGGCCCTGGTGGTCAACGAATATGGTGAGGTGCAGGGGCTGGTGACCATGGAGGACCTAGTCGAAACCATGCTAGGGTTGGAGATAGTCGAGCAGGACGACATGGCCGAAGACATGCAAACCCTGGCTCGCCAGCTGTGGCGCAAGCGCATTCAGGAGCATGGCATCAGCCTGCATTCGGATTAGCAAACGGCTTGTGCTCAAGGCCAAGCCACCCTACATTAGATCAATCTAATTTAACTGAGGTGCTCCCATGCCAACCCGGTTGTTCGCCCTGCTCACCATCGGCGGCCTGATGCTGCTGGCCTTAGTCGGCCCATCCGCGCTGCTGGCGGCGCCCCCTCCGGCCACCCTGACCGTCACGCCCCAAAGCGAACCCAGATGGTGGTGGGTGGATGGTCGGCTGGAGCCGGTAGACCAAGGCACGGTGGCGGCCCAGACCCAGGGACGCATCACGGCCCTCAAGGTGGACGTCAACGACATGGTGGCAGCGGGCGAGGTGCTGCTGGAGATCACCAGTACCGAACAGGCGGCCGGCCTGTCCCGCGCCGAAGCCGCCCTGGCCGCCGCCCAGGCCCAGCAGTTGGAGGCAGATAACCAGCTCACGCGCATGCAGGCCCTGCTGGCCAAGGGCACCGTCGCCCGCCGGGAGTATGACAGTGCCAAGGCCGCCGCCCAGGCGGCCCGCGGCAACG
>JAJOIN010000092.1 GCA_021209335.1 Aeromonadaceae bacterium
GTCGCCAGCCTGGGTCTCCTCAAGGAACACCAGCGCTTTTCAGGCGCCCCCTACGTGCTGGCACTGCCCAACAACCGCTGGGTGCGCGTGGTGGAGCTGCGTGGCACCCAGACCAATGGCAGCAACTTTCTCTCCCATGTCGATGTGACGGAATCCCGGCAACAGCAGGAAGCCTTGAAGCAGCTCACCCAGCACCTGGAGTCGCTGGCGATCAAGGACGCGCTGACCGGCCTGGCCAACCGCACCCTGTTCAAGGAGCGCCTGGCCGAAGCCGCCGCCCAGAGCCGCGGCAGCAGTGACAGCCTGGCCCTGCTGCACATCGACCTGGACCGCTTCAAGCTGCTCAACGACACCCTGCAAAACACCACCCTGCGTGGCCAGGTCGCGGGGTCGGTGGCCATTATCCGGGAGTCCGGAGTGAAGAGTCTGGCGGTCGGGGATTGTTATGAGGTGGGCTATCTGCCCTGGTGGGAGCCCATCTGGCAACTGTTTGCCGAGTATCCGCTGCGCCTTGCCGGACTGACGCTGCTCTGCATGCTGGTGCTGGGCTGGGGCCTGCTGGTGCTGCTGGCCGGCCTGGGCCGCAAGGCGGTGCCCGCCGCCGATGAGTGGCATGGCATGCCCAGTCATTCCTAAGGGGAGTCAGGCCGGGGTAAACCCGAGGCGCCATCAGGCGATGGCGCCTTACGCCGCAGGCGAGGAGGCGGACGGCGCGCGGTAAAAGAGCGGTTCGAAGAGACTTGCCGCCAGCCGATACTCACCGCCCATTTGCATCGGCTTAAGATCGGGGTATTGCTCCCATAGTACCCTTTGAATATCGAAGTAAAACGATGCCATTATCTTGCCCGCTATCTTTTGGTACTCAGCAAAGAGACCTGCTTGGTCATGGGCCTGGACAAAGGCCACGCTTTCATCCAGTTTTGCATTGAGCTGGCAGATTAAAATACTCAACTGCTCGGCAGCTTCTTTATTTATCTAATGTCCTATTTTGTTCATGGGGTGCAAGCACAAGGCGTATTCCGCCAACAAGGGGGAGCCTGATACTGACAGGCAACGGCGACCCAGGCAAATCAGCCTGCGAATATCACCTCTAAACGGCTCCCAGCCGTGAATGGCTCGGTAAATGTTGGGTTTCAGGCTTAACCAAAGCGACATGATTGTTTTGCCTAACGGTACAGCTTTAAAGCAGGAATAGGGGGTGTCGGTTTCCCTGCAGGCTGGTCCGCAATACAAGAACAGCAGAGTTGACTGCTAGGGTTCTTCTTGATGGATTGCAAACCTTCCGCTAACAGACTGGCCCCTGTTTTTATTGCACCAGATTGCATAGATGGAATAGGAGATAATCGTCCCCAACAGGCTTACAATTAACCCTAAAAACGAATAGAGCAAGGTGGACAGCCAGAACATAGTCCATTTTACATCTGGATTTGCTATCGTCGTTGTCACAAAAATATTGAGAGCAGCACCAGAGGAAACGGCAGTGCCAAACCAGATCCAAAATGAAATTTTCAAGTATGAAAACAGATTTAGCTGAATTCTTGCTGTGTCGCTATATATTTCCTTATGGCTCATCTGGCTTTCCTAAAGGCTGATGTGACTTTGGCTATGGGGGCGGGGCTTTATCTGAGCCCAGGCTTGTAAAACGAACGACTTAAACTCTTTTTGAGGTGAGGTTTCATTCTGACGGGCCACAGTTGTTTAGTTTACCTTGAGCCTGCAGAGGCTGTTGCGCTTTGGCATTTTGGCTTACCCAGAACATGACCGTAAAGTGGCCCGGATCCTCAGGCTTAGCAACCGTGTACCCGCCTCCCATTTCTTTTTCGATGTTCATTTGCCTTAGCCTATTGCCCTCATAGAACCAGAATTCATCTTTGTACTTGCCAGGCATTCCCTCTGTCGAGGTTGCAACGACACCAGATGGCGAGAACTTTACAAGCCGAAAACCATCCTCGAATTTTAGCGGCGGCGCGCCAGCCACTGAATAGGTTACACACAACCAGCCGGCATAACCTTCTGGTATCAGGTAGCGATCTCGCTTGGGCGTGTTTGCACTGAGGTAGCAGAAGAAACCAGCAAAAAATAGCAACCCTGTTCCCAATGACCAGGCACTGGCTTTCAGTAGTTTCAGTTTCAGCATACTTGCTACCAAACCTGACTATTTATCATGAGGAATATATACCCATATCGCGTCGCAGGTGTCTTCTGTGCAATATCTAGCGCAGGCTTAGGTTTGATCAGCGCTATGATTAAGCACTGTGGGTTTGTCTTCGCAGTTTTTGAGTAAGGCATATTTCCCCTGCGATTTTGCAACCAATGAAATTGGACGAGATGTGTTGCCATCATCAATAGATATCCGCACTTCCATATTTTGGTTCTCAAACGTGCGAAGCTCATCGATTAACTGTGCGACCGTTTTACCCTTACTGGTCCATTTCGGATTAACCATAATTTCAAAAGCCTGCGTTAAGTTATTGCGGCGTGCTTTTATGCGCGCCCCTGCAATTTAGATGATAGTGATTACATGCGGTTCAGCGTTTAACTCGTCAGGTGAATCGTGAATTTTAATCAACGAAAGCCGTTAGCCTCTCGGTTGCCCTTGGGCTTTGAATGCTCAGGCCAATCTAGGCGATGGTTAGTTCCAAGCGTCCCTAAGTACCGCCCTGAATATCTCTGATAGCTTTGGTTCGACCTGGTTACGTTCTACACGATCTGGTGTGATGGTGTCCAGTCGCGCCAGTTCAGTCTCAATAAAAGAATGAATTTCAGGTATTTGAGCTGACAGCCCCATTTCGAGGCCGCTGCGCTTGGCCACCAACAATTCTTCAATGGCCTTACATAAGTATTTTTGTTCGCTGATTAGGTGGATCAATTTACTGAACTCTATTGGGGCAGGTCGCTTGTACTTTTCTAGCCATAATACAGAGAGCAATGGACGTAATACGTAGAAATATTTTTTAAGTGGAACAAACTCCTCTTTTAAGTAGCCTCTAAAATTATGTTTGGCCATGCTTCTATAGTGATAGATGCCACTTTCAATAGAATATACATCTGGCAATATACTCAGCACTTGCGATTTGAAATTCGTGCGTTCTTGATAAATGAGTGGAGATTGGATCCACTCAACAAAGGCCGGGTTTGACTTCCAATATAACCTTAGTGCTTTTCTTAAATCCCAGCCATTTATATCCAGGTCATCAAGAATGGGGTATTCTATAACATCTCTTTTTTCTTCGAGACCTACCGAGTGATACCACTCTGGGCGGTGTACATAGATAAATCGTGCATCATAGTCGCTGTTAGTCGATTCAAAACCCCATGCGCGGCTGCCAGATTCCACCGCGAGAATAATCTTAACATCATGCTCAATTTCAGCAGACGCTAAGCGCCGTAAAATCTCGGTATTAGCTTCTGTATTTATCATGGTTTCTTCTTTGGATATGGCGGCTTAGTGATGGGCGCGTGGGTTTATTGTTTGTTAGGTACTTTTGTCCGTTCATAATGTGAAAAGAATAAGCCCTCGAAATCTTGCCACTCTTTTAGAGATTTAAAGCTACGCCTTGGTATCATGAACGACTCCGCACCGGAATGGAGAAAGTAAAGACCACTGGCCTTGGAAGAAACCTTGCGGATGGAAGGCCAGTATATTTCCGTGCGATTATATTCGGTTGATTCAATCATGCCTGTTTCATTTATTTCAATCCTGTGGTGGCCAACCCTACCTTTTCTCCATTTCGGATTGGCTAAAAGCAGTAACGTTGTCAAACCCAGACAAATAACAAACAAAATGAAAATTCTTAGGATGAAGTCACCGGCAACGAACATACTTTCATGTAAAGGCCATTCCATAGCCCATAGGCCTACCACGCTAATTCCATTTACAAGAATGGAGGAGACAATACACATTGCCCAAAGGGCCTTATTTCGCACCTGAGTGTATGCAATCGCTCTTGCGATATCCAGGTTGTTCAAATTCACATCGAATTCCATGTGTGCCTCATATCTGGGGGGAAACATTTTATATGGCCTGACCGTTAAGCCAGCGCGGGATCGTACTTTGTTAATGAACTTTAAACAGGCAGATCGTCTGGGTTCTAATCGCGTCTATAATCATTTGTTAAGTTGTTTTGCTTTTTTCTTGTCTCTAACCCAAAGAACTGAACCATTTGTTTTTTTCATTTCAAATAAGTCAATTGCCATGAATAGGTCACTTAATTTTTTAAATCCATAGTTTCTTTGGTCAAATGATGCGTGATTTGATATGTGCGTTCCAATTGGGCCAAGCATTGCCCACCCATCATCCTCTTCTACTGCTTCAATGGCTTGTCGCAGCAGGTTCATCAAGCGAGTATCACTTTTGATATTAATTGTTTGTTTTTGTATTGGAAGCTCTTGCTTTGTTTCCTCATCTAAATATAGGAACCTTGAGCAACTATTGACAAAAGCTTTGGGCGCCTTTCTCTCGCCAAATCCGATAACATATTTTCCATCAGCGAGTGATCTTGTTACTAACGGTGTGAAGTCACAGTCAGAGGATACCAAACAAATAATATCTATGTCCTTGGTGTATAGAACATCCATTACATCAATAACCAAAGCCATGTCAGTGGCATTCTTTCCTTTCGTTAGATCAAACTGTTGTATTGGCTGTATAGCATAATCATGCAGAAGATCCTCCCATGGTTTTAAATTGAGATTCTTCCAGTTACCGTATGCTTTTCTGATATTGACTACGCCATGTCTAGCTAATTCTGACAGTACAATGTCTATTTTTGCCGCAGGTGCATTGTCTGCGTCAATGAATACAGCGATTTTTTCCTTGTCCTTCAATTGGACCATCCTTTGGCTTCACTTTTAAAAACTGGCTGACAGTTGTATTGTTTATAATTGTGAGTCTTTCCTGGCTCGTTTATCTGGGCGATTACGCTGTGCTAATCGCCCCTACAGCCCTACCCAGAGAACCCAGATAACGTACCGTAAACAACTCCAAGAATAAAGAGCACCAGCATCAGTATTCCCGCAATGAATGAGACACTTTTTATGCCGACAGACAGGTTAGGATATGTTTCTTTCCGGATAAAACGTGCGGCGATGGCTAGTGAAATTAGGGAACAAAATGTAAACCAAAACCAGAATGCTGGCGACATACTTTTCCCCTGTTCATGGAGCCTAACGCTTGAATTAAGCCGCACCGCGAAGCGGCGTCGGCTTGAATGAATTGTTAGCACTCATGACCTAAAACTCGTTTTCCACGAGCTTGGGAAGAATGTAGACATCCTTGAGCATGTGCTCAACTACGCTCATTGCAAGTGAAAGTTGCCTTGGCGTGTGAGGTTTTACCTCATGAGCCGCTTTGTTCCCGAGTGTTCTGACCTTGTGCAGAATTTCGGCCCCAGATGGTGTTAGCACGTGCTTAGCTGCGAGATCGTTGATCTTCTCGTACAGATCTTTCCCCAGTGCACTTTTTTCTTTGCACACGGTCTCCACTAGCGCCCTAAGGCCGATGCCGGCGAGCACCGGAGAGTCATTGTTAAGTGCTTGCGTGGTCTCGGCATAGACCCTCCGCAAATCAGATGGCAAGTACACGACGTCAGGCCCTAAATCTTTCATGCCCTCTATGCGCGAAGGGTAGAGCTTTTCGTTTATGTCGTGCTCCCACTCATTCTCGCCGATCTGATAGTAATCTTCGGAGTTTGACGCTTCGCTTCTGAATGAGAGTGTTTTGCATCCTTTGCACCGAATAATTTGGTGTTTCTGATCCCAGCTAATTTCGACTTCTTCTGCAAAGCCAGACTGATCCACAGAGACAACAACGTCGTGCGCGGTCTTTCCTGAACACTTAATGCACGGAACAAGAATCTCTGTTCCTACCGACTTGTTCAGCTCTTCCTTTGATGTAGATGCCACGACTACCCCCTTGAGTGCTAACAATTTATTAAGCGGCAATTTGCCACCTATCCACGGGGCTTATGCCGCCTAGTTCCGTGATGCAAGGCGGGTATGCTCTGCAACCCATTGTCCGGGCAGCAAAAAACAAGCCCCTCACTTGTCCTGTGCGGATAGGCGGCAAATTGGCCATCTATCCCGCAGTGGGACCTGATCGTGTTGTTCTTGATCATGTGCACAGTGGTTCAGCGCTTGGAGTGGGCTGGATCTTTGGCCTAACGCCCAGGCTACCGCCCCTGGGTTTCAGCCCCCACTCTGCTGCTTGTACCACGGTTTTTTGAGTCCCTATCCTAACGGCCCTTTACCGATTTTGACACTCGCGTAGGTCACATTTGGGCATCTGTCAAACAGACTGTTTGGACTGGGTCAGTCCGTTCCGCCTTTGCCATCTCGGCGTCTTGTTCGACACCCGCTTGGCGGGGCGGGCAAAGGGGTGCTGGCCCACCCCTTTGCAATCCCGGGCCTCGCGCCCCGCGACCGGGACAGCTCCTCGCTCCCAAGTCTGCTTTCCATGACCGGTATCGACGAGCCGTCCTGGCCCGACGATACCTCTCGCCGCCTCCCTGCGGCTCGTGCATTCCAATCAGCCTTCCGCTCGGCCCGGTCGAGGGGCGCCACAATCGGTGGTAGTCGTTGCTTTGGGCGTTCGTCATCTGGCGCAATACGCTTTGCTATTGCGCCCTACGGGGAATGAGTAATCCGATAACTGGGCGGCGTCTCAGGGGCTGGCTAACGTGATACGTCTCCCCTCTGTCTGGCCGAGGAGGAAGCGGCGGGCGGGGAGGCGAGGCTGGGATGCCGAGCCAGTCATCATCACGCTGGGGCCAAACCGGAAAGGGACGGGATTGAGTATCCCGGCCCGGTTTGGCGCGAGGGCAGGGATAGCCCGAGTGGAATGAGCAGCCAGGGATGGCGCAGCGGACGTTGATGACGTTCCCCAGGCCCGGCGTGAACGACGAGGGAAGCCGCAGGCCCGGACAGCGGGGAGTGCCAGGGATTGCAAAGGGGGATGGCACAATCCCCCTTTGCGCGCCCCCGCCAAGCGGGAAGCTTGAAAGGCTCGGCGCCGATAAGGGCGCAACGGGCAAAGATGTTCTGGCCCGCCCCGCCATGCGGCAGCTTGGAAAGGCTGGGGGCCGGGCAGGCGCAACGGGCAGAGTCGTTCTGAATCAATCACCTCAACGGCGTTGAGCCACGCCAACGCGACCCCACCCCAAGCCTCCCCTTGGCCGGGGAGGGAGTCACGCAGCCCGATTAGCCGGCGGGCTGGGTGCGCAGGTTCGGCAGTAACAGGGTGATCACTCCCATCAGCGGCAGGTAGGCGCACAGCCGGTAGACATACTCGATGCCGTGGCTGTCCGCCAGCTGGCCCAGCACGGCGGCGCCGACCCCGGCGATGCCAAAGGCAAAGCCGAAGAACAGGCCGGCTATGGTGCCCACCTTGCCGGGGATCAGCTCCTGGGCGTAGACGAGGATGGCGGAGAAGGCCGACGCCAGGATGAAGCCGATGACGACCGACAGCGCCGTGGTGGCGGTCAGCCCCACATGGGGCAGCAGCAGGGTGAAGGGGGCCACGCCCAGGATGGAGAACCAGATCACCTGCTTGCGGCCGATGCGATCGCCGATGGGGCCACCGAGCACTGTGCCGGCAGCGACGGCGAACAGGAACAGGAAGAGGTGATACTGGGCCGCCTGCATCCCCAGGCCAAAGTGTTCCATCAGGTAGAAGCTGTAGTAGTTGGTCAGGCTGGCCAGATAGCAGTACTTGGAGGTGATGAGCAGCAACAGCACCGCCAGGGTGGCGGCGATGCGGCGGCGGGAGAGGGCCGGGCCCGGGGGGCTGGCGGCGCCCGGCCAGCCGGCGTTGTTGCCGCCGATACCAGTGGCCCACCTTGAGCAGCACCGCCATGGCCAGCAGGGCCAGCACGGCGAACCAGGCCAGGCTGCCCTGGCCGTGGGGGAGGATGATGAGGGCCGCCAGCAGGGGGCCCAGGGCGGTGCCGCCGTTACCGCCCACCTGGAAGAGGGACTGGGCCAGACCGTGGCGGCCGCCGGAGGCCATGCGGGCCACCCGGGAGGATTCGGGGTGGAAGATGGATGAGCCGACACCGACCACGGCGGCGCCGAGCAGCAACAGGGGGAAGCTGGCGGCGTTGGCCAGCAGCAGCAGGCCGCTGAGGGTGCAGCCCATGCCCACCACCAGCGAATAGGGCCGGGGCCGCTGGTCGGTGTAGAAGCCCACCAGGGGTTGCAGCAAGGAGGCGGTGATCTGGTAGGTGAAGCTCAGCAGGCCAATCTGGGTGAAGCTGAGATCGTAGTTGCTTTTGAACAGCGGGTAGAGGGCGGCGATCAGCGACTGCAAGAGATCGTTGAGGAAGTGGGCGGCGCTGATGGCGCCCAGCACCTTGTAACGGGTGTCGTGCTGGGCGGCGGCGGTGGCGGCTAGGGTGCTGGACATGGATACCTCGGCAATAGGGTGAGCCTGCTCATGGTATCAGCTGGTTTTTTGTCCTTCGTGCTACTATGCGTCAAGTATCGTCGCGAAAAGGACAACTTATGCTGGTCTCTGGGATCGCCCACCGCCAGGACACAGGTCTGGCTCCCCTGGTGGCCCGCGCCTTTGACCGGGCTTCGGGATCCGAGTCACCCTGGCACTGCCATCCCACCGCCCAACTGCTCTATGCGGTGAAGGGGGTCATGCTGGTGCAAAGCGATCAGGGCCACTGGATAGTGCCGCCGACCCGGGCCATCTGGGTGCCTGTGGGGGTCTGGCACAGCACCCGCATGCTGGGGGAGGTGTTGATGCGCACCCTCTACATACGGCCTGAGTTGCTCGGCGGCCTGCCGGCGGAGTGCTGCGTGGTGGGGGTGTCACCCCTGCTGCGGGAGCTGATCCTGGCGGCTATCGGCCTGCCCCTCGATTACGACGCGGCGGGCCGCGACGGTCGCCTGGTGCAGCTGCTGCTGGACGAGATTCAGCGCATGCCCAGCCTGCCGCTCTCCCTGCCCGAGCCCGTCTCGCCGGCCTTGCAACGCCTGTGTCAGGCGTTGCGCCAGCAGCCGGATGATCCCCGCCCGCTGACCGAGTGGGCCCGCCTGCTGGCCATGGATGTGCGCACCTTGCAACGGCGCTTTGCCGCCGAGACCGGCCTGTCGGTAGGCCAGTGGCGTCGCCAGGCCCGGCTGCGGCAGGCTTGCGAACGGCTGGCGTTGGGTCAGTCGGTGCTGGAGGTGGCGCTGGCGCTGGGCTATGCCAGCCCGAGTGCCTTTAGCGCCATGTTCAAGCGGGAGCTGGGGATCCCTCCCAGCCTCTTCTATCGCTAGCTGAGGCTCAGGCCGGTTGCAGGCAGTGCTGGCAGATAGCGGCGACATGCAGCTCTGTGGTGTTGAGCAAGGGCAGCGGGGTGTCGCTCTGCGCCAGGATCAGCGGTAGCTCGGTACAACCGAGAATGATCGCCTCGACCCCCTCGCGTGCCACCATCTGCGCGATGATCGCCACTAGCCCTTGCCGGGTCTGGGGGGGTGAAGATGCCATGTTCGATCTCGCTGACCAGCTTGTCATGCAGGTAGTCCTGCTCCGCTGGGCTGGGCACCAAGACCTGGATCCCCGCCTGGGCAAAGTGCTGCCCAAAGAAGTTGGCCTGCATGGTGAAGCGGGTGCCGAGCAAGCCGACGCGCTTAAACCCTTGCCGCCGGGCGGCAGCGAGGGTCGCCGCCACTATGCTGATCAACGGCAGCGGGGAACGGGCCGCCAGCCGATCGAACACTATGTGTGGCGTGTTGGCGGAGATGGCCGCAAACTCGGCGCCGGCCTGTTTGAGTGCGGCGACCTTCTCCAGTAACCACTGCTCCAGCCCGTCCCAGCGCTGATCTTCCACCAGGCGAAACAGGGCCGTGATGTCGGCGCTGTAGATCAGCATCTCGGGGGTGGAGAGCCCCTGATGGTGCTGGTGAAAGAACTGGACGATCCGCTTGTAGTAATCGACGGTGGCCTCGGGCCCCAGACCACCAATAATGCCAAATTTTCTCATCAAGACCTCAGTGGAACTCAAATGGGGACGGGTGGCAGCATAACACCGGCACCAGCCGCGGGTCTTGTCGTTATCTCAGTCGCCGCGCCCGAGGTAGGCGTGGATCTGGTGGATGCGGCCATCGGCATCGAAGCGCAGCACGTCCAGCACATGGAGTTCATCGCGGCCGTTGATCAGGATGCGCAGCTCGCCGGCCACCCCGTCGGCAGATTCAAACAGGCTCAGGATGTCGATCTGCAGGCTGTCGACGCTCGCAAAGTTATGGCGGGTCTCGGCCAGGGCGGCGGCCTTGCCCTGTACCGACAGGTTCCAGTCGCGCAGCTGGATCTGCTCGGCAAACAGCTCGGCGATGGCCTCCAGATCCCGGGCGGCATACAGCTGCAGGTAACGGCGGAAGGTATCGGCGTGGGACATGGCGGCTCCGAGTGGCTATGAGTGAGTCACCATACTAGCCGTCACTGCCGGAGCGGCCAAGGGGTGCGGGGGTGGCGAGTAGACGCCCTTATCTGGACACGGCGTCATCAGACCTGAGGTATAAACCCGCTTGTTCCTGGACTTGAGCAATCCGATTGATTGGCGTCATCGCTTGGGTGGCTAACAGGATCCGTCTCCCCTCTGTCTGGCCGAGGAGGAAGCGGCGGGCGGGGAGGCCAGAGCAGCTCTGGCGACCCTTGGCCGGGCGGGCTGGCGGGAGGCGTGGCGGGGATAGGCCGCAGGGAGGCGGCCTAAGTCATCGCCGGTCCAGGGATGGGCCGTCGATGACGGCCCCGGAACAACGACCAGAGGCCCGGGTTGTCCCGGACACGGGTCGAAAGCCGGGATTGCAAAGGGGCGGGCCGCCGCCCCTTTGCCGCCCCGCCAAGTGGCAGGTTGGAAAGGCCGGTTGCCGGGCAGGCGGAACGGCCTTCGCTCATCAGAGACATGGCGCCATCAGGCATGGCTAATGCCGAACCGAGTCGGGAACAAGGCCCCCTTGGCCGGGGCGAAAGCCAAGCCGATCCGGCCGGCCGCCTTAGCGCCGCGCCCACCTCAGCGCAGCGGCGGCCAGTAGTCGCGATTGGCCGCCAGCAGATCGTCCAGCAGCCGCTTGGCGACATCGGCCGACGGCACGGTGCGGTTGAGGGTCAGGGCCTGCAGCGCCTTGGCGTAGGAGCCTTCCAGTGCCGCCTCGACGGTGAGCTGTTCGTAGGCGTTCTGCTGCACCATCAGCGCCCGCTGGAAGTGGGGCAGGGGGCCGACGCCGAAGGCCTCGACGCCGTGGGCCGTCACCTGACCGTGCACCTCGACGATGGCATCGTCCGGCAAGCCTGGTATCAGGCCGCGGTTGGGCACATTGACCGTGGTGCGGAATGGCTGGTTGGTGAGGATGGCGCGGGCATGGTCGACGATGAAGTCGCCGTGCACCCCGGCGCTGAGGAAGCTGTCGGCGGCACTGCCGGCGGCGATGCAGCGGCGGCACTCGTCGAACACCGCCTTCTCCCGGGTGTCCATCACCCGATTGGCGCGGGTGTAGTGCGGATCTTCGTGGGCCACCATCTCCTCGCCGAAGTAGTAGTACTGCAGGTAGGTGTTGGCGAGGAACTCGGGGAACAGGCGCATGCTCTTGCGCAGCCGCTCGAAGGTGGGGATCCAGTCGGCGTTGACGTGCTCATCCTCGAACAGGGTCAGCGGCCGTTCCGAGAGCAGGTGCTCCCGCAGCTGGGGCAGCAGATCCTCCCCCTGCGGGTTCCAGATATGGCGCCACCAGCCGAAGTGGTTGAGCCCCACGTACTCGAAGGCCAGATCGCGGTGAGCGTAGCCGAGGGTGGCGGCCACCAGCAACTCGATGACAATCGGCATGTCGCAGATGAACAGGCTGTTGAGCTCGGGGAAACGCTTATGCCAGGCGTCCGCCAGTATGGCCGCCGGATTGGAGTAGTTGAGCACCCAGGCATCGGGGGCGTAGCGGCGCACGTCCTCGCCGATGGCCAGCATGTCGGGGATGGAGCGCAGGGCGAAGGCAAAGCCGCCGGGGCCGCAGGTCTCCTGCCCCACCACGCCGTGGCGCAGCGGTATCTGTTCATCCAGCGCCCGCATGGGCAGGCCGCCGGAGCGGATCTGAGCGAACAGAAAATCCATGCCGGTGAAGGCTTCCTGGCGATCTGTGGTGATGACCAGCTCGACCTCGGGGGCCTTCTCGGCCAGCAACAGGCGGATGAAGCCGCCCAGGGTGGCGACGCGCTCGGCGTCGGTATCCAGCAGCACCAGCTTGCGCAGCGGCAGCACATCGCGGGCGTTGAGGATGGAATTGACGATGCCGGGTGTGTAGGTGGCACCGCCGCCGGCGATGGTGAGATGGTAGCGTTTCATCGGGACTCTCCTGCGGATGAGTGAATTGATTTGCGATGTACTCAGCATGAGGCGACTAAGCAGGCTTAACAAATGACCTTTTTCGGCCCATGCTTGATAAAAATTCACTCATCACCCGGTGGAGGGGCCATGAGTTTTGCCAGCTTCAGCAGCCTGCACGTGTTTGCCCAGATTGCCGCCTGCCTGAGTTTCAAGGAGGCGGCACAGGCGCTGCACCTGACCCAGAGCGCCCTGTCCCACCGCATCCGCAAGTTGGAGCAGGAGCTGGGCTTTCAGCTGTTTGTGCGCCAGACCCGGCGCATCGCCCTGACGGCAGAAGGTGAGCGCCTGTACCGGGAGGTGAGTCGCCACTTTGCGTCCGTCTGTCACGAGATCGAGGACATCCGCCACCAGGCGCTGCGCGGGACGCTGGAGGTGGGCAGCACGCCGACCTTTGCCCAGCACTGGCTGGTGCCGCGCCTGGGGCGCTTCTATCAGCGGCACCCGGATCTGAGTCTGCAGCTCAGATCCAAGGGCAGTCGGGTGGATTTTGCGCTGCATCCGGCGGATCTGTGGCTCGACTATGGTGATGGCCACTATCCGGGGCTCGATAGCCGGCGGCTGCTGGATGAGGTGCTGATGCCGGTGTGCAGCCCGGCCTATGCCGAGCAGCATGGCTTGCGGGATAACCCGGCGGCGCTGGCCGCTTGCCTGCTGCTGCACGATGTGGAGTCCATCGCCCAGAGCGATCCGCGCAGCGAGTGGCGGGGCTGGCTGGCGGCCGCCGGCTTGCCGGTGGAGACAGGCCGCCATCACTACAGCTTCACCCACTATGATGCCGCCATCATCGCCGCCCGTTCCGGGCTGGGGGTGGCCATGGGCCGTTATCAGCTGGCGCGGGAGCTGGTGGCCCGCGGCGAGCTGATCTTTCCCTTCGACACCGCCTATGACCAGGGGCTGGGCTACCAGGTGGTGACGCGCCGCGAGTTCAGCGCCTTGCCGCGGGTGCGCGCCTTCCTCGACTGGTTGCAGCAGGAGCTGGTGGCCAGCGGCGGCTAGCCCGGTCTTGCACGGCTGTGCAACTTGTCATCTGGCTGACACGCCCCTGTCATTAACCTGGCTTAACCTGCGCCCGACCCCATTGAACACGAGTGCAAGGATGACCATGAACCGCATTAGCTCCGTTTACGCCGCCGTGACTCTGGCCCTGCTGGCCGGCTGCAACTCCTCCGACGACAACAGTGGCCGCGACAACACGATCACCGAGTACCAATACAGCACCAAGGCGGTGTATAGCCCGCAGCAGGAGGCCGCCACCTATCAGGCGGCACCGGCGGGCTTCGAGCCTGTCTTCACCCAGCTGGTGGCCCGCCACGGCTCCCGCTCCCTCTCCAGCCCCAAGTATGATGTGCTGACCAAGCTGATCTGGGAGCAGGCCGCCAGCGAAGGCGCCCTGACCGCCCTGGGCCAGACGCTGGGCCACAAGGTGGATCTGGTGACCGCCGCCAACCAGAAGATGGGCTATGGCCTGCTGACCCTGCGTGGCAAGGAAGAGCACGCCGAGCTGGCCAGCCGTCTGGCCGACCGCCTGCCGACGCTGTTGGAGGGCGAGGGCCAGCACTGCCTCAAGGTGGAAACCTCCGGTAAGGATCGCGCCAACGAGAGCGCCTACTACTTCATGCAGAGCCTGGCCGCCAAGGTGGATTATGTGGCCGACAGCACCGACTGCTATGTGGCACAGGAGGAACCGTCGAAGATCAACAAGAAGCTGGCCAACAAGTTCGAACTCTACTTCCACAAGACAGAGCCGGAAGACGATTACGCTCAGTACCTGCCGGCCTTCGAGGCCTATCTGGCCTTTATCGGTGATGAAGATGAGGGCGTGGAGCCGGCTCCCGAGCTGGCCGAGGCCCTGGACGGCCTCAAGGCCCTGCCCAAGACCAAGGTGATGGCGCGGCAGATGCTGGAGCGCATCTACTCCAAGGCCTTTGTCGACAAGCTGGCCAATGGCGATTACGAGTTTGTTGCTGTGAATCCGGAAGACGGTGACAAGACCTATGCCCGTGACGAGGTGGATGCGGCCCTGATGCTCTACAACCTCTTCATCATTGGCCCCGGCATGGATCATGAGGCGGAAGTGGAGAGCGACGAGGCCTGGGAGCTGGACAAGTTCCTGACCGCGGAAGAGTCGGCCTGGTTCTCTTATCTGTCCGATGCCGAGGATTTCTACGAGAAGGGCCCGAGCTTCGCCGGCAGCGGTGTCACCTATGACATAGCCCAGGCGCTGCTGGATGGCCTGTTCAACGAGGTACAGACCCAGGTGGTGGAAGCCGAGGGTGCCCATGTGGCCAAGCTGCGCTTCGCCCACGCCGAGGCGATCATTCCGCTGGTGGCCCTGATGAAGCTCGAAGGCAGCCGCCAGGGCGCCGAGCCGGGCACCCTGATGACTCAGGAGAACAACGAGTGGCGTGGCGGCTGGGTATCGCCCTACACCGCCAACATCCAGTGGGACGTCTATCAGAACGCCGATAAGCAGGTGCTGGTGAAGATGCTCTACAACGAGAAGGAAGTGGCCTTCAAGGAAGGCTGTACGCCGGTGAGTGCGGGCAGCTTCTTCTACGACTTTGCCGAGCTCAAGCGCTGCTACGCCTATGCCGGCTAAGCCAGCGGCAGATAAAACCAGGGCCAGCGATGATGCTGGCCCTGTTGCGTTTAGGCGCGCGGCTTAGTGTGGCTGACACTGGGCCTCAACGTTTTGCTCCGGAGTGAGGTTGTCATCGGTCTTGGCCAGCTCCCAGGGGCGCACGCATTGCTGTTGCTGCTCGCACCACTGATAGCCGGCGGAGGGGATGCAGCCATGGGCATCCCGATCGGCGCCCACCAGGGTCTCGGTGGGCTGAGTGTCGGGTTGGCAGCCCAGCAGCAGGGCCAGGGGCAGCATCCGCAGCCAGGGTTGTTTGCACATGGTGTTCTCCGGTGAATGGATAGGCCGGTCCAGCCTAGTGGTGTGGCGCCAATCGAGTCAACCTTTCGGTTGTTCTGACCGACCCATACGCTTGGCCAGCTGGCGGCGCTCCCAGGCCTCGCCGAACAGGGCCGGCGGGCGGACAAACACATTGCAGCCGTGGAACAGCAGGCCTATGCCCCAGCCCAGCATGGGCCAGACCGCCCAGAGGTAATCCGGGTGGGTCAGCAGGTTGATGACAAACAGCAGGCCGATCACCAGGACATAGCGCAAGGCGTGCTGGTAGAAGCCCTTTTGGGCGTGGATCTGGGCCAGGGCCTGCTGCTCCTGGTCGGAAACGGTGTGGAGGGGGGCGGACATCTTGGGTTCTCCCTGTAACTGGCTGATGGGAAGTTCAAAGACGGCTGCCAGGGCCTTGAGGCTGTCGAGGCCGGGCGCCTGCCCGCCTTCGATCCGCTGTATGGTCCGAATGCTGAGCCCCGAGACCTGGGCCAGCTGCTCTTGGGACCAGCCCCGTTGCAGTCGCAGTGTGCGCACCATGCTTAGTTCCTCCTGACATTGTGCTGGCCGCAGCTTAGGCCATGGGGCTTCACCTGCGGCACGCCAGTTTGCCGTCACTCTTATGACAGCGCTTAAAATTCAAGGTGTTACAAAAAGCTGCGCCCACTGCACCGGGCGTTACGCCGCCGCTTCCACCCGGTTGCGCCCGGCCGCCTTGGCCCGGTAGAGGGCACTATCGGCCCGGCTTAGCAGGCTCTCCAGCGACTCTTCCCCCTGCCAGCAGGCCAACCCCAGACTGATGGAGACGGCCAGCTCAGGGCGGCTCAAGTCGGCTACCGCCTGGCGGATACGCTCCGCCACCACGGCGGCCTCGGCTTGGTCGCTGTCACTCAGTACCACCAGGAACTCTTCGCCGCCGTAGCGCCCCACCTGGTCGTACAGCCGCAGACTCGCCTGCAGGGTCTGGCTGACCGCCTGGAGCACGGCATCGCCCTTCAGGTGGCCATGACCGTCATTGATCTGCTTGAAGTGATCCACGTCCGCCATCAGCACCGCCAGGGGCCTGTGGTGGCGCTGGGCCTCGGCCAGGGATTCGGTGAGCCGTTCCATGATGGCGCCGCGATGCAGCAGGCCGGTGAGGGCATCCCGGCTGGATTGCTCCTTGAGTTGCTGCAAGGCCTGGGTGAGCTGCCGGTTGAGATCCAGTATGTGCTGGTAGAGGTGGCTCTTCTCGATCACCAGTGAAACCTGGTTGGCGATGTTGATAAACAGCTTCTGGTGCAGGCCCTGATAGGTATTGGGCTGGCAACTGGAAAAGAACAAGAAGCCCACCGGGCGCCCTTCGGCGATGAGGGGGCAGGTGAGGCTGGAGTGGATGCCCTCCTTGAGCAGCAGGGCGGTGGCCTGGGAGTTCGGGTGCTGTCGCAGGTGTTCCGCCAGATCGTTGATGATGCGGGGCTGACCTGTGTGCAGTATCTCTTCCAGGCTGCTGCCGGCCAGGGGGGCCGTGAAGCCTTTCACCAGCAGGGTGTGATCCTGGTAGTTGGTGCGGGCCCAGTAGGCCTGCACCTGTTGCTGATCCTCGCTGAGCAGGGCGCAGCCGATGCGGTCATAGGGGATCAGGTGCTGGAAGGCGGCGTAGATGCGCGCCAGCACCTCATCCACCAGATTGCCCTTGATGATCTCGGCGGTGATGGTTTGCAGCTGGTTGAATTCGTTGAACTGGAGCGACAACCAGTCGGCCAGTTGCTGCAGTTCCTGCTCGAAGGCGCCGAGCTCCGGCGAACAGACTTGCTCTGGCAGCTCGACCTGAAAGTTGCCCTGGGTGAGGTTGTGCATGATCTGGCGGTAGAGGGCCAAGCGTTCCGGAGTCAGCATGAGGGGGTGTCCTGTGGTCGGCATGGTCTGGGGGCCTTACTGCGGCTGGCGGAGCACGGCACCTGTCTGGTGGGCCGTGCCATGAACGGCATGAGGCAGAGCATAGCACTCTGCGGACGATGATCAAAAAAACAGCTTGTTAACAATAATTTATGATTTATTGGCTGTGGGTGGTTTCTCCAGCCAAAGCTCCTTGTCATCCTCGGCGAAGGGGACAAAGCCCAGCCGCTGATACAGGTGGCGGGCCGGGTTGCTGTGAATGACGCTCAGCACCACCCGCTGACCGGCGGCCTGGTTCAGCAGATCGCCGATCAGCCGGGCCCCCAGCCCCCGGCCCTGGGCCTGGGGCGCTAGCTGGATCTGGATGAGGTACCAGTATTGTCGCTCGGCCAGCCAGACGGCCTTGAACAGTCCCACCGGCTGGCCCTGCCAGTGGACGATGCGCGCCGCCTCGAAGTGGTACTGGATCCGCGCCAGATGACTGGCCTCGTCACAGGGCATGCCGGCGGCCTGCAGATAGGGGGTCATGGTCTGGCGGCGCAGCGCCAGCAGGAAGGGCAGATCGGCCGGGGTAGCGGGACGCAGGCTGAGGGACATGGCAGACTCCTGACGGGGGGCGCGGCACCGGTGCAGCGAGGCACAGGTGCCGCCGCGGGATCAGCCGACCAGCAGGCGGCGCAACCAATATTGGCTCTGGGGGTTGACCAGCAACCAGAACAGGCCGCCCAGATGGGTGGCGACGCTCAGGGAGAAGGTCAGCAGGAAGCTGCGCTTACGGGTCTTGTGGCGCAGCCGTTGCTGGGCCAGCAGGGCGCCGGGCCAGCCGCCCAACAGGCTCAGCAGGTGCAGGGTGCGCTCCCGGGTGCGCCAGTGACCGGTGCGGGCCGCCCACTTGTCCCGGGCGTAGCACAGGTAGGTGATGAGGCTGACCAGCAGGTAGGCCATGGGCAGCCAGAGGGGAAGCGACCCAGCAGCAGGCCAGTAATCAGCAGGCCGGCCAGCCCCAGCAGCAGGGCCTGAGCCCAGGCGTTGGGGCGGCCACGGGGGGCGCGCTCTTGGGCCTGGGCCTCGGTGAGGCGCACATGGCGCGCCACCGCCCGGCCCAGCTGGTCGCGACCCAGGCGGTAGCTGAGGCGATCCCCGACCTGCGGGCGACTGTCCGTCTGGTCGAAGGCGCTGATATGGACGAAGGCGCGCACGCCGCCGCCGTCGGGATCCACGAAGCCGAAGCCGCGCTTGTCATTCCACAAAGAGAGTGTGCCTTGCAGTTGCATGATGTGAGGAAGCAGGAGAGTTGATACGACGGCTCTTACTCTAGGCCAAAACGGTCGCCGGGCAAATCCCGTCTTGCGGAAATTTCTGGGGCAATTCCCGGTGGTGAGGTGTCACTCCTGCTTGCTGTCGTTGAGCAGTTGCATGGCCAACTGGCTGCTGCTGTTGGCTTGAGAGAGTACGGCCGTGGTGGACTGACGCAGGATGTTGTTGTAACTGAGCGAAGCCGTTTCACTGGCAAAATCGGCATCTCGTATCCGCATCCTGGCCGCGTCGCTGTTCTCCTGGGCGATTTGGGTGTTGCGCATGATGCCTTCCATGGCGTTTATCTTAGCGCCATGGTAGGCCTGCTTCTCCCCCAGACTCTTGATGGCACCATCAAGAGCCGAGATGGCGGCCATGGCCTGCTCCACCGGGTCAAGTGCCGTGCCGTCCAGACCGAGATCTTCGGCGCGGGCGGGGCATTTTCCTAGCTCGATGAAGTTGTCCGTTGCATTGACCACGCTGGTGGCGGTGATCTGTAGCCCAGGGCCAAACCGTGGGTCTGTGGCGGGAGACTGGCTACCCGTTCCCAGCTCTTGCCAGTCGGCTGTGATGTCAAAACTGCCCGTGCCGACCACCGAGAGGATCAGGTCTTCGGTGGTGTAATCTAGGGTCAGAGTTTCCGTCAGGTTGCCGCTGTCGTGCTGATCGCCGGAATAGTCGATGGTCATGCCCAGCAGGCTGTGGCTGCCGGCGCCCAACAGGGTGCTGGCGTCATACTGGGCGTCGTCATCATAGCCGTTGGCAGGCAGCAGGAATTGGTTTTTTAGCGTGGCGGCATCTGTGATGCCCTGACTCGACCAAACCGGATCCGAATAGATGTCGGTGCCGACAATCTGCTGACCCGAGGGGGTAAACAGCTGCAGATCGTCATCGAACCCAAGATCATAGAGAGTGATGCTGATGCCCTTGGAGCCGGCTGGGATATAGGCGATGGATTTGACGCCAGACTCCATTGTTTTCTTAACATTCTTCTGCAGCACACTGTCCAGCGTGACCAGGTTCTTGAGGTTAGCGTCGCTGGTTTCACTGCCTAGCAAGGGATAGCTGCCAAACAGCTCGGTGCCATAGGCGATGCCATCGATCTGCTGTTTAAGCTGACCGTACTCTTGGTTCAGCGCCTGACGATCCACCTCGTTGTTGACGCCGTTGGCCGCCTGAAGGGCTAGCTGGCGCATCCGTTGGGTGATCTGCTGAATCTGGGAGAGTGCGCCCTCGGCCGTCTGACTGTAGCTGATGCCATCCTGCAGGTTGCGCATCAGCTGCTGTTGGGCGTTGTGGTTGACGGTCAACCGGTTGGCAATTTGCAGGCCGGCGCTGTCGTCTCTGGCGCTGTTGATCCGGGTGCCGGAGGCAAGGCGCGCCAGGCTGCGTTCGGTCTTGCTGTCCTGTTGACTCAGTTGGCGAGCTCCCAGCCGCTGCAAACGGTTATCGATGGTTAACATAGGATGCGATCTTCTCTTCCATGAGTAGACACTGAATGGGGGATAGGACGGTATGAGATTCTTAAGAGAACATACAACGTCTGACCTGTTCCATTCAATGTCTATCACACTCACAGTCGTCTTCCCCCGGCGCGGTGGCGCGGCTGGGACTATGCTGTATCGCTTTAGAACAGCTCGGGGATGTAGCGGAAGCTGCTGGTGTCGTCGTGCTGTATCTTGATCTTGCGCTTGGGCAGCTTGACGTTGTCCACCGGCAGGGCCTCGTAGGGGATCTTGGAGAGCAGGTGATGGATGACGTTCAGGCGTACCCGTTTCTTGTCTTCCGAGCGGGCCACGAACCAGGGCGCCCAGGCGGTGTCGCTGGCGGCGAACATGGCATCCCGCGCCACCGTGTAGTCATCCCAGCGGTCGAAGGATTGAATGTCCATGGGGGAGAGCTTCCAGATCTTGCGCCCATCGTCGATGCGATCCCGCAGCCGGCGCTCCTGCTCCTCCGGGCTCACCTCCAGCCAGTACTTGAGCAGTATGATGCCGGACTCCACCAGGGCCCGTTCCACCATGGCGACGCCATCGAGAAACCGCTTGGTCTGCTCCGGGGTGCAAAAGCCCATCACCTTCTCCACCCCGGCCCGGTTGTACCAGCTGCGATCGAAGATGACGATCTCGCCGGCGGCGGGCAGGTGCTGTATGTAGCGCTGAAAATAGAGCTGGGTCTTCTCCCGCTCGTTGGGGGTGGGCAGGGCAATCACCCTAAACACCCGTGGGCTGACCCGCTCCGTGATGGCCTTGATGGTGCCGCCCTTGCCGGCGCCGTCGCGGCCCTCAAACAGGATGCAGACCTTGAGGCCCTTGGCCACCACCCAGCGTTGCAGGGCGACCAGCTCCTCGTGCAGCTTGCGCAGCTCCTTCTGATACGCCTTCTCGCTGAGCTTGTTATCCGGGATGACGGCCGGCGGCGCGACGGCGTTTTTGTGTTTCTTGCCCATGGCGTGCTCCTGTTGGTCTCGATTGGCCCAAAACCTAGTTATAGCCCCCGGCGCCGGCCAAGGGCAGAGGGCCAGGCACTTTTTTGACCATAAAAAAGGGCGCCCGCCGCGCCCTCGTCTGGTGGTGTGCCGCCCCGGCGGCGCGCATCAAAGGTCGGTCGGACCGAACACCTGGCGGCCATCCACATAGGTGGCGGCCACGTTGCGCTCATCCCCCAGCATCATGAGGGCGAACAGGCGATCCGCCAGATCCCGGCTGTTCTCCTGCCGCAGCTGCTGCAATGGGGTGGCGGCCCAGTCCAGCACCACGAAGTCCGCCTCCTTGCCCGGCAGGAAGTTGCCCAGCTTGTCCTCCAGATAGAGGGCCCGGGCGCCGCCCAGGGTGGCCTGATAGAGGCCTTCGGCGGCGGAGAGCTTCTCGCCCTGCAGCTGCTGCACCTTGTAGCCCTCGTTGAGGGTCTGCAGCAGGGAGAAGCTGGTACCGGCGCCGATGTCGGTGCCCAGTCCCACCCGCACGCCGGCGTTTTTCAGCGGGTGCAGGCGGAACAGGCCGCTGCCCAGAAACAGGTTGGAGGTGGGGCAGAAGGCCACCGCCGAGCCGCTGTCGGCCAGGGTCTGCTGCTCCTTGGCTTCCAGATGGATGCCGTGGGCAAACACCGCCCGCGGGCCGGTCAGGCCGTAATGGTCATACACATCCAGGTAGCCCTCCCGCTCGGGAAACAGCGACTTGACCCAGGCGATCTCGTTCTGGTTCTCGCTCAGGTGGGTGTGCAGGTAGAGATCCGGCGTCTCGTGGAACAGCTTGCCGGCGGCGGCCAGCTGGTCCGGGCTGGAGGTGGGGGCGAAGCGCGGCGTCACCGCATACAGCAGGCGGTGGTGCTGATGCCACTTGGCGATCAGGGCCTGGCTCTGGCGGTAGCCGGACTCGGCGGTGTCGGTGAGGTAGTCCGGCGCGTTGCGGTCCATCAGCACCTTGCCGGCGATGAGCCGCATCCGCTTGGCATCCGCCGCGGCGAACAAGGCATCCACCGAGGCCGGATGCACGGTGGCGAACACCAGGGCCGTGGTGGTGCCGTTGCGCAGCAGCTCGTCGATGAAGAAGCTGGTGCGCCGGGCGGCATAGTCCGGATCGGCAAACTTGCGTTCGGTGGGGAAGGTGTAGGTGTTGAGCCACTCCAGCAGCTGCTCGCCGTAGGCGGCCACCATCTCGGTCTGCGGGAAGTGGATATGGGTGTCGATAAAGCCCGGCAGCAGCAGCTTGCCGCGATAGTCGGTGCGGGGCAGCGCCAGCTCGGCGGCGCTGGCTTCGGCAAACGGCTTGGCGCCGACCACCTTGCCGTCCGCGATGATCAGCAGGCCATCGTCCAGATAGTGCTGGGCGGCCGGATCCCGGGTCGGGTCATCGGTGAAGTGCAGCAGGCTGCCGCGATAGGCATGGGGTTGGGCAGATACAGACATGCAGGCTCCCAAGCTGAGCAGGCTCAGCAGAACAAAAAACATCCTTTTCATCTATGAAATTCCTAAATCAGCGTTATGACGTATCAACGTCTGATTTTTGATGGCGCGGGCGGGAGGAGCGTCATCGTCAGGCGGGAGTTTCCCCTTGGCTGGCGGTCGGCCGGGGCCGGGCTGCCAAGTGACTAAAAATCAGCAAAAGCCAGATGACCTTACGGTAGTTGGTCGGCGGCAGTCAAGAATAAATATGTTTTAAATCAACAAGATAAAAACGTTTTCGGTGGGTGTAACGAAGCGAGGCGACGGTCTTGCCGTCACCTCGCCTGAGGGTGTCGCTCAGCGGTGGCGTGTTACCACTTCACCATCACATGGCGGGCACAGGTGTACTCCTCCAGGGCGTACATGGACATGTCCTTGCCGTAGCCGGATTGCTTGAGACCGCCGTGGGGCATCTCGTTGGTGATCATGAAGTGGGTGTTGATCCAGGTGCAGCCGTACTGCAGCACGGCGGCGGCGGACATGGCCTTGCCCACGTCCTGGGTCCACACCGAGGAGGCCAGGCCGTACTCGGAGTCGTTGGCGAAGGCGATCCCCTGATCCAGATCGTCGATGGCGGTGACGGAGACCACGGGACCGAACACCTCCTTCTGCACGATTTCGTCGGTCTGCAGGGCGCCGGCCACCAGGGTCGGTTGGTAGAAGTAGCCCGGGCCCTCGCCCTTGGCGCCGCCGGTGACGATCTCGATGTGCTTCTGTTCGCGGGCGCGATCCACGAAGCCCACCACACGGTCACGGTGGGCGGCATAGATGAGCGGGCCCAGCTCTGTGCTGGGGTCATCCTGCAGGCCCATCTTCAGGGAGCCGATGGCACTGCCCAGATCTGCCACCAGCTTGTCGTAGATGCCCTTCTGGGCATAGATGCGGCAGGCGGCGGTGCAGTCCTGGCCGGCGTTGTAGAAACCGAAGGCGCGGATGCCGTCCACCACCTCGGCCAGGTTGGCGTCATCCAGCACTATCACCGGCGCCTTGCCGCCCAGCTCCATGTGGGTACGCTTGACGGTGGCGGCGGCGCTCTCCACCAGCTTCTTGCCGGTGGGGATGGAACCGGTCAGGGAGACCATGCGCACCTTGGGATGGCTCACCAGGGGGGCGCCGACCTCGGCACCGCGGCCGTGTACCAGGTTCACCACGCCGGCCGGCAGGCATTCGGCCAGGATGGGCACCAGGGCCAGCGTGGTCAGCGGGGTCACCTCGGAGGGCTTGATGATGACGGTGTTACCGGCGGCCAGGGCCGGGGCCAGCTTCCAGGCCGCCATCTGCAGCGGGTAGTTCCAGGGGGCGATACTGGCCACCACGCCGATGGGGTCGCGGCGGATCATGGAGGTGAAACCCGGGATGTACTCCCCGGCGGAGGAGCCGTTCAGGCAGCGGGCGGCGCCGGCGAAGAAGCGGAAGCAGTCCACCACCGCCGGGATCTCGTCGTTGAGCATGGCGTGGTAGGGCTTGCCGCAGTTGAGGGATTCCAGGCGGGCCAGTTCGGCGCCGTTGCGCTCGATGGCGTCGGCGATGGCCAGCAGGCGGGAGGAGCGCTCCCGGGGCGGCAGGGCGGCCCAGGCGGGG
>JAJOIN010000119.1 GCA_021209335.1 Aeromonadaceae bacterium
GTCGTGCTGTTGCATCGATGCGGAGTCTGCTGGAGCAACTGGGGGCCGTGGGCCTGCTGCGCGCCATCGCCAAGGTGGGCCGCGACACCCGCTACATGACCTTTGCCGATCTGCTGCCGGTGCTGACCCAGGCCCAGACGCTGCCCGAGCAGCTGATCCTGCCCCAGGCCCAGGCCGAGGCGGCGCCGCGTCTGGCGCTAGTGACTCAGTTTCTGCGCCAGCTCGAAGACGAGGCGCGAGGCGTGCTGTGACTCAGGCCCGGGGGTGATGCTGGGCATGCAGGGCGCTTAACCGCTCCTTGGCCACGTGGGTGTAGATCTGGGTGGTGGAAAGATCGGCGTGGCCCAGCAGCATCTGCACCACCCGCAGATCGGCGCCATGGTTAAGCAGGTGAGTGGCGAAGGCATGGCGCAGGGTGTGGGGCGAGAGCTCCACGCCGATACCGGCGCGCTTGGCATACAGCTTGATGCGGTGCCAGAAGGTCTGCCGGGTCATCTGCTGGGCCCGGCTGGAGGGGAACACCACGTCGCAGCTCACCGCCCCCAGCAGCAGGCTGCGCCCCTCGTGCAGGTACTGCTCCAGCCAGTAGAGTGCCTCCTGGCCCAGGGGCACCAGCCGCTCCTTGTTGCCCTTGCCGGTGACCCGCACCAGCCCCTGCGACCGCCCCAGATTGCTCATGGTGAGGCTCACCAGCTCGCTGACCCGCAGGCCGGTGGCGTAGAGCAGCTCCAGCATGGCCTTGTCCCGCAGCTCCAGCGGATCTTCGGGATTGGGTTCGGCCAGCAGCGCCTCCACCTGAGCCTCGGAGAGATCCTTGGGCAAGCGGGTCGGCAGCTTGGGACCCATCAGCAAGGCCGTGGGATCGTCCTCGCGCAACTGCTCGCGGATCAGGTGCTGGTAGAAGCGCCGCAGGGCGGAGAGCAGGCGGGCGGTGGAGCTGGCCTGGTAGCCCTGCTCCAGCCGCCAGGCCAGATACCCCTGCAAGCGCAGGCTGTCGAGGGTCAGCAGGGAGGCCCCCTGAGCGTCCAGCCAGGCGGTGAACTTCTCCAGATCCGTGCGATAGGAACTGAGGGTGTTGGCCGACAGGCCGCGCTCGAGCCACAGGGCATCCAAAAACTGATCGATCAAGGGCTGGGACATATCACCTCCAAACTGGCCTCCTTGATATACCACATGAGCCCGCCCTGCGCTGCCCCTCGCCACCCCGCTCTGGTAGACTGCGGGTCTGCGTCATTGAAGGAACCCTCCCATGCAGATAGGTCTGTTTTACGGCTCCAGCACCTGTTACACCGAGATGGTGGCGGAAAAGATCCAGCATCGTCTGGGTGCGGTTCAGGTTGACTTGCATAACCTTAGGACCGCAACCCTAGATCGCATGCTGGACTACCCCTTCCTCATCCTCGGCATCTCCACCTGGGATTTTGGTGAGATACAGGAGGATTGGCTCGCCAGCTGGGATGCCATCGAGACGCTGGAGTTATCCGGCAAGGTGGTGGCCCTGTTTGGCCTGGGGGATCAGCAAGGCTACGGTGACTGGTTTTTGGATGCCATGGGGCTCTTGCATGACAAGCTGGTGGCCAAGGGTTGCCAGATGGTCGGCTATTGGCCCAACCAAGGCTATGAGTTCGAGGCCTCCAAGGCCCTGGTGGACGAAGGACGTTTCTTCGTCGGACTGGCGTTGGATGAAACCAACCAATACCAGCTCACCGAGGCCCGCCTGGATGCCTGGCTGCCCCAGATACTGGAGGAGGCGGCCGCCTTGCTGTAATTCTCGCCGGGTACCGGCATGGGATGTTATTTTCGTTCGATACCCTGACTACAAAGGATAGACACCATGATCTCCCCCACCCTGTCGCGTTCCCTAGTCGCCCTGGCGCTGTGGCCGGCCCTGAGCCAGGCCGAGGTACTGGGCATCCCCAAGCAAGATGGCTTCAGCGGCTTCGTCTCCGCCGGTGCCGCCTACAACCAGCTGGACTCCAATACCCTGGTGGGCTCCGACAAGGATGCCAGCCGGCGGATCAACAGCTGGAACGACATGGCCAGCACGGACGGTACGGATCTGAGCCTCAACTTCGACCTGCGCTACACCTTCGCCGATGCCCGCACCCAGATCTACCTGGGTAACCTGATCCACGACGCCCTGCGTCTGGACTTCAGCCAGCAGTTGGGGGTGCGGCGGCAGTTTGGTGACCAGGGCATCGGCTCCATCGCCTACGTGTTCAGCGGCTTCAGCACCGAGCTGTGGCAGGATCCCTACCGCACCGGCAGCGACCGCAGCACCACGGATCGCAGCTCCAAGGGCATCCGCCTGGGCTGGGATGGCATCGCCGGCTCAGGCTTTGATGCCAGCTACACCTTCCGCAACATAGCGCTGGACGAAGAACGCAGTGGCCAGAGCGTGAGTGACCTCTCCGCCGCCCAGCGCGCCAGCCTGGATCGCAACGGCAGCAGCCAGAGCCTGGATCTGGGCTATAACTGGGCACTGGGCCGCGGCCAGCTGTTGCGTCCCGCCCTGACCTACAGCGTCAAGGATGCCGATGGGGATGCCATGGACTATACCCGCCTCACCGGTCAGCTCACCCACAGCCTGCGGACTCCGCAATACAGTCTGATCAGCAACCTGTTTGCCGGCACGCTGCGCTACGACCAGGCCAACCCGGTGTTTGACCGCAAGGCCGATGCCAACGAGTACGGCGTCAACGTCAACTTCTTCTGGCATCGTCTGGCAGGCGTTGCGCAGCTCAGCGGCATACTGAGTGCCACCTATGGCAAGTCCGACTCGGATATCGACTTCTTCGACAGCGAATTGAGCCAGGTTTCCGCCGGGGTGCTCTACAGCTTCTGATGTTCGGCAAATAAGAAGCCCTGCCAGTTGGCAGGGCTTTTTTATACCCGCAGCGGCGGCTCAGGCGGCACTGTCTGCCACGGCGCGGCGCGGCCGCACCAGGCACAGCAGGGTCACCAGGCCGGTGGGCAGCAGCCAGGCCAGGCCCAGCTCGAACAGCGGCAGGAAATCAAAGACCGACAGATCCACCCCGGCCGTCTTCAAGCCATCCAGGGTACCGAACAGCAGGGCGACGGCGATGATCACCCGCTGGCTCTGCCGCGGCTGGGCAAAACCCCCTTGCAGCAGGGTCGCCACCACCAGCGCCACCGCCACCGGATAGATGGCCACCAGCACAGGCACGGAGAGGCTGATCAGGGTGGCGAGGCCCACGTTGGCCACCAGGGCACACAGGGCACCCATCACCAGCGCCAGAGTGCGGTAGGAGCAGCGCGGCCACAGGTTGCTGAAGAAGTCGGCGCAGGCGGAGATGAGCCCCACCGCGGTGGTCAGACAGGCCAGGGAAACGATGGCCGCCAGGATCAGCTGGCCCGTGCTACCAAACAGCGCCTGCACATAGGTGGAGACGATGACTCCGCCATTTTCCGGTGATGCCAACAGGCCGCCGGCGGTGCCCCCCAGCTTGAACAGGGCCATGTAGACCAGGGCCAGACCGCTGGCGGCAATCAGGCCGGCGCGCACCAGGTAGCGGGTCTGCAGCTGGCGGTCGGTGATGCCTTTTTCCTTCAACACATCGATGATCAGCATGCCGAACATCAGGGCACCAAAGGTGTCCATGGTGTTGTAGCCTTCCAGCAGCCCCTTGATGCCGGGATGGCTGACGTATTCACCGGCGGCCTGGGGCACGCTGCCCTGGGGCGCCACCAGAATGGCGATGGCCAGTACGGCCAGCAGTATCACCAGCAAGGGGGTGATCAGCTTGCCGATGGCATCCAGCAGACGCCCGGGCTTCAAGGAGAGGTAGGTGGCCAGGCCAAAATAGCCCAGGCTGAACAGCGTCAGACTGGTCTGGCTGGCAGACTCGCCCAAGAAGGGCTTGAAGCCCATCTCGTAGGCCACGAGCCCCGTGCGGGGGGTGGCGAACGCCGGGCCTATGATGAGGTAAACAGCCACCGCCATGGCCACGCCCAGGCCAGCCGGCAGGTGACGAGTCATGGTCAGCAGGCCGCCACCGGCCTTAGCCACGGCGATGATGGTGGCCAGCGGCAGGCCCACGGCGGTCACCAGAAAGCCCAGCATGGCCAGGGTCAGGTGCTCGCCGGCCATGAAACCGGCCATGGGCGGGAATATGATGTTACCTGCCCCTAAGAAGAAGGCGAAGGTCATGAAGCCCAGGCCGACCAGATCGGCTGCGGTCATGGATTTGTTCACGGATCACTCCAAAAATGATGTTAAAACAGACACCTATGGGAAGAAAGGCTGGGCTTTCCCCCGGGCAGGCGCAGCTCAAAGAGTCACCATCCGTGGAATATTCTTCTGATAGCGAGCGGGCACCGGATTGGTGCAGCAGAATAAAGCAATGGTCAACGAGATCAAGGCGAAATTTACCGCTTAAGATAAAAGCCCGCCGTCATGTTGGCATATATTTCGCTATAGCCGCCATCACTAGATAATATAACCATGGCTTGCTCATCGATAGTGGATTCAACTCTAGATAGTCGCAACAAAACACGATTAACCGCTTTAGATTTCTTTGGCGATATATTCCATCGAGTGTTGGGATGAAAGCCCATCTGGCTAGCACCAGCGAGCAAGGTGGCCTCCCAGTCCTTGGGCAACACCAGGGCCAACTGGCCGTCGGGGGTCAACAGGCGATCTACCGCGCCAAGCAGCTCGGCATAGCTCAGGGTATGGGTGTGGCGGGCCTGCGCCCGGGCGCCATCCGCCGCTACCTGCCCCACCGGAAAGTAGGGCGGATTGCAGACGATGAGATCAAAGGGCGCGGCGCTGAAGGTCTGAATCGCGCCCTGATGCACCCGGATGCGACTGGCCCAGGGGGAGTCCAGCACATTCTGAGCCGCCTGGGCCGCCGCCGCCGGATCCAGCTCCACCGCCTCGATCTGCACGTCGGGCGGGGTGCGTTGCGCCAGCATCAGGGCCAGCAGACCGGTACCGGTGCCGATATCCAGAATGCGCCGCGCCCCCGCCACCGGCGTCCAGGCCCCCAGCAGCACGCCGTCCGTGCTCACCTTCATGGCGCAGCGATCCTGGCGGATCTGAAACTGTTTGAAGCGAAAATCCCGTCCGGCCATGGCCCCTCCTGCAACAGGTGGCGGATTTTATCATGGCCCTGGCCTATAATGTGCGGCCAACCCTAGCCTACAGAGAAAGCCTGCATGTCCTTTGACACCTTCGACCTGGACCCCGCCCTGCTGCGCGCCGTTGCCGAGCTGGGCTACACGCGGCCCACCACCATACAGCAGCAGGTGATCCCGGAAGCCATGGACGGGCGGGACATTCTGGCCTCGGCCCCCACCGGCACCGGCAAGACCGCCGCCTTCCTGCTGCCGGCCCTGCAGCACCTGCTGGACTATCCGCGCCGCAAACCCGGCCCGGCCCGGGTGCTGATCCTCACCCCCACCCGCGAGTTGGCGCAACAGGTGGCCCAGCAAGCCAAGGATCTGGCCCGCCACACCCATCTGCACACCGAGACCATCATAGGCGGCATCAGCTTTGAGGAGCAGGAGGTGGCGCTGGGCAACGAGGTGGACGTCATAGTCGCGACCCCGGGCCGCCTGCTGCAATACATAGAAGAAGAGAGCTTCGACAGCCGGGAGATCGAGATCCTGATCCTGGACGAGGCCGACCGCATGCTGGACATGGGCTTCATCGGTGAGGTGGATCGCATCGCCGGCGAAGCCCGCTGGCGCAAGCAGACCATGCTGTTCTCCGCCACCCTGGAGGGCGCCGGCCTGGTCAAGTTCGCCAACGAGCTGCTGAAGAACCCGGCAGAGCTGCACGCCGAGCCGCCCCGCAGCGAGCGGCGCAAGATCCACCAGTACCTCTATCAGGCCGACAGCCTGGAGCACAAGTTCGCCCTGCTGACCCACCTGCTGCGGGAGGAAGAGGTCAAGCGCAGCATCGTCTTCGTCAAGACCCGGGAGCGGCTGGCGGAGCTGTCGGCCCAGCTGCAAGGCGTCGGCATCCGCTGTGCCTGGATCCGCGGCGAGATGGAGCAGGCCAAACGTCAGGAGGCCATCCGCCGCTTCAAGGATGAGGAGGTGCATATCCTGCTGGCCACCGACGTGGCGGCCCGGGGCATCGACCTGCCGGACGTCAGCCACGTGTTCAACTACGATCTGCCGCGCACCGCCGATGTCTATGTGCACCGCATCGGCCGCACCGGCCGGGCCGGCAAGCGCGGCACCGCCATCAGCCTGGTGGAGGCCCATGATGTGCCCATGCTGACCCGCATCGTGCGCTACACGGGCGAAGAGCCCAAGCGCCGGGTGGTGGACAGCCTGCGGCCCCAGCACAAGTTCGCCGCCCCTGTGGCCAAGAAGAAGAGCGTCAAGGCCAAGGATAAAGACAAAGAGAAGCTGGAAGAGCCGCGCAAGAAGGTGCGCCTGCGGGATCAGAAGAACAAGGGCAAGCCGGACTGGGCCGCCAAGAAGGCCAAGAAGGCCGGCGGTACACCGGCCGCCTGAGCCAGCCATCCCCCCAAAAACACCAGACCCGGCCTAGGCCGGGTCTGATGTTATTAGCGCGGGATAAATGCCTTAGCGTTCTGGCCGCCGGAACACCGGCTTGTCCGGGGTGGAAACGTCCGGCGCGTAGGCGTACTCCTCCAGATCGAAGTCCAGCAGATCGGCCGGATCCGTCAGCCGGTGCTGAATGATGTAGCGCGCCATCAGGCCCCGCGCCTTCTTGGCGTAGAAGCTGATGATCTTGTACTGACCGTGCTTCTGGTCCTGGAATACCGGGCTGATGATGCGGCCCTGCACCGCCTTGGGCTGCACCGCCTTGAAGTATTCGTTGGAGGCCAGATTCACCAGCAGATCGTCCCCCTGGGCGGCCAGGTCTTCGTTGATCAGGGCCGTGATGCGGTGGCCCCAGAAGGCATAGAGATCGGCGCCACCCTCGTTGGCCAGCTTGGTGCCCATCTCCAGCCGATAGGCCTGCATCCGATCCAAGGGCCGCAACAGGCCATACAGACCGGAGAGCATGCGCAGGTGTGTTTGGGCGAACGCCAGATCCCCATCGCTCAGGGTCTCGGCCTGCAGACCGGTATAGACATCGCCCTTGAAGGCAAACAGCGCCGGCCGGCTGTTGTCCGCTGTGCACTCGGGTTGCCACTGGGCAAAGCGCGCCACGTTGAGGCCGGCCAGCTTGTCGCTGAGGCTCATCAAAGAGGCCAGCTGGGGAGCCGTAAGCTGACGGCAAACCGCAATAAGCCGTGCCGAATCGTCCAGCATACGCGGCAGTGTGTATTGGTCTGTGGTGAGGGGCGATTCGTAATCCAGGGTCTTGGCCGGGGAAAGCAGCATCAGCATGGGGCTTGGGCTCCTGTTGCAACAAGGGCCCTTGCGGGCCCCTGGGTTAATCGACGGTCACATTGTCCAAGGTGCCGGCACTCATGTTGTTGCCACCGGCGAGCTTGATCATCAGGCGCACCTCGTTGGCCGAGTCGGCGAAGGCCAGGGCCTCGTTGTAACCGATAAGTCCCTGACGATACAGCTCGAACAGCGACTGGTCAAAGGTCACCATGCCCTGCTCGTTGGAGCGGGCCATGACTTCTTTCAAGCGATGCAGCTCCCCCTTGCGCACTATGTCGCTGACCAGTGGCGTATTGGCGAGAATTTCGAACACCGCCCGCCGCCCCTGACCATCCCGGGTGGGGATCAGTTGCTGGGCTATGATGCCCTTGAGGTTCAAGGAGAGATCGAACAGCAGCTGGCGGTGCTTCTCCTCGGGGATCAGGTGCAGGATCCGCTCCAGCGCCTGGTTGGCGTTGTTGGCGTGCAAGGTGGCCATACACAGGTGGCCGGTTTCGGCGAAGGAGATGGCAAACTCCATGGTCTCCTTGGAGCGGATTTCGCCGATGAGGATGACATCCGGCGCCTGCCGCAACGAGGACTTGAGGGCCGCATCGAAGGACTCGGTATCCGCCCCCACCTCCCGCTGGGTGATGAGGCAGCGCTCGTGCTGGTGCACAAACTCCACCGGGTCTTCCACCGTCAGGATGTGGCCGTCGCTGTTGTGGTTGCGATAGCCGATCATGGCCGCCTGGGTGGTGGACTTACCGGCCCCGGTGGCGCCGACAAACAGCAGCAGGCCCCGCTTGGCCATCACCAGCTCCTTGAGCACCGCCGGCAGGTAGAGCTCCTCCATGGTGGGGATGCGGGTCTCGATGCGGCGGAACACCATGCCCGGCATCTCCTGCTGCCAGAAGCAGCTGACCCGGAAACGGCCCAGCTGGGGCCGCTGCAGGGCGTAGTTGGCCTCCTTGGTCTGACAGAAGCGCTCCAGCTGCTCCTGACTCATGGCCTCCTTGAGCAGGGTGACTATGTCATCCGCCTCCAGGCTGGTCTTGTCGATGGGGGTCAGCACCCCGTTGATCTTGAGACAGGGGGGCTTGCCGACGGTGACAAACAGGTCGGAGCCGTGACGATCCACCAATTGGCCCAGCAGACTATCCAGTGTCATGAGTGCTCCTTAGATGCTGTTGGGATCCACGGCCTTGGCCTTGGCATCCGCCACGTTGACGATACCCCGTGCCACCAGCTGCTTGAGGCACTGATCCATGGTCTGCATGCCGTGCATCATCCCGGTCTGGATGACGGAGTACATCTGGGCAATCTTGTCTTCGCGGATCAGGTTTCGGATGGCGGGGATGCCGATCATGATCTCGTGGGCCGCCACCCGACCGCCGCCGGTCTTCTTCAGCAGGGTCTGGGAGATGACCGCCCGCAGGGATTCGGACAACATGGAGCGCACCATGTCCTTCTCGGCGCCGGGGAACACGTCGATGATACGGTCTATGGTCTTGGCCGCCGAGCTGGTGTGCAGGGTGCCGAACACCAGGTGACCGGTTTCCGCCGCGGTGAGGGCCAGACGGATGGTTTCCAGATCCCGCATTTCCCCCACCAGTATGATGTCCGGGTCTTCCCGCAGGGCCGAGCGCAGGGCGGCGCTGAAACCCAGGGTATCCCGGTGCACTTCCCGCTGGTTGACCAGGCACAGCTTGTTCTCGTGCACGAATTCGATGGGATCCTCGATGGTGAGGATATGGTGATGGAAGCCTTCGTTGATGTAGTTGATCATGCCCGCCAGTGTGGTGGACTTACCGGAGCCGGTGGGCCCGGTCACCAGCACCAGCCCCCGGGGGTATTCGCAGATCTTGCGAAAGATCTCCGGCGCATTGAGGTCTTCCAAGGTCAGCACCTTGCTGGGAATGGTCCGGAACACCGCCGCCACGCCACGGCTCTGGTGGAAGGCGTTCACCCGGAAACGGGCCAGGTTGGGCACCTCGAAGGAGAAGTCCACCTCCAGGTTCTCTTCCAGCTCCTTGCGCTGGTGGTCATTCATGATGTCATACACCAAGGTGTGCACCTGACGGTGCTCCAAGGCCGGCAGGTTGATCTTGCGGACATCGCCATCCACCCGGATCATGGGCGGCACGCCGGCGGAGAGGTGTAGATCCGAGGCTTTATGCTTTACACTAAAGGCCAGTAATTCTGTGATATCCATGTGAAACTCGTTCCTTCATCAACGACTTACGACGCCACTACTGACGACGCTATGAATTCGATTTCCCAGCAACTGCAGACGGTTCAGGCCCGCATCCGCCAGGCGACATTGCAGGCCGGTCGCCCCGAGGCGGCGGTGGCCCTGCTGGCGGTGAGTAAGACCAAGCCGCTGACCGCCATCATGGAAGCCTACCAGGCGGGCCAGCGGCAATTTGGTGAAAACTATGTGCAAGAAGCGGTGCAGAAGGTGCAGCAACTGCGCCAGATCCACGGCTTCGAGCAGATCGAATGGCACTTCATCGGCCCGCTGCAATCCAACAAGACCCGCCTGGTGGCGGAGCATTTTGCCTGGGTGCAGAGCGTGGAGCGCCTCAAAATTGCCCAACGGCTCAACGAGCAGCGCCCTCACTCTCTGGGCCCGCTGAATGTCTGTCTGCAGGTGAATATTAGCGGAGAAAGCAACAAATCCGGTACGACCGAAGCCGAAGTTTTTGAACTGGCAGCAGAAGTCAGTCGGCTCCCCATGCTGCGCCTGCGCGGCCTGATGGGTATACCGGAAGACACAGAGGATCAGGCCAGACTGCGCGATCAGTTTGCCACCCTGGCCCAACTGTTTACCCGGCTCAAGACCACTTACCCCTCCATGGACACCCTGTCCATGGGCATGACCAACGATCTGGAGACGGCCATCGCCTGCGGCAGCACGCTCGTGCGCATCGGCACCGCCCTCTTCGGAGCCAGAGACTACAAGCAGGACTAAATGGAACAACGTCATATCGCCTTTCTCGGCGCCGGCAACATGGCGCGCAGTCTCATCGCCGGCCTGCGGGCGGCCCAGTTCCCCGGGACGCTGATCCATGCCACGGATCCCGACGCCCAGAAGCTGGCCCAGCTGGCCGAGGAATTCGGCATCCAAGTCACCCAGGACAACACGGCCGCGGCCCGCGCCGCCCAGGTCATAGTCCTGGCGGTCAAGCCGCAATACATGGCCCAGATGCTGGAGCAGCTCACCGCCGAGTTGGGCAGCCTGCAGGATCGGCTGGTGGTCTCCATTGCCGCCGGCATCAAGGTGGAACGCCTGAGCCAGCTGCTGGGCGGTCACCGCAAGATAGTGCGCTGCATGCCCAACACCCCGGCCCTCATCGGCCTGGGGATGACGGGCCTGTACGCGCCAAGCGAGGTGAACGATAGCGATCGCGCCTTCGCCCAAGCCATGCTGCAGGCGGTGGGCAAGACTGTCTGGGTACCGAGCGAAGCGGACATCAATGCCGTGATCGCCGCTTCCGGCTCGGCACCGGCCTATTTCTTCCTGTTTATGCAGCACATGGCTGAAGAAGCGGTTCGCCTGGGCTTTAGCGAGGCCGATGCCCGCCTGCTGGTGCAGCAGACCGCCCTGGGCGCCGCCCAGATGGTCATCGACAATCCGGCCACCAGCCTGGTCACCCTACGGGAGCAGGTCACCTCCAAGGGCGGCACCACCGCCGAGGCGGTACGCACCTTTGAAGAAGGCAAGCTGGATGAGCTGGTGAGCCGTGCCATGCAGGCCGCCATAGTGCGGGCCGAAGAGATGGAACAACTGTTCTAAGGATCCCCATGCAGAGCCTCTATTTTATTCTCGATACCCTGTTCAACCTCTACCTGATGGTGGTGATACTGCGCATCTGGCTGCAGTGGTCACGCGCCGACTTCTACAACCCCCTGAGTCAGTTCGTGGTGCGCTGCACCCATCCTATCCTGGGCCCGCTGCGCCGCCTCATCCCCAGCATCGGCAGCCTGGATCTGGCCGCCGTGCTGCTGGCCTATGCCGTGGCCCTGGGCAAATACCTGCTGTTCTTGGCCCTGGGCATGATACAGGGGCAATGGCTGGGTCTGCTGCTGGTGAGCCTCTTGCTGGTGCTCAAGCAAGCCGGCTCCTTGTTGTTCTGGATGCTGGTGGCTCGGGCCATCCTCAGTTGGGTCAGCCAGGGTCGCAGTCCGTTCGAGTTGGTGCTGTACCAGCTGACCGAGCCGCTGCTGGCGCCCATCCGCCGGGTGATCCCCGCCATCGGCGGTCTGGATCTGTCGGTGCTGGTGGTGTTTATCGCCCTGCAGGCGCTGAACTACCTGTTCCTGGATCTGTTCCCCAGCCTCTGGGGCATGCTCTGATGAGTGCCGTGCGCTGGGAGGGCGAGCGGCTGCTGCTGGCGCTGCTCATCCAGCCCAAGGCCAGCCGGGATCAGTTCCTGGGGCTGCACGGCGACGAGCTCAAGCTGGCCATCACGGCACCGCCGGTGGATGGCCAGGCCAATGCCCATCTCATCAAGTTTTTAGCCAAGCAGTTTAAGGTGGCCAAGGGCCAGGTCAGCCTGCTGGGCGGCGAGCTGGGCCGCCACAAGCGGCTGGCCATCGACGCCCCACGGCAAATCCCCGAGGCGATTGCCCACCTGCTGACCTGACAGATCTGACAGGTCGACCGGCTGAGCGGCCACCGCGCTTCTGGTGCACCATAAACGGGTATCCTCACCCGATGGAGCCCCTCATGGAGCAGCCGCTCGTTTGGCTGATGGCCGATAATCCCGCCCTGCCGCGCCTGATAGAGCCAACGCTGGGCAGCCTGGGTATTGGCGGGCGACTGCACTGCTTTCACCAGAGCAGCCAACTGCTCAACCAAGCCGACTGGGCCTCCCTGGCACTCCTGATCTGCCAGGGGGAGGCCGGTGAACAGTTGCTGGCCGAGCTGCGCAACAGCCGCCTGCTGCCCCCCTTCACCCTCTTGCTGCTGCTGGATGCCCCCGCCACCACGCCGCGACTGCAAGCGCGGCCGGATCTGGAGCTCCTGGTCCGCCTGCCACCCCAACAGACCGCCGACACCCTGGTCGACCGGCTGGGCAATCTCGTCTGCTGGCTGCGACAACAAGGCGCCTTGCGCCGGGCCTATGCCGCAGGCAACCCGGCGGCCGCCTGTGGTCTGTGTGAAGATCTCATGTTCCTGCTGCCCAAGGAGACCCGCGCCTTGGAGCGCATCAAGGGCAGCCTGCTGCTCTTGGCAGACAAGCTGAGCGAGACCTCCCAATACTATGCGCTGTGCCTGATGGAGCAGGGGCAGTGCTGGGCCAAGGCCGGCCTCATCATCACACTGCTGTGGCAAGACAAGACAGAGGCCGCCAGTCGCCTGCTAGCCCAGCAGGGTGCGCTGCCGCCGCAGGCACGGCATACGTTACAGCTGATGGTCAGCCTCAGTGGGCATAACCTGCTGCAAGCCAGCCAGACCTTGCTGGGCTTGCAACAGCTCGAACCCCTTCACCCCCAGTGGCAAACCCTCGCGCATCAGCTGGCTCTGCTGCAAAATCAACCCCTTCCCCCCAGCGGCCCGGCGCCTTACCAGCAGTTGGATGCCCTCAACCGGCAACACGACTTCCACCTTTGGCAATTGGCGAGCATGGCCCACAACTGGCTGGGCCTACCCCAGACCCAGGTGCGCCGTCAGCAGCTCAATCGCTGGCGCCAGCTGGCGGCCACTCTGGGCCCGGCTCACTGCCAGCATGGCCGTCTGCTGGCCCAGGCCCAGCAGGCCTGCTATCGCCAGGATTACCAACTGGCCAGGGATCTGGTGGAGCCCCTGGTCATCGACGAGACCCTCCCGGCCACCACCTTGCTATTTGGTGCCTCGGTGGCAGAGCTCACCGGCCTTACCGAGCGGGCCGAGTACTACCTCAATGCCCTGGAACGCCAGCTGGATCTGGCCTGGCAGCGACGGGATGATCTGCTCCAGACCCGCACGCAGGGCCTCTTGCTGGCACAATTTCGCGGCTGGCGGCTGATGCGCCAGCAGACGCTGCATGATCTGCGGGAAGCCCGTCAGCAGGCGATAGAACAGCGGGACTTCCTGCACGCCCTGCAGCTGGCCAATCAGTTGCTGCGGGGCTTTGGTGCCCAGACCAAAGACACCCTGATCGCCCTGGAGCTGCTCACCCTGGTCTGGCCCAGCCAGCCGCACAACAACCAGTTCAAGCAACTGCTGGCCCAACTGCTGCGCATCCTGGAGGCCGCCACGGATCTCAGCCCGCAGCAGCGGCAACGATTTAGCCTCAGTCGAACCCGCGCCTTGCATCAACTACGCCAGCAGATGGCGCTTAGGCGGCAAAAAGCCTGGGTCTGATGCCGGATCTGCGCTGGCCCCTGCCTCGACCTGCCGCTATCATGGCGGCCATCCAAACGAGGGAGAGGAAGCGATGTCACAACTGGTGCTGGCGACCGGCAACAAGAAGAAGGTCGAAGAGCTCAATGCCCTGCTGGGCGGCCTGGGGTATGAGGTGTTGCCGCAGAGTCAATTCCAGGTGGAGAGCGTCCCCGAGACCGGCACCACCTTCGTGGAAAATGCCATCATCAAGGCCCGCCATGCGGCACGCATCACCGGCCTGCCAGCCATCGCCGACGATTCCGGTCTGGAAGTGGACGCCCTCTTGGGCCGCCCGGGCGTCTATTCTGCCCGCTACGCCGGCGACGAGGCCTCGGATCAGGACAACCTGGAGAAGTTGCTGGAGGAGCTTGAAGGCGTCCCCCTGGTGCTGCGCAGCGCCCGCTACTGGTGTGTGCTGGTCTACATGCGCCATGCCGATGACCCCACCCCCCTCATCTGCCAGGCCAGCTGGGACGGCATCATAGGCCTGGAGCCCATGGGCGAAAACGGTTTTGGCTATGATCCCATCTTCTTCGTTCCCGAGTCCGGCTGTACCGCCGCCGAGCTGGCCCCCGAGGAAAAAAACCGCCTCAGCCATCGCGGCCAGGCCTTGCAACAGCTGCTCAATAAGCTCAACGAGCCCGATTGATGCTCAGCCTGCCGCCCCTGTCTTTGTATGTGCACATTCCCTGGTGTGTGCAGAAGTGTCCCTACTGTGACTTCAACTCCCATGCCCTGCGCCAGGGGTTGCCGGAGGCCGAGTATGTGGTGGCCCTGTTGCAGGATCTGGAGGCGGATCTCCGGCTGGTACAAGGCAGAGCCCTTGCCAGCATCTTCATCGGCGGCGGCACCCCCAGCCTGTTCAGCCCGGAGCGCATCGCGCAACTGCTGGCGGGGATCCAAGCCAGGATCCCCTTCGCGCCGGATATCGAGATCACCCTGGAGGCCAATCCGGGCACAGTGGAGGCCGGCCGCTTTCCGGGTTACGTGGCCGCCGGCATCAACCGCATCAGCATCGGCGTGCAGAGCTTCGCGCCAGAACAGCTGCAGCGTCTGGGGCGGATCCACGGGTCCAGCGAGGCCATCGCCGCTGCCCGCCAGGCTGCCCTGGCGGGGCTGCGCAGTTTCAACCTGGATCTGATGCACGGCCTGCCGCAACAAACTGTTACGGCAGCCTTGGCGGATCTGGAACAGGCCATCGCCCTGGCGCCGCCCCACCTGTCCTGGTACCAGCTCACCATAGAGCCCAATACCGCCTTCGGCGCCAGGCCCCCCGTGCTACCGGAGGATGAGCTGTTATGGGAGATCCAGGAACAGGGACATGCGCGGCTGCTGGCCGCCGGCTATCGCCAGTATGAGATCTCCGCCTACGCCAAGCCGGGGTTTGAGTGCCGGCATAACCTCAACTACTGGCGCTTTGGCGACTACCTGGGCATCGGCTGCGGTGCCCACGGCAAGATCAGCCTGCCTGAGCAAGGCGTCATCTGCCGTACCGTCAAGGTCAAGCACCCCAAGGGCTACCTGGAGCCAGGCCGCGCAGCGCTGGATCAACGCTGGGAGGTGAGTCATGACGAGCGGCCGTTCGAGTACTTCATGAATCGCTTTCGGCTGTTCGAACCTGTGCCCAAGGTGGAATTTAGCGCCCGCACCGGCTTGGAGGTCGCCACAGTGCGGCCCCGGCTGGCCGAAGGGCTGCGGCGGGAACTGCTCCAGGAAACCCCCACCCACTGGCAGGTCACCGAACTGGGGCATCGCTACCTCAACCGCCTGCTGGCCGGCCTGATGGACGACTAGTCGGTCGCCAGCGCCGCCAGCAGGAACTCCTTGAACGCCCGCACCCGGGCTGGCGCCCGCAAGCCACTATGGGTGATGAGATACAGCTCGGCCGCCGGCGCCTGCCAATCGGTGAGCACAGGCAGCAAGTCGCCACGTGCCACGCCCTGTGCCGCCACCAGGGACGGCATCAAGCCCAGCCCGCCACCGCACAGGGTCAAGCGCAAGACGCTGGCAAAGTCCAGGGTCTGCAGCCTGGGCCAGAGGGTCAACTGCTCCTCCCCCCCCCCGTGGCGCAGATGCACCCGACAGCCCTGAGCCCCCGCCCCGGTCAGGACTCAGGGCATGGCCGTGCAGATCCTCCGGGCACACGGGAGCCGACGCCTGGGCCAGATAGTCAGGCGCGGCAAACCAGCCCATGGTCAGGGACGTCAAAGGCCGGGCGCTGTAACCCATGTCCGGCAAGCCGCCTTCGGTGGCCCGTAATGCCACATCGATCTGGTGACTGGCCAGATCCAGTCGCTGATCGCTGAGCAGTAACTCCACCCGGATCTGCGGATACTGGCGGGCAAAGGCCACTATGATGGGCGGCAGCCACTCCTGACCCAGATCCAGCGGGGCCGTGATGCGAAGCACCCCGCGCGGTTCACTGCGATGGGCGCGGGCCAACTCGGCCGCCTCCTCCAGGAGCAGCAAGCCTTCCCGCGCCTTGCCGTAAAACAGCTGCCCCTCGCCGGTAACACTCACGGAGCGGGGGTGCCGGGCCAGCAGACTCAATCCCAGGCTCTGCTCCAGACGCCGTAGCCGGCGGCTGATACTGCCCTTGGTTTCCCCCAGCACCCGGGCCGCCGCCGACAGGGTTCCCAGTTCCACCACCCGGCAAAAGGCGCGGACATCCGCCAGCGATCCGCCCATGGTTTCCAAATCATCAACTTTATGTGCCACTTTTGCCGTCTTACCCAAAAAAATGGAAACCATATCATCTACTCATAGGCCCCTGAGGCCAAGCAGAATGAGGAGTCATGACCATGACCATGCCTGTGATTTTTATCGGCCACGGTAGCCCGCTCACCCTGGAGCACCCGGAGCGCTTCGCCCAATGGCAAGCCTGGGGACAGGCGTTGCCGCGCCCCAAGGCGCTGCTGGTGATTTCCGCCCACTGGGAGACCCGCCCCCTGATGCTGGGCGCCACCCAAACCCAACCACTGGTGTATGACTTCTATGGCTTCCCCGAGTCCTACTACCAGCTGCAATACCCAGCCCCTGGCGCACCCGAGTTGGCCGAGCAGATCAGGGCCTTGCTACAAATAGGGGGCTGGGAAGTGAGTGAGCGCCCCGAGCGAGGCTGGGATCACGGCGTCTGGATCCCGCTGCTGGGGCTCTACCCCCAGGCCGACATCCCCCTGCTGCAAATCTCCTTGCCCAGCCAAGATGCCGGCCAACTGTTGGCCCTGGGCGAGCTGCTGGCGCCACTGCGCGAGCAGGGCGTCCTCATCATCGGCAGTGGCCTCATCACACACAACCTGCGGCAATGGACCCCGGAAGGGGTGGTGGCCCCCTGGGCGAGCGCCTTTGATCAATGGGTTGAGGAGCGTCTGCTGGCGCGGGACTGGGCCGGCTTGACCCGTTGGCAGCAAGCCCCCGGCGCACAGGAGTCGGTACCGACCCCGGATCACCTCCTGCCCCTGTTTGTCACCCTGGGCGCCAGCCGGGCAGAGGATGCCTTGAGCTTCCCGATCTCTGGCTTTGAATTTGGCTCGTTTTCACACCGCTCGGTGCAGCTTGGCACCAGCGAAACCGGCCGCTAGGCCAAGCAATCCGACCGAGACGTCACAAGGAGATATCTATCATGAATAACAATGTCGCCACCGCCACCCTGCTGCTGCGTGTCAGCCTGGGCCTGCTGTTCCTGGCCCACGGCCTGATGAAACTGTTCATTTTTACCCCCGCCGGTACCGTCGGCTACTTCGCCTCCCTCGGCATACCACCTGTCTTCGCCTGGCTGACCATGGCGGCAGAGGCCGGCGGCGGACTGCTGCTGATCCTGGGTGTGCAAGTCCGCTGGGTGGCCCTGTTGCAGTTGCCGGTGATCCTGGGAGCCCTGGTCGTACACAGCGGCAATGGCTGGGTGTTCTCCAGCCCGAATGGCGGCTGGGAGTTCCCGGCGCTGTGGGCTGTGCTGCAACTGGTACTGGCGCTGCTGGGGGATGGCCCCTATGCCCTCTGGCCCAGCCTGGGCAGCAAGAAAACAGCCTGAGTCAGGTAACAAAAAAGCCGAGCAATTGAGTTGCTCGGCTTTTTTTATTTATGAGGAACAGAGAGTGAGGTTACTTCACCACCCGCAAGCTGGGGCGGCCACCCGGCCGCGGCGGCTCAGGCTGATCATCCGGGCCTGGCTGCTCGGCGGCATCGGTGTCCACTTCCTTGAGCCACTCCTCATAAGCCGGCTCGGGAGGGAAGAAAGTTCCGACACCATTTTCCCGGGCATGGATCGCCAGCACCGCCGCCATGGGAATATAGACCTGGAACGGCACGCCACCAAAGCGGGCGTTGAAGCTCACGGCAGCCTGATCCATGGTGAAGGCCATCACGGCGCTGGGCGCTATGTTCAGCACTATCTGACCATCCTGCACGTACTGCATCGGCACCTTCACATGGGGCACACGGGCATTCACCAGCAGGTGCGGCGTCATCTCGTTATCCAGCAGCCAGTCAAAAAAGGCCTTGAGCAGATAGGGGCGACTGGGCGTCATCTCTTGGGTCATGGCTTAGAACCCACTGCGGACTTCACGCTCGACATCGGTCAGGGATGCCTGGAAGGAGTCGCGCTCAAACAGTCGGGTCATGTAGCCCTTGAGCTCCTTGGCCCCCTTGCCAGTCAGCTCTATGCCCAATTGCGGCAAACGCCACAACAGGGGAGCCATGTAGCAATCTACCTGGCTGAACTCTTCGCTCATGAAGTAGGGGTACTCGGCAAAGATGGGAGCGATGGCCAGCAGCCCTTCCCGCAGCTCCTTGCGCGCCGCGTCCGCATCGGCGCCATCGGCCTGAATGCGATCCACCAGGCTGTACCAGTCCAGCTCGATGCGGTGCATCATCAGACGGCTGTTACCCCGCGCCACCGGATACACGGGCATCAGGGGAGGATGAGGGAAGCGCTCGTCCAGATACTCCATGATGATGCGGGAGGTATAGAGCACCAGGTCCCGATCCACCAGGGTGGGTACTGTGTTGTAGGGGTTTAGCTCCAACAACTCCTCGGGCAGGTTGTTCACATCCACCTGCACGATATCGACACTGACCCCTTTCTCGGCCAGCACGATACGTACCTGATGACTGAACATGTCATTGGCCCCAGAAAACAGAGTCATAATTGAACGTTTGTTGGCAGCGAAAGCCATTGACCCCTCCGATTCACATTCAAAACAAAAACAATGAAGACGCACTGACCTTCATTGAAAATTATCTACGCGCCTATCCCGATCAGGGTAAGGCTGGGCCTTTCCTGATCCGACTCGGCACTAATGCTGTAAGGCTGACCGTTCGGCAGCAAAGCAGGCGAAAAAGTCTACCAGATTTTGGGCCATTTGAGCAGGCCTTGTGTGACATTCTTCAGTAGAAAGCCCTTTGGCCAAGCCCGCTTTCGTGACGAAAAAAAACCCGGCATCGCTGCCGGGTTTTCTCGACCAGAGTCGCAAGCGAATTAACGCTTGGAGTACTGCGGACGCTTACGCGCCTTGTGCAGACCGACCTTCTTACGTTCCACCTGACGGGCGTCACGAGTCACGAAGCCGGCCTTGCGCAGGGTACCGCGCAGGGTCTCGTCGTATTGCATCAGAGCACGGGTGATACCGTGACGGATAGCGCCAGCTTGACCGGAGATACCACCGCCAACGACGGTGATGTACAGATCCAGCTTTTCGCTCAGTTCGACCAACTCCAGCGGTTGACGGACGACCATGCGAGCCGTCGGACGACCGAAGTAGTCTTCCAGAGAACGCTTGTTGATCACGATGTTACCGCTACCGGGCTTGACGAACACACGAGCAGTGGAGCTTTTGCGACGGCCAGTACCGTAGTATTGATTTTCTGCCATTTGCCTAATCCCGTATTAGATATCCAGTACTTGAGGTTGTTGAGCAGCGTGGTTGTGCTCTGCACCTGCGTAAACCTTCAGCTTACGGAACATGGCACGACCCAGCGGACCCTTCGGCAGCATGCCCTTAACGGCAGCTTCGATAACCATCTCGGGCTTACGGACGATCAGCTTCTCGAAGCTGATCGACTTGATGCCACCGGGGAAACCGGAGTGAGCGTGGTACATCTTGGCCGCAGCCTTGTTACCGGTTACGGCGACCTTCTCGGCGTTGATCACGATGATGTAATCACCGGTATCGACGTGCGGAGTGTATTCCGGCTTGTGCTTGCCGCGCAGACGGCTAGCAATTTCGGTAGCGAGGCGACCCAGAGTCTTGCCATCGGCGTCAACAACATACCAGTCACGCTTTACGGTTTCTGGCTTGGCAACGAAAGTTTTCATTTAGCTAAACCCATATTACCTGTGAAGTAATAATCATGCGTAGGGACATCCCACACACAATGAACGAAGTCCCCCCGTATCCCTTCGAATACAAGCAGGTCTCAAATGCTAGTACCGCCAGATTGGCGGCCTGTAACGTGGGCCGGGCGATTATAGGTAAAGTCGCCCAAGAAATCACCTTGAAATTTCATTGCCCATGAAATTTCTAGCCGCCCGGCCCATGCCTGTTACGCCGGATGCCCCCGGCACAGACAAGCGGCGTATTTTGACGAACAAATGCCCACGCTGGCAAGGCATTCCTGCTGACAGAGGCGCAATGCCGAACCAGGACCGGGTGCCGGCCGTGATCCAGCCCGCTCCCTGAGGGGCTCAAGGGGCAAAAGCAGTACCGTCACCCGGAGCGACAAGCTATAGTGAGCCGGCTTACGTTTCACGCCAGTCAGCCTTAAGGTGTTGTTATGAATGAATTCACTCTGATCCTGTCCGTTCTGGTGGCCCTGGTGGTGGGCTTCATCATAGGCCGTTTCACCTCCCGCGCCGGCGATGCCGCCAAGCTGCAGACCGCTTACAACAAGTCCCGCAAGGAGCTGGAGCAGGTCAAACGCGACATTGGCGATCACTTCACCGGTTCGGCGGCCCTGCTGGAGCAACTGGATGAGCAATATCAGCGCCTCTACCAGTACATGGCCGAGCAAAACCAGAAGTTGTGTGGGGAGAATGGCAGCTTCAAACATGAGCAGATTGACACCAATGGAACCCTTGATGAATATGGTGTCGATGTCCAGCCGCTTGATTATTCAGGCGAACCCTCTGGGTTGCTGAAGGACCAGCAGAAAACCGGTTAGGAACCATTTGATTTGTCCATTGTCATAATAGTGTGATTGCACAATCACTTATCATGTATAGGAGCAGAGAGTAATGCGTTCAACCCGTCCTGTTGTGTGTGCCCTTGCCCTGAGTCTGGGCCTGATCCTTGGCCCTATCGCGGCCCAGGCCGCCCTGCCACTGGCTATCGATGGTCAGGCACTGCCCAGTCTGGCGCCCATCGTCAACCAAGCCTCGCCTGGTGTAGTCAACATCTCCGTCTCCGGCAAGAAGATCACCCGCCAAGCCATTCCCGAGCCGTTTCGCTTCTTCTTTGGCCCCAACATGCCCAGCGAGCAGGTGCAGGAGCAGCCCTTCCAGGCCTTGGGCTCAGGGGTGATAGTGGATGCCGACAAGGGGTATGTGATCACCAACCATCACGTGATTGATGAGGCCGATGAAATCATGGTCACCCTCAAGGATGGCCGTGAATTCAAGGCCAAACTGGTAGGCGAAGACAGTCAATCGGACATTGCCCTGTTGCAGATCGACGGCAAGGATCTGACCGCCATTCCCATGGCCAACTCCGATGCCCTGCAGGTGGGTGACTTTGCCATCGCCATCGGCAATCCCTTCGGCCTGGGCCAGACGGTCACCTCCGGCATCATCAGCGCCCTGGGGCGCAGCGGCCTCAACATCGAGAACCTGGAGAACTTCATCCAGACCGATGCCGCCATCAACTCCGGCAACTCAGGCGGTGCCCTGCTGAACCTCAAGGGTGAGCTCATCGGCATCAATACCGCCATCCTGGGGCCCAATGGCGGCAATATCGGCATCGGCTTTGCCATTCCGGCCAACATGGTGAAGAACCTGATGGAGCAGCTGGTCAAATACGGTGAAGTCCGCCGAGCCATACTGGGTATCGCCGGGGGTGAGCTAACCAGTGATCTGGCCAAGACGTTCGGCTATGACAAGCAAAAAGGCGCCTTCGTCAATCAGGTGATGCCAGGTTCTGCCGCCCAAGAGGCCGGCATTGAGGCCGGTGACATCATAGTCACCCTGGACGGCAATCCGGTTAGCTCCTTTGGCGAACTGCGGGCCAAGATCGCCACCATGGGTGCCGGCAAGCAGGTCAAGCTGGGTCTGATCCGCGATGGCAAGAACCAGACGGTGACCGTCACCCTCAAGCAGGCGGATCTCACCGAGGCTAAGGCGAGCGTGCTGCACTCGGCCCTGGATGGCGCTACCCTCACCGACAGTGAACCGGGCAGCAAGCCGGCCGGTGTGCTGGTGAAGGAGGTAGCAGAGAACTCTGCCGCGGCGGCCGCCGGCCTACGCAAAGGCGATCTCATTCTTGGGGTCAACCGGATGCGCACCGAGAGCCTGGACGACCTGCGCAAGGCGCTCAAGGGCAAGCACAAGCTGCTGGCCATCAACATCAAGCGCGATAACTCCAGTCTCTATCTGGTGCTGCGCTAACCGCCATGGCCGCTTTCGAGCGGCCATGCTTTTTACCTGGAGTCGATACGCCGCCCATGAAACTGACGTCCCTGCTCGCCTATCTCATCAAGGCCTGCCTGCTGGGAGCCGTGGTCGCCGCCTTGCTGTTGCTGGCCTTCCCTAAGCTCAGATACCAGTCTGGCGATTACGGCAGCGAGATCCTCTCCGCCCCCCCCATCAGCTATGCCGCCGCCGTCCGCCTGGCCGGGCCGGCGGTGGTGAATATCTACACCCGCAGCTTTCAGCGCACCCTGCGCGAAGGCCACGACACCGAGCTGCGCCCCAAGAGCCTGGGCTCGGGTGTCATCATGACCGCCAAGGGCCAGATCCTCACCAACTACCATGTGATTGCCGATGCCGACCAGATCATAGTGGCGCTGCAGGATGGCCGCATCCTCACGGCGGATCTGGTGGGGGTTGATGTGCCTACCGATCTGGCGGTACTCAGCATCAGCGCCGACAACCTGCCGGTGATTCCCCAGGATCAGGATCGCTCACCTCAGGTCGGCGATGTGGTGCTGGCCATTGGCAACCCCTATAACGTGGGGCAGACCATCACCCAGGGCATCATCAGCGCCACCGGCCGCAACGGCCTCAGCTCCATGGGGCCCGACAGCAATGGCCGCCAGGATCTGCTGCAGACCGATGCGGCCATCAACTCCGGCAACTCAGGCGGCGCCCTGGTCAACACCCGCGGCGAACTGGTGGGCATCAACACTGCCGCCTATCACCTGAGCAGCAATCAGGAAAGCTATGGCATCAGCTTTGCGATTCCCTACCGGCTGGCGCGGCGCATCATGACCGAGCTCATCGCCAATGGTCGCGTCTCACGTGGCTATGTGGGGGTCTCCACCGTGGAGGTGGATGCGGTCACCGCCCGCCTGCTTAATCTGGGGGAGCTGAGTGGTCTGGTGGTGGAAAACCTGGATGCAAATGGACCGGGGGCCAAGGCCGGCCTGGCCCGTGGCGATGTGCTGCTGATGATCGATGATCAACCGCTGCAGGGGGGTGCGCGCCGTGATGGATCGCATCGCCGAGAGTAAACCCGGCCAGTTGGTGCGCCTCACAGTGCTGCGTGACGGTAAACGGCAGGAGATCCCGGTCACCATCGAAGAGGATTTGCGCTTCCAGCACTTGGGACAAAAGGCCAGTGAGCCGCCTCCCCCTTAAGGCGGCAGAGGGCCGCTAGCGCGGCCACCCTGCGCGCCCAGCCAGAGACAAAAAAGCCCTGCATCTGCAGTAATGCCGATCAGTTAAGGATCCATTGACCGATCCTCAGGCTGTGTAAGAATCCGAAACTCCTTGTTGGGTTTCGGATTTTTTTATGCGTATCGACCAAGCTCTCGACTTCATTCACGCCTGTCCT
>JAJOIN010000055.1 GCA_021209335.1 Aeromonadaceae bacterium
CCCCGGGGGGACACCGGCGGCCAGCCGGCGGCGGCCGTAATCCAGGTTCTGCCGCACGCTCAGGTGGGGGAACAGGCTGGCCTCCTGGAACACATAGCCGATGGCTCGCCGATGGGGTGGTGCAAACAGGCCGCGGCTGTCGTCCTGCCAGATCTCGTCCCCCACCTGCAGTCGACCGGGCAGCCGCTCCAGGCCGGCGATGGCCCGCAGGCAGCTGGTCTTGCCGGAGCCGGAGGGGCCGAACAGGGCGCTGATGCCTTCACCGGGTAGGCTCAGGGCCACATCCAGGGTGAAACCGTCCCGCACCACGCGAAACTGCGCCTCTATCTGACTCATGGCCGGCCTCCGTTGCGCGGTTGGCCGAAGCCGTAGATCAGCAGCAGCCCCAGGGCGGCGAACAGCACCATGCCGCCGGCCAGCCAGTGGGCCTGGGCGTATTCCAGCGCCTCCACATGGTTGTAGATCTGGGTGGAGAGCACCCGGGTCTTGCCGGGGATGTTGCCACCTATCATCAGCACCACGCCGAACTCGCCGATGGCGTGGCAGAAGCCCAGCACCCCGGCGGTGATGAAGCCCGGACGGGCCAGGGGCAGCACCACCGAGCAGAAGGTGTCCCAGGGCCGGCCCGCAGGGTGGCGGCCACCTCCAGGGGGCGGGGGCCGATGGCGGCGAAGGCGTTCTGCAGCGGCTGGACCACGAAGGGCAGGGAGTGCACCACGCTGCCCAGCACGATACCGGTAAAGGTGAAGGGCAGGGTGCCCAGCCCCAGCGTCTCGGTCAGGCGACCCAGGGGGCCGCTCGGGCCCATCAGGATCAGCAGGTAGAAGCCCAGTACCGTGGGGGGCAGCACCATGGGCAGGGTGGTGAGGGTGCTGATCCAGGGGCGCCAGCGGGAGGCGGTGGTGGCCAGCCACCAGGCCAGGGGGGTGGCCAGCAGCAGCAACAGGCTAGTGGCCAGCACCGCCATCTTCAGGGTGATGAGCAGGGCCTGCCAGTCCATCGGACTCATAGGCTCGCCTCGGTGGCCGGGGTGAAGCGCACCTGCACATCCCGCGGCTTGGCCCAGTAGGGCGCCGAGGTCACCAGCAGATCGGCGCCGGCGGCGGCATAGGCTTTGGCATTGCCGGCATTCACCCCACCCGCCGCGGCGATCAGTGGCCGGCGGCCCAGCTCCTGGCAGAGGGCCACGCAGCGTGCCACTTCGCTGGTGGAGAACTTGTCCAGCTGCAGCATCTCGGCGCCGGCGGCGATCCAGCGGCGGGCGTCGTCCAGATCGTGCACCTCGATGCTGCGGCGTTGCTCCGGGTGCTGGCGGGCCAGCCGGGCCAGGGTGACCTCCGGCGCCTCGGCCAGAAACTGGCGGTGTTCGGCGAACAACAGCAGGCTCTCGGACAGCCCCAGGCGATGGACGATGCCGCCACCGGCCCGCACCGCCTTGACGCTCATGGCCTTGCTGCCCGGGGTCTGCTTGCGGGTGCAGGCCACCGGCACGCCGCCGGCCGCCGCCACTATCTCGGCGGTGGCGCTGGCCAGGCCCGCCGCCCACTCCAGCAGGATCTGGCTGGCCTTCCACAGCTTGAGCAGGGTGACCGGCGTCCCCTGTACCGCCAGCAGCAGGGTGCCGGGGGGGGGCGACCTGGCCGGAGGGGGCATGCAGCGCTGGGCTCAGGCCGTGCAGCTCACACAGGCGTGCCACCTCTTCGGTACCGCAGACGGTCATGGCCGCCCGGGCGTAAAATGCATCCAGGCCGGCGCCGGGCTCAGGGGCAGGGCCTGGCTGGTGAGATCGCCATAGGGCACGTCGTCGGCCAGCAGGGCCTGCAGTTGGTTATCGCTGAGTACTACATCCATGTGAGGAACGTCCTGTTAATCGTGACTGCACAGTAACACGGCCGAGGCCTTGAAGGCGCCGCAGGCCGCCATGCCTTCGGTGAGGCCCAGTTGATCCACGCTTTCCCGGGTGATGACGGCACACAGGTGCTTGCCGCCGGGCAGGGCCAGCACCACCTCGCTGTTCACCGGCCCGTTGTGGATGCGGGTGATCTCGCCCCACAGCTGGTTGCGTGGCGACAGCCGCAGCCCGGCTTCGGTCACCAGCAGCACAGAGTGGGACTTGATCAGGGCGTACACCTCGCCGCCCAGCTGCAGGCCCATGCTCTCGGCGGACTCCCGGGTGATCACCGAGTGGATCTGCTGCCGGTCATCCAGCTCCAGGCTCACCTCGAAGTCGACGGGACCGGTGCGCATGGCCACCACGGTACCGATGAACTGGTTGCGGGCACTGCTCTTCAAGGAGAGGCGGCGGATCAGGCGGCGCAGATCCCGCACCTCGGCGGCGCCGCCGGCGGGATCCGGCTTGGGCAGGGCCTGTTGCAGCCTGGCCAGGGTCTGCTGGTACTCCGCCTCCATGGCGCGAAACAGTGCCACTATCTGCCGACCATAGGGGGTGAGCTGGGTACCGCCGCCCTGCTTGCCGCCTGTGGTGCGGATCACCAGGGGCGACTCGGCCAGGTTGTTCATGTCATCCAGGGCATCCCAGGCGGCGCGGTAGGACAGCGGCAGGGATTTGGCCGCCTGGCTCAGGGAGCCCAGCCGGTCGATGGCCTCCAGCAGACGGATGCGGGTGTCCCCCAGGAAGGGGCCCACCTCGGTGCAAAGTTTCAGCTCCCCCAGCAGACGGGGTGGTTGGGACGATGTCGACATGTTGTGTCCTATATAACGGGTTTGGCGGTTTTACTGCAAAACTAAAACATTGGGTCGCTATGCTGGTAATCATACGGCGCCAAGGCGTAGTCTCCCCTTGAAGTCACTTGATTTCGCTGTGTTTTTGGCAATATAGCGCCAATGACGGAAAAGTGTCGATTGAGTATTTTCACAAGGAGTTCCCCATGAGCATCAGCGCCCGTAACGTATTTGAAGGCAAAATCAGTGCCATCACCGAAGGACCGGTTCATGCCGAGGTGAGTCTGACCACAGACGGTGGCGACACTATCGTCGCCGTGGTCACCGAGACCAGCGTCAAGACCTTGGGGCTGGCGGTGGGTAAGGTCGCCAAGGCGTTCGTCAAGGCCCCCGGCATCATGGTGCTGGCGGACGAGAGCGGCCTGCGCTTTAGCGCCCGCAACCACTTAAGCGGCAGCGTGGCCGCCGTGGTGCCCGGCGCGGTGAACAGCGAGGTGGTGGTGACCCTCGCCGGCGGCAGCCAGGTGAAGGCGGTGGTGACCAACGAGGCGGTGGCCGAGATGCAGCTGACCGCCGGCAAGCCCGCCAGCGTGCTGTTCAAGGCCAGCCAGGTCATCCTGGGCGTGCCGGTCTGATCCGCACTGCAATAACAAACGGCGCCGCGGCGCCGTTTGTTATTGGTTACCTCGCCACTCACCATACAAAGACGCAGAGGTAAGGTCGGCCGGGGTTACGCCCCTTCGTGCTTATTGCTCTGAACGGGTCAATCAGTCATGGCTATTTCACCTGAGCTGCTGATGGGATCTATCCCTTGCCGCGGGCCGAGGAGAGCGGGCTGGCCGGGCGCGAGGCAAGGATGCCGAGCGAGTTATCGTCGTGTTGGGAACACGTCGATAACGACCGAAAAGCCGGCCCGATGGACGAGGGAACCCGCAGGGCCAGCGGGTAGGGATTGCTGGGGATTGCCAAGGGGGACAGCATGGTCCCCCTTGGCCCGCCTCCGCCAAGCTGGAGGTGGGATGATCGAAATAGTGGATAAAGGCGGCGCGGACACAAACTGACTCAATTCAACCAGATACGGTGCATACATCTAGGCCGGCAGGGCCTCGTATGAGGCAAATGGACTCCTTCCTCAGGCCCAGGGCAGCACCTGCTTGGTGATCGCCACCCCGACGATATAACCAAAGCTGGCCAGGGCGGCCAGCCCCCAGCCCAGGCCGGCCAGGGAGCGGCCGCGAGCCAGGGCCTTGTGGCCGAGGACGATATACAGCAGCAGGGCCAGCACCTTGGCGGTGAGCACGCTGCTGTTGACGAAGGGGTAACGGTGGATCTGCAGCACCATGGCCACGGCGGCGGCCAGCAGCAGGGTGTCGTTGATATGGGGCAGGATGCGCAGCCAGCGGTGGCGGCGCCAGTTGCCCCCCAGCAGGCTCATCAGCCAGCGACCGGCAAACAGCAGCAGGCTCACGACAACAAACAACACATGGGCATGTTTTAAGGCAAGGTAACTCATTTGGAATCCTCTGGCGGGTCGGCGGGGGGCTGCTGGCGGTTTTGCTCTTCCAGATCGTTCTCCCAGGCGGACATCAGCTCACCGCGTCTGTCCTCCTGGTTGGCCTGGAGCATCTGCGCCAGGAGATGGCGGTACTGCACGCTCTTGGTGATGTACATGTTCTCGTCGTCCAGGAAGGCGGTCTGCTCCCGCAGCAGCTTCTCGTCATGCTGCTTGAAGGTCTGGCCGGCGCGCCAGGCCTGGTTGGCGCGAATGCCCAGGGACTGCAGCGCGGCCACCCCCAGATCCACCGCCGAGCCCACCGTCTCCCGGTAGATGGTGTCTACCCCCAGCTGCAACAGCTGGTGGGCGTGGGGTCGGTCCACCGCCCGCACCAGCAGCTTGAGCTTGGGGAAGTGCTTGTGAGCCAGCTCGCACACGGCGAGGGACTTGGTCTGGTTGCTCACCGCCACCACCAGCAGACGCGCCTTGTGGGCGCCGGCGGCGTAGAGCAGATCCAGCCGGTCGGCATCGCCGTAGAAGACCTTGTAGCCGTGCTTGCGCAGCATCTCTATGTGGCCCACGTCGTTGTCCAATACCGTGGTGCCGATGCCGTGGGCATGCAGCAGGCGGCCGACGATCTGCCCGAAGCGACCGAAGCCGACGATGATCACCGGGTTGTCGTTGTCGTCTATGGTGTCCGCCTCCGGCGCCTCCATCTCCCCCTGCCAGCGCCCTTGGATCAGCCGCTCATTGACGATCAGCAGCAAGGGGGTGAGGGCCATGGAGAGGGCCACCACCAGGATCAGGGTGTCGGTGAGGGCACGGGAGAAGAGGTTCACCTGGCCGGCGTAGGAGAAGAGCACGAAGGCAAACTCGCTGCCCTGGGCCAGGGCCAGGGCAAAGGTCCAGCGGTGGCCCGGGGTCAGGCGGGAGAGGCCGCCCACCCCCTGCAGCACGGCAAACTTGATGGCCAGCAGCAGCCCCAGCAGCCCCAGCACCATCAGCGGCTGCTCGGCAAACAGGTCAAAGTCGATGCCGGCCCCCACCGAGATGAAGAAGAGCCCCAGCAGCAGCCCCTTGAACGGTTCTATGTTGGCTTCCAGCTCATGGCGGTATTCGCTCTCCGCCAGCACCACGCCCGCCAGGAAGGTGCCCAAGGCCGGGGAGAGCCCCACCCACTGCATGGCCAAGGTGATGAGGATGACCAGCAGCAGGGCGGCGGCGACGAAGATCTCCCGCATGCCAGACTGGGCGATGAAGCGGAACACGGGGCGCATCAGGTAATGCCCCCCCAGCACTATGCCGAAGATGACGGCCGCCACCAGCAGGCCATCCTGCCAGCCGCCCATCGTCTCGCTCACCGTTGCCGGGGTCTGGGTGGCCAGCAGGGGCAGCAGGGCCAGCATGGGGATCACGGCGATGTCCTGAAACAGCAAGACGGCGAAGCTGGTCTGGCCGGCTTCGGTCTTCAACAACCGGCGTTCGTTGAGGCTCTGCAGCACTATGGCGGTGGAAGAGAGGGCCAGTATCATGCCCACGGCCAGCGATTGGCGCCAGGAGAGGCCCAGCACCAGGGCCACCAGCCCCACCAGGGCGGTGGTGAGCAGCACCTGGCTGCCGCCCGCCCCCAGTATGGGGCCCTTGAGCTGCCACAGCAGGGCCGGCTTGAGCTCCAGACCGATGAGAAACAGCATCAGCACCACGCCGAACTCCGCCACATGCATCACGTGGTTGGCGTCCCCCACCAGGTTGAGCAGGAAGGGGCCGATCAACACGCCGGCGATCAGGTAGCCCAGCACGGAACCCAGCCCCAGGCGGCGGGCGATGGGCACCGAGATGACGGCGGCACTCAGAAAGATGAAGGCGCTCAGCAGCAGACCCTGCTCCATTTACAGCACCTCCAGCAGATCGGTGAGGAGCTGGGCCTGCTGGCACTGGGCCAGGGTCAGCCGCTCCTCCTGCAGGGCCAGCAGCAGCTGGCGCAGCTGGCGGGAGATCACCGGCAGGTGCTCACCATCGGCGAGGCTGTGATAGGCGTACGCCACGAAGGGGGGCAGCCAGTGCATGCCGCACAGCCAGGCACTCTGCTGAAACGGCAGCAGGTAGTCGGTGATGGGATGGCGATTATGCCCCTGGGGCGCGTAGGATGCGCCGCTACCACCTGTGGTGATCACCGACAGCAACAGCTTGCCATGCAGGGCTTTGCCCTCGGGGCCGAAGGCAAAGCCGTATTCGAGCACCTGATCCATCCACTCCTTGAGGATGGCGGGGCAGGAGTACCAGTAGAAGGGGTGCTGGAAGACGATGATGTCGTGCTCGCGCAGCAGGCGCTGCTCCCGGGCCGGGTCCATGAACATGCTGGGATACTGCTGATAGAGGTCATGTATCGTCACCCCTTCCATCTGGCGCAGGGTGGCCAGCAGGGCCTTGTTGGCCACGGATCGCTGGAAACTGGGGTGGGCGAACAGGACAAGCACTTTCTTCATCGACACACAACCTGAGACAACATCGGCCTGATCACGCTAGCAGGAATTGCCCCGCTTGCCTACCGCAGGGCGTCTGAGGCTGGGGTTGTCGGATGACCTTTGCTAGCATGGGCACCTTCTGTCCAACGCCCAACAATGAGTACCGCATGACCCCTGTCTTACCGCCCCTGGCTCCCCGCCACCCTCATGTCCACGAGCAGCACGGTGACCAACGCCAGGACCCCTGGTTCTGGCTGCGGGATGACAGCCGTCAGGATCCGGCGGTGCGGGCCTATCTGGAGGCGGAAAATGCCTACAGCCAGGCGGTGCTGGCGCAGACGCAGCCGCTGCAACAGACCCTGTACGACGAGATGGCCGGTCGTCTGCAACCCACAGAGCTGTCGGTGCCCTATTGGCTGCGGGGCTTCTGGTATCGTCACCGCTTCGACGCCGGCGCCGAACACCCCGTCTACGAGCGGCTGCCGGATCTGGCGGCCACGCCTGAGCCGCTGTTGGATGCCAATGAGCGGCGGCGGGCCAGCCCTTTTATCAGCTGGGCAGCCTGGCGGTGAGCCCGGACAACCGCCTGCTGGCGGTGAGCGAGGATCTGGGGGCCCGGCGCCAGTACCGTATTCAGGTGCGGGATCTGGCCTCTGGCGACTGGCTGACCGATGCGCTGGAGAACACCAGCGGCGAGCTGGTGTGGGCCGCCGACAGCCGGCAGCTGTTTTACGTCACCCTGGATGAGGAGACACTGCTGCCCTGCCGGCTCTGGTGTCACACCCTGGGCGAGCCCCAGGCGCAGGATCGCCTCATCTATGAGGAACTGGACGACAGCTTCTACCTGAGCCTGGATCTGAGTCGCTCCGAGGCCTACCTGCTGATCTGCCTGGAGAGCACCCTCAGCACCGAAGTCTGGTGCCTGCCTACCGATGCGCCCACGGGCCAGCCGGACTGCCTGCTGCCGCGCCAGGAAGGCCACGAGTATTACCTCGATCATCTGGCTGGCCACTGGCTCATCCGCTCCAATCGCGATGGCGCCAACTTTGGCCTCTACCGGGCGGCGGAGGCCAGCCCACGCCAGTGGCAGACACTTGTTGCGCCGAGTGACGCCGTGCTGCTGCAGGATTTCGAATGGTTCGACAGCGCCATCCTGGTGGAGGAGCGGGTGGCTGGCCTCACCCGCCTGCGCCAGCTCGACCCCCAGGGGCAGCCGGTGCGCACCCTGCAATTTGCCGATGCCGCCTACGTCACCTGGCTGGGCTTCAATCCTTGCCCCCATAGCGGTGAGTGCCGTTACGGCTACAGCGCCATGACCCGGCCGGCGGCCTCTATGCCCTGGACTTGGCCAGCGGCGCGCAGCGGCTGCTCAAACAGCAGGCGGTGCTGGGCGAGTTCGATCCCGAGGCCTACACCAGTCAGCGCCTGCTGCTGTCGGCCCGTGATGGTGCCCAGGTGCCCGTCTCCTTGGTCTATCGCCGGGATCTGGCGGATCTGCGCCAGGCGCCTGTGCTGATCTATGGCTATGGCGCCTATGGTCTGAGCGAGGATCCCGAGTTTGACGCTGCCCGCTTGAGCCTGCTGGATCGGGGCTTTCTCTACGCCATCGCCCATGTGCGCGGCGGCGAGGAGCTGGGGCGCCACTGGTACGAACAGGGCCGGCTGGCCTGCAAGGCCAACAGCTTCAACGACTTTATCGATGTGACCGAGGGACTCTTGGCCCGCGGCCTGGGGGATCCCAAGCGGGTGTTTGCCATGGGGGGCAGTGCCGGTGGCCTGCTGGTGGGGGCCGTGATCAACCAGCGGCCTGAACTCTATCTGGGCGCCGTGGCGGCCGTGCCCTTCGTGGATGTGCTCACCAGCATGCTGGATGAGAGCCTGCCCTTGACCACGGGGGAGTACGACGAGTGGGGCGACCCGCGGGAGGAGGAGGACTACTGGCGCATCAAGTCCTACAGCCCCTATGACCAGGTCAGGGCCCAGGCCTATCCCCACCTGCTGGTGGTGAGCGGCTTTCATGACTCCCAGGTGCAGTACTGGGAGCCGGCCAAGTGGGTGGCCAAGCTGCGCGCCCACAAGACCGATTCCAACTGGCTCTTGCTGTGCATGGACATGGCGGTGGGGCACGGTGGCCAATCGGGCCGTTATGCCCCGCTCAAGGATTTGGCCCGGGAGTATGCCTTTATGCTTCATCTGGCGGGCATCAAGGGCTAAGATGACACACAGGCTGTGCGGCCTTAATGTCAGGCCCCGGGTGCCGGGCGGACAGGCCGTTCGACGAAAAAGTGAAGGAGGATGTCATGTCCGTTACCGAACAAGTTCAAGAGTGTTGCGACTCCTGTGGCTGTTATGCCGAGGTGGGAACCATCATAGGCGAGGGGGATGAAACCCTGTTGCTACCCATCGAAGCCGACAGCGAACAGGCCGCGTTGGCGCAACTGGCGCCCTATGCCGCCTTGGCCAAGCAGATCTGCGCCGAGGTGGTGATCCAGCCGCAATGGCAGGCCGATGCCGGTGTCTTGAATGCGGCGCTGCAGTTTAGCTGCACCGCCGAAAAGCTGATCTTTGAGATGCGGGCCCGCGCCCTCTAATCTTGCCTGAATGGGGCTCTAGTGAGCCCCTTTTGTCTGTTTTTACCTCGCTTTACACCCATGCCACCCCTTTTGTTCAGCCCCGGTTCAGCTTGAGTGGGGTTAAATGCGCCGCTTCTAGGGCCGAAAGCGGACATTTTATGAACCGATACCGACGATTGACCCTGTTGTTGCTGCTAGTGCTGGCCACGCCGCTGTGGGCCATGCCGCTGGAACAGGCGCCCCGTATCATCAAGGGCGATCTGGAACAGCTGCTGGACGAGCGGGTGTTGCGGGTGCTGGTGGCCTATGACAATGCCTACTACTTCCTCAATCAGGGGATGCAGGATGGGCTGAGTGTGCAGCAGGCTCGTGCCTTTGAGAAATGGCTCAACAAGCGCTATTTCCAAGGACAAAAGCTCAAGCTAAACGTGGTGTTCATCCCGGTGCGCAGCGATCAGCTGTTCAGCATGCTGGCGGAAGGGGAGGGCGATCTGGTGATCGCCAACAGCACAGTCACAGCATCGCGGCGTGCTCTGGTGGACTTCTCCGAGCCCGTCTATCAGGGGATCCAGGAGTGGCTGGTGAGCGGCCGCAGCATCCGACCCCTGACCCGGCTGAGTGAGCTCTCTGGCAAGCGGGTCTGGGTGCGGCGCAGCGCCAGCTATTACGACAGCCTGCTGCAGCTCAACAAGCAGTTGGCGGCCCAGGGCTTGGCCCCCGTCTATATCGAGACGGTGGATGAATCCCTGCAGGATGTGGATCTGATGCAGCAGGTGAGTGAAGGCCGTCTGCCCTATACGGTGGTGGACAGCCAGAAGGCCGCCCTCTGGCAGGGCACCTTTAACAACCTGACCGTGCACAAGGCGGTGAGCCTGCGGGAGAACGGTGAGCTGGCCTGGGCGTTTCGTAAGCAGAGCCCCCAGCTGGCGGCGGCGGTGAACGACTTTTTGCAGAACTATCGCCAGGGCACCCGCCAGGGCGAGGCGCTATTCCGGCGTTACCTTGCCCAGCCGGCTCAGCTGGCCCGGCGTCACGCCGCCAGCAACCCGGATGATCTGGGTTGGCGCGATGGCCGCTATGCCCGCTACGCGCCCCTGTTCCAAAAGTATGCCGATGAGTACGACTTCGACTGGTTGCTGCTGCTGGCCCAGGCCTACCAGGAGTCCAACCTGGACAGCGATGCCCGCTCCAGCCAGGGCGCCGTGGGCCTGATGCAGGTGATGCCGGCCACCGCCCGCCACCTCAAGGTGAGCAACATTGGCTCGGCGGAGAACAATATCCTGGCCGGGGCCAAGTACCTGGCCCAGCTGCGGGATGAGTTTTTCACCGATCCGGACATGGATGATCTCAACCGCTACTTCTTTACCCTGGCGGCCTATAACGCCGGCCCCAACCGCATCGCCGGCCTGCGGGCGGAAGCGGCCAAGCAGGGGCTGGATCCCAATGTCTGGTTTGACAATGTGGAGCAGCTGGCCGCCAGCCGGATTGGCAGCGAGACGGTGCGTTATGTCACCGACATCACGCTGCGTTACGTGGCCTACCGGCGCAGTTACCAGCTGATGCAGGAGCGCCGGCTGGCCCAACGCCAGTGAGTCAGGCCCGGCGTTCTGAGTGTGCCGGCAGATGGCCGGCCCCTGGGTCGCCGTCGCGCTGACCGGCGCCGGGAGGGGGGCCGGGTGCAAAAAGCGCTCAGCCCTGCTGCCCACCTCAACAGAAACGAGTATGATCTGCCCTCTTTTGTGGGCAGGAGAACGAGATGGGCATCAGAGCAGAGCAGAAGGAGAAGACCCGGCGATCCCTGATCCAGGCCGCCTTTCGCCAGCTCAGTGCCGATAGCAGCTTCTCCAACTTGAGCCTGCGGGAAGTGGCGCGGGAGGCGGGCATTGCCCCCACCTCCTTCTACCGCCATTTTCGCGACATGGAAGAGCTGGGGTTGACCCTGGTGGACGAGGCGGGCCTCACCCTGCGTCAGCTGATGCGCCAGGCCCGCCAACGCATCGCCACCGGTGGCAGCGTCATCCGCACCTCGGTCCACACCTTCATGGAGTTCATCGACCAGAACCCCAACGCCTTTCGTTTGCTGTTACGCGAGCGTTCCGGCACCTCGCCGGCCTTTCGTCAGGCGGTGCAGCGGGAGATCCAGCACTTCATCGCCGAGCTGGCCGAATACCAGCAACGGCAAACCGGCTATTCCCAGACCATGGCCTTCATTCTGGCCGAAGGCATGGTGACCCTGGTGTTCAGCTCCGGCGCCGAGGCGTTGGACATGAGCGAACCGGAGCGTGCTCAGTTGGCCGAGCGGCTGATCTGCCAGCTGCGGATGATAGTCACCGGCGCCGCCCTCATGCAGGCCGAGTCGCCAGCCCCCTGATGGGTTTCCCATCCGCCTGTAGGATATTTGCCCTACCTCTTGTGCGGAAAAACGTTTTCCGCCGGCAGGCTATCGCCTCGCATTATTTTTATCTTATTCATAATAAACAATATTTTTATCTGGTCTCTCTGGGGGAATGCCAGGGAGCTTGCCATTAGGGGCTTGCTCGCCGAGCAGGAAACCCTAGTATTAACCCTGTCAGGACGCACCAAGAAGTCATTCAGGAAGAGTGGCTGCCAGGGTAAGGCGCAGGGAATACCACTGTCAGTGGTCAAGGACACCCCCGGGAAGGGGAGCTCAGAGCCTCAGGATGAGGACTCAGGCCAGGAAGGTAACAGGATGGCCCAAGGGATGGGGAACAGGAAAGACTAAGGGACTAGCTTAGTCAGGGAGTGCAGGGAGCCATGCCGTTCATGGATTGGAACGACAAAGACCTTAGGGGGCGACGCCAGTCGCCCCCGTTCTTTTTTATCCACCACCAACAGGCCAGATGTACCGGGCAGCCGAAATGCCATGGTGGCTTGTAGGATATTTGCCATGGTGTTTGTGGGTAAAAACGTTTTTATTGCGTAGCATTTTATGCTGTGATTTCCCTCAAGTTTATGAATAAAAAGAATTTATTTTATTTTTTGTTCTGTAAGCTGGCCAAGGTGGCTACCAGGGGGACTTGTGAGCCAGCTCTAAATCCTTAGTATGAATGTTGCCGGGACGCACTGAAGTCAGTCAGGAAGATTGGCTGCCAGGGTAAGGCGAAAGGAACACCACAGGATGTGGTAAAGGACACCTCCTTAGGAGGGAGAGAGCAGGCCGCCGGGATGATGGGCTTGGCCAGGATGGCGACAAGGACACCCCAAAGGATTGGGAAGTGGAAAGACTAAAGGAGTAGCTTAGTCAGGGATTGCAGGGAGCAATGCTGTTCAGGGAACAGAACGACTAAGACCTTAGGGGGCGACGCAAGTCGCCCCCGCTCTTTTATGGCCAGCCACCAGGCACGACCCTGTGGCCGCTATTCATCGCCGGCCGTGCCCCGCCTCTGGGGTGGCCGCGCTATTCCGGCAAGGATTGTTGCTGCAACTGCAACAGGTTTAGGCGTTCGTCCTGGGACAAACCCATCTCTTCACACGCCTCATCGAAGCTCATCCCCAGATGGCACATCATGATCTCAATGGCCGGCAGATAACTGTAGATGCCGTGTTCCATGCTTGCTCCTTCGAATGCCTTGCTGCCTACATAGAGATTCAGGCCATCCAAGCTCAAAAAAGTTTCATTTTTCGGACCTGTTTTCCGTCATGCTGTGATCCAGATCGCCAATGGCGGGGAAGGGGCTGTGGCGGTAAGGGGTGACAGATGAAGAAAGATGCGTAAAATATGTATCTATTGTTTCTTTTTTCATCTCACGCATAAGGAGTCACCATGCACGAATCCATTCACGGCCATGAGGTCATGCACATGATGCTGGAGCTGGGCGGCAGCTTCAGTAAAGAGAGCTTGCAGGCGGCCATAGTGGCCAAATTTGGTGCTGAGGCCCGTTTCCATACCTGCAGCGCCGCGGGGATGGATGCGGCGGCGCTGATCGACTTCCTGGAGGCCAAGGGCAAGTTTGTGCCTCAGGGCGAGGGCTTCAATACCGAAGCCGAGCGCATCTGCCAGCACTGATCCCTGCCGATGGCGCCCGGGCGCCGTCACCTTGTCCTCCCTTCTTGTGTCGGCCCCGGTGCAGCCGTGGGCCCCTTCTGCTATAGTCCGCCGACATTTTATCCGGTTAAACAGCGAGACTTCGAATGGATATCATCACGGCGGCGGTCATGCTCTTTCTGATCATGGATCCTGTCGGTAATTTACCAGTGTTTTTGTCTATGTTGCGTTCGTTGCCGGTTGAACGGCGGCGCAAGGTGATGATCCGTGAGCTGCTGATCGCCCTGGTGGTGATGATGCTGTTCCTGTTTCTGGGGCAGGAGCTGCTCAACCTGCTGAACCTTAAGCAGGAGGCGGTGAGCATCGCCGGCGGCATAGTGCTGTTCCTCATCGCCATCCGCATGATCTTCCCGGGGCAAGGCAGCCTCACAGGTCTGCCGGAGGGAGAGGAGCCCTTCATTGTGCCCATGGCCATTCCCATGATGGCCGGTCCCTCAATTCTGGCCGCCCTGCTGCTGCTGGCCCATCAATACCCGCAACAGATGGGGGAGTGGACCCTGGCCTTGCTGATGGCCTGGGGGGGCAGTGCCGTGATCTTGATGTTCTACGAACAGCTGCACAAGCTGTTGGGGGAACGTCTGCTGCGGGCCATGGAGCGCCTGATGGGCATGTTGCTGGTGATGATCTCGGTACAGATGCTGCTGGACGGTGCCCAGCAGTACCTGCACTAGTCCGCCTTAGGGCTTGGGGGCGTGGGATTGGCTGGCGGCCAGCAGGCGATCCCGCAGCTCCAGCATGGCGAAGAAGCCAAACAGCAGTAACGACAGATAATCCCTGCGGCGCAGGGGCATCACATCCTTGGCCACCAGCGTCATGATGGCCGCCTGGATGCCATGCACCAGCAGCACCAGCACGGCGAACACCGGCAGCAGCAGGCTGAGCTTGCCGGGCAGGGGATGCAGCGTGAACCAGATGGCGCCACACCAGAATCCCAGAATGATGATCTTGGCCAGCCACAGCACTAACTTCATGCTTGCTCCTCGCGCAGATAGAGTTGATAACAAACCTGGCCGGCCTGCTTGTCCTTGAGCAGGCGCCAGTTGACCGGCAGCGCCGGCGGCTCACCTTCGCGCTCCCGCTCCAGATAGATGAGCGCCTGATCCGCCAGCCAGCCGCCCTGTTCCAGCAGCTGACAGACCTGGGGCAACAGATCCTGGCGAAACGGCGGATCCAGAAACACCAGATCGAACGGCTGGGCCGGGCCGCTGAGCCATTGGCGGGCATCGGCCTGGATGACCTGGGCCTGGCTGGAACCCAGCTGCTGCAGGTTCTGCTGCAGCTGGCGGGCCGCCCCGGGATCGCGTTCAATCATGATCACACGGTCGGCATAGCGGGAGAGTGCTTCAAATCCCAAACTGCCGCTGCCGGCAAACAGATCCAGGCAGCGGCTGCCGCGCACGTCGCCGGCCAGCCAATTGAACACCGTTTCCTTGACCCTGTCCGTGGTGGGGCGCAACCCCTCCACATCCTGCACCGGCAGCTTGCGGCCCTTCCATTGCCCGCTGATCAGGCGAATAAATCCACGGCGTCCGCCACTGGTGGCCGGAGCCGCAGCCCGTTGAGGTTTACGAGGAGGCATGGCGTTTCTTCATCTAAAAAAGTGATAGTATAAGCGCCCTATTTGTGACCTATAGCCTAGGGGGCGGCTAGTGTAGCAGCCCCGCCAGTCAAGTGAGTACGTTTAATGGCCAAGAAAGGATTTTTCTCCTGGTTGAGCGGCGGCAAAGCGTCGGATGAGCAGGCGAACACCCCGACCGAGCCGGATGTGCTGGAGCCAGCTCCGGCACCGGAGGCGGAGGTCGACGTGCCGGCGGCGCTCCAGGCTGACGCCGAGCAAGAAAGCACTGTCGAGGCGCCGGCCCTGGATCCGGCGCTGCTGGTAACCCAGGACAAGCCCAAGCGCGCCGGTTTGTTCAGCCGGCTGGTGTTGGGGCTCAAGCGTACCCGGGAGAACCTGGGAGCCGGCTTTGTGGCGCTGTTTCGTGGTAAGCAGCTGGATGACGAGTTGTTTGAGGAGCTGGAGACCCAACTGCTGAGCGCCGATCTGGGGGTGGCCACCACCAGCCGCATCATGGACAAGCTGACCGCCCAGGCCAGCCTGCGCCAGCTCAAGGATGCCGAGGCTCTGCTGGAGCTGCTCAAGCAGGAGATGAACGCCATACTGCAACCGGTGAACCAGCCCCTGGTCATTGATACTCAGCACAAGCCGTTTGTCATCCTGATGGTGGGGGTCAACGGCGTGGGCAAGACCACCACCATCGGCAAGCTGGCCAAGCAGCTGCAGGCGGAGGGCAAGTCGGTGCTGCTGGCGGCTGGCGACACCTTCCGGGCCGCGGCGGTGGAGCAGCTGCAGGTGTGGGGGGAGCGCAATCAGATACCTGTGATTGCCCAGCATACCGGCGCTGATTCGGCCTCCGTCATCTATGACGCCATCGAGGCGGCCCGGGCCCGCAAGATAGATGTGGTGATCGCCGACACCGCCGGTCGTCTGCAGAACAAGAATCACCTGATGGAAGAGCTCAAGAAGATAGTCCGGGTGATGAAGAAGCTGGATGTGGAGGCGCCCCACGAGGTGATGCTGACCCTGGATGCCGGCACTGGCCAGAACGCCATCAGTCAGGCCAAGCTGTTTGGTGAGGCGGTGGGCCTGACCGGCATCACCCTGACCAAGCTGGACGGCACCGCCAAGGGCGGGATCATCTTCGCGGTGGCGGATCAGTTTGGCATCCCCATTCGTTTCATCGGGGTCGGCGAGGGGATCGAGGATCTGCGTCCCTTCCAGGCCGACGATTTCATTGCCGCGCTCTTTAGTCAGGAAGCCTAAGCCATGATCCGATTCGAGCAGGTCAGCAAGGTGTACTCCGGCGGCCATCAGGCCCTGCAGAAGGTGGATTTTCACCTGCGCAAGGGGGAAATGGCCTTTCTCACCGGCCACTCAGGGGCTGGCAAGAGCACCCTGCTCAAGCTGATCAGCGTGATGGAGCGCCCCAGTGCCGGGCGCATCTTCTTTCACGGCCAGGATGTCTCCCGCATCGGCCGGCAGGAGATCCCCTATATCCGTCGCCAGATCGGCATCATCTTCCAGGATCACCGTCTGCTGATGGATCGCTCCGTGTTTGATAACGTGGCCCTGCCGCTGGTCATCGACGGTTATGCGCCCCAGGATATCCACAAGCGGGTCTCCGCCGCGCTGGACAAGGTGGGGTTGCACGACAAGGCGGCCTGCCTGCCGCTGATGCTCTCCGGCGGCGAGCAGCAGCGGGTGGGGATTGCCCGGGCCATCGTCAACAAGCCGGCCCTGCTGCTGGCGGACGAGCCCACCGGCAACCTGGATCCGGATTTGGCGCGCGACATCATGCAGCTGTTTCGGATGTTCAACGATGTGGGGGTGTCCGTGCTGATCGCCACCCATGATCTGGCGCTGGTCGCCCGCAGTGGTTTGCGCACCCTCCGGCTGCACGAGGGGCGCCTGGTAGCCGATGGGGAGGCCGCATGAACCGCAGGCGTCATGGGCAGGGCTGGCTGAGTGCATTGCGCCAAGCCCTCTATCATCATCGGCAGGAGGCCCGCCGCAGTCTGGCGGAGATCTGGCGGGCTCCCTTCGCCTCCTTGCTCACCCTGGGGGTCATAGGTGTCAGTCTGGCCCTGCCCGCCACCTTCTGGGTCATGTTGCAGAATACCAGTCAGGTGACCAGCCAGTGGCAGGAGGGGGGACGTATCACCCTGTTCCTGCACAAGTCGGTGAACGACAGCGGCATCGCCCAGCTCACCGAGCAGCTCAAGGGCGATCCGGCCATCGCCTCAGTGCGCTACATCTCTCCCGAGGCCGGGATGAAGGAGTTCGCCGCCCTCTCGGGCTTTGAGGATGCCCTGAGCCTGTTGAGCCAAAATCCCCTGCCGCCTGTGCTGGAGCTGGTGCCGGCGGAGGATCAGCGCACCGCCGAGGCCGCGGCACAGCTGTTGGCGCGTCTCTCCGACCTGCCGGAGGTGGAGCAGGCCAAGCTGGATCTGGCCTGGTTGGGCCGCCTCAACCGCATCGGTGACCTGATCCGTCACGCCCTGCTGTCGTTTGGCAGCTTGATGCTCATCGGTGTCCTGCTGACCGTGGCCAATACCATGCGGCTCAACATACTGGGGCGACGAGCCGAGATCGAGGTGATGAAACTGGTGGGGGCCACGGATGCCTTCATTCAGCGCCCCTTCCTCTACATGGGGCTCTGGTATGGCCTCATCGGCGGCATGCTGGCCTGGTGGCTGACCGAGGTGCTGGTGCTGTGGAGCGAGGCCCAGGTGCAGGCGTTGGCGGCCCTGTATCATAGCGACTTTCGCTTAGCCGGCCTGGGGCTGGTTGATAGCCTGGGGCTGCTAGGGGTGTCGGCCTTGTTGGGTGTGGTGGCGGCGATGTTCTCCGTATGGCGCCATATTCGGCAAATTGAGCCGGCAGCACCGTGAATGATTGATAAAATTTTTAAAAAAATGCTGAAGATGAAGGAACTTTTTCGACCCGCCCGCACTCTGAGTATGTGAGGGTTAATTCTGAGTTTTGGAGATTTGCTTCTCTTTGACTTGGCAGCATGGGTCGTTGAAAGCCAGACATATCATGCATTTCGGGGGGACTTGAGGGTTCCCCCCTTTTTTTGTATATATGCTAATCCACAACGGCGCCGTCGCGCTGGCGTAGCATGGGCCCAATTGGCCCGAGCACCTGGTTTGCTGAGGTATGAATTAAATGGGTACAGCAATGCAGAACAACCTGATCCTGGTTCCCCAGGGTAGCCTCGAGGGCTACATTCAGGCCGTTAACAGCATCTCGGTGCTGACGGCCGAGGAGGAGCGGGCGCTGGCTGAGCGGTTGCAGCAAGATGGCGATCTGGACGCAGCCCGCCAGCTGGTTATGTCTCATTTACGCTTTGTCGTGCACATCGCCCGCAGTTATGCCGGTTATGGTCTGCCTCAGGCGGATCTGATCCAGGAGGGCAATATCGGTCTGATGAAGGCGGTCAAGCGCTTCGATCCCAGCGTCGGGGTGCGGCTGGTCTCCTTTGCCGTGCACTGGATCAAGGCGGAAATTCACGAATACGTGCTGCGCAACTGGCGCATGGTCAAGGTGGCCACCACCAAGGCTCAGCGCAAGCTGTTCTTCAATTTGCGCAAGGCCAAGAAACGGCTGGGCTGGTTTACCCAGCAAGAGGTGGAGGCCGTGGCCGAGGAGCTGGGGGTCTCAGCCCGCGAGGTCACCGAGATGGAGGCCCGCCTCAGTGGCCAGGATCAGGCCTTCGACGCCCTGGATGACGACGAAGGCGACAGCTTTGCCCCCGTGCATTATCTGGAGGACAAATCCTCCGACGTGGCGGCCAGCTTCGAGCATGACAACTGGGAGCATCATGCCATGCACCGGCTGTCCACTGCCCTGGAGGCGCTGGACGAGCGCAGCCGGCACATCATTCAGGCCCGCTGGCTGGATGATAACAAGCTAACGCTGCAGGAGTTGGCCGACCACTATGGCGTCTCGGCCGAGCGGGTGCGTCAGCTGGAAAAGAACGCCATGAACAAATTGAAAGGCGTGCTGGAGGCCTAGAGGCTTTCACCGCAAAAAAGAGGTCTCGCAATGAGACCTTTTTTTTAGCCCGAGGGTCAGGGTTGGCTGTCGGTGACCATTAATCTAAGGAGACGAGATCCATGCAGCTCTTGAGTCATCTGTTCGAACAAAACCGCCAGTGGGCGGAGAAGATCAAGGCCGAAGATCCCACCTTCTTCGAGAAGCTCTCGGCGCAGCAGGCGCCGGAGTACCTGTGGATCGGCTGCTCTGACAGCCGGGTGCCGGCCAACGAGTTGCTGGGCCTGTTGCCTGGGGATGTGTTTGTACACCGCAACGTGGCCAACCTGGTGATCCACACCGATTTTAACTGTCTGTCCGTGCTGCAGTACGCGGTGGACGTGTTGAAGATCAAGCACATCATCGTCTGCGGCCACTACCGCTGTGGCGGCGTGATGGCCGCCATGCGCAATGCCGAACATGGCCTGATCGACAACTGGCTACGCAACATCAAGGATGTCTACTTCAAGCACCGTGAGCAGATCGACGCCATCGAGAGCGAGGAGGAGCGGCAGGACTTCCTGTGTGAGCTCAACGTGCTGGAGCAGGTGGCTAACGTCTGCCACACCACCATAGTGCAGAACGCCTGGAAACGGGGGCAGGAGTTGGCCATTCATGGCTGGATCTATGGCCTCAAGGATGGGTTGCTGCGGGATCTGGACATTACGGTCAGTGGCGTGGATCAGATACCGGATGTCTACCGCTCCTCCAGTGCCATCGTCAGTCAATATCACTCGCCCGCCAAATGAAAAAGGCCCCAATGGGGCCTTTTTGTGCGGCAGCCAGACTTAGAAGTCGTAGCGTGCGGCCACTTGGAAGTCATCCTTGTAACCATCCAGCTGGTTGAAGCGGTATTCACCGATGACGCGCAGCTGCTTGTTGAACTTGTACTGGGTGCCCAGAGTGAAGTAGTCGACGGTGTCGGTGGAGGTACCGGAGACATCCTTATCGCCCTTGTTGTATACGGCCATCAGACCGACACCATTGGCAAAGTTATAGCCCACAGCGGCTTCCAGACCGGTATTGTCGGTGCCACTCTTCAGGAAGTCAGTGCCGTCGGCGTAGTTGATGGCAGCGTACAGGGCCTTGTTGTCGAACTTGGCACCGATGACCCAAATCTTGGCATCGTCACCCACGTCGCGTTGACCCAGGGTGTAGGCGGCGCCCAGGCTCAGGCCCATGTCCAGGGTGTAGGAGGCGGCCAGACCGTAGGCGGCGGCATTGCTCTTGTCGCTTTGATCTTCGGTATCGGAACCGTCGAACTTGTAGTTGGCTTCCAGACCGAAGCCGCCGAAGGTGCCGGCATACTTCAGTACGGAGGCGGCGCGGTCGGTGGCGAAGTTGTCGGTGCCGTCGCCCATGGCTTCTGCGCCATAGCCGTCAGACAGGGCCACGTCGGTCCAGTCTGCGATGGATGCGAAAGAACCCTTTTGACGACCGAAGGTGACGGTGCCGGCATCGGCCTTCACCCCGGCGAAGGCCAGACGGGTGCGCAGGTTGCCTTCGTTGTCACCGGTGAGGGTCTTTTCCTTGTCACCGATGTTGAACTGGGCTTCGTACTGGGCCAGGGCAGACAGGCCGTTGCCGATGTCGCTGGTGGCCTTGGCACCAAAGCGGATGAATTGGTTGGCACCGATCTTGGCGCTGTGATCCTTGATGCTGTCACCGTCAGCGTTGACTTCGTCCTTGGTGCCGAAGAAATGACCGGCATAGACACGGCCATACAGGTCTACGTTAGCGGCATCAGACTTGAATACTTCGGCAGCGTGGGCGCTGGTGGCGGCCAACAGGGCGATGGCAACGGCACTGAACTTTTTCATCTTATTTCCTTAATGATGTGGGTCACGCAAAAGAGGGTTAATGCGAGGGCAGATGCTAGGGGCTGGTCGTGACACTTGGGTTACGTTGGTGTGAAGCTTTTATGGTGTTGACGGCGCCCAATTAACCGCCCCTATTGCGGGAATGGCGCCCCTAAACAGGGGGGCGCAAAGGTTTGGCCCTGTGATAAAATGCCGCGTCCAACCCCAGATCCAGATGACCAGATGAGGTTAAACGAACAAATGAGACGTGAACTGGCGATTGAGTTTTCCCGCGTGACCGAAGCGGCCGCCCTGGCTGGCTACAAGTGGCTAGGCCGTGGCGACAAGAATGCCGCCGACGGGGCCGCCGTGGCCGCGATGCGGTTCGTGCTCAACCAGATCGAGATCGATGGCGAGATCGTGATCGGGGAAGGGGAGATCGACGAGGCGCCCATGCTGTATATCGGCGAGCGTGTCGGCTGTGGTGGGGACGGTGTGGATATCGCCGTGGATCCCATCGATGGCACCCGCATGACCGCCATGGGGCAGAACAATGCCGTGGCTGTGCTGGCTGCCGGTGATAAGGGCTGCTTCCTCAAGGCGCCTGACATGTACATGGAAAAGCTGATCGTTGGGGCCAAGGCCAAAGGAGCCATCGATCTCAATCTGTCGCTGGAAGAGAACCTGCAACGGGTTGCCCAGGCGCTGGGTAAGCCGCTGCAGCGGTTGACCGTCATCACCCTGGCCAAGCCGCGGCATGATGCTGCCATCACCATGATGCAGCAGATGGGCGTCCGGGTATTTGCCATCCCCGATGGTGATGTGGCGGCCTCTGTCCTCACCTGTCTGCCAGACAACGAAGTGGACCTGCTTTACTGCATCGGTGGCGCCCCCGAAGGGGTGGTCTCTGCTGCCGTGGTGCGCGCGCTGGACGGTGACATGCAGGGCCGCCTGCTGCCGCGGCATGAGGTCAAGGGCAACACAGACGAGAACCGTCGTCTGGGCGCCGAGGAGGTGGCCCGCTGTGACAAGATGGGCATCCAGGTGGGCCATGTTTACCGGCTGGAGGAGATGTCCAAGACGGATAACGTCATCATCTCCGTCACCGGCATCACCAAGGGGGATCTGCTCGACGGCATCACCAGTGACGGTGTGCTGGCCACCACCGAAACCCTGCTGATCCGCGGTAAATCCCGCACCATACGGCGTATTCACTCCACTCATTATCTGGAGCGTAAGGACGCCGAAATCCAGCAGTTGCTGCGCTAAGAGGGGGCGCAGGACGGCGGTGAGCGCCGTCCTGACCATTAATTGCGCGAACGCATCAGCAGCATGCCCAACCAGCCAAAAAACACTTGCATGGTAGCTGGGCTTTCGGTAAATTCACGCCCCGCAGACAACGGCGTGTAGCGCAGCTTGGTAGCGCACTTCGTTCGGGACGAAGGGGTCGGAGGTTCGAATCCTCTCACGCCGACCAAACAAAACAAGGGCTTAGCTTCGGCTAGGCCCTTTTGCTTTTTGGCGTTTCAATTTCTGTGGGGCTTTTGTGGGGCATTTTTATTTGTGCCCCTCCTGCTGCCGTCCAAGGTGGGGCCTTCCTGGTCGGCTATCCCGCAGCAGCCCGGCAGATAACAGAGCCCAATTTGGGGCCGCCCTCGGTTTTACCATCCGTTGTATTTCGCATCCCGCCTTTCCGTTCCGTGTTGGGCTCCGTGTTCCATTTCGTTTTTGCGCAAGCTCGACCACGCAGGCCCAGCAATCCCTTGTGCGGCCTGGCTTTGTCGGTTGTGGCCATCACTTGGTTGGCGATCTGATTTGCGCAATTCCGGTGGAGGGGTTTGCGCAATAGAAGGGGCGCGTTTGCGCAATTAAGCAGATTTTGGCGGGTGTCGGGTTGTTGGCGCTTGGTGTGGTTATTCTGTGCAGGCGTTCGCTTGGAAGGTGCTAGGCCTGGGCCTATAATCAGCCCAGTCCGTCAGGTGAACCACGCTTGGGCAATTGGAGCCCTTGGGTCGTACCTGATGGGCTACAGATCCCCCATGCTTGAACCTAAGGGCAATTGCAGCCCGGTGAGTAAAGAGCCAGGGGGATCTGGCTGGT
>JAJOIN010000083.1 GCA_021209335.1 Aeromonadaceae bacterium
GACCAAGGCGTTGATATCGGTGGCACTCAGGCTCATCTCCAGGGAGATCACCTGGGCGGATTGAACATGACAGCTTACTCCCAGCATCAGGGCCAGGGCGGCACGGCGCAGCGACTTAACAGATACTATTTCCATGGCGAATCCCTCATTCCTGCAAAAAACCAGATTCCTTGAGCTCCGTAGTCGATTCATTCGACTCACACACATCTCATTTTGCGCTCGAGATCACATTTGCAAAGAGCGTGCCTTGGCTTCACTAAATATTACTAAAACCGCACAAACTTAAGGAATATCCTGACAGAAGCTCATAAGAAAGCATGCTAAGCTACTATTATTCGGATATGGAGTGCATTTGTGGTTTGGTTTGGGTAAAACCCAGACTCAGCAACCGGCTAAGATGTATTCTCTCAGCCTTTTTACTGGACTGATATGTCAGTCTGATGGCGCTTACAGGAATCTATTGTTGAGCTCTGAGTGCTGGCGCCTTGATCTGGCGCACCAAAAGGCGACATTTGCACCAGCCACGCTCAGTGTTACTCAACTCGATCCTTTCACGTAACACACGGCTAACAAACTGCGTGTTCCGCATCGCAAAAGAATCCGTTAGAAGCCCATATAGCGGCAAATTACACGGCGGAATGTCCTGGGAATGTAACAGCTCCCTCACAGGACAATGCGCGCCATTCTATCGACCGCCGAAACGAGGGTCAATTCACATCTTAGTCCCGCCTACCTGCCAAGCCTGACAGGCTTTGCGCATAAAACCGCACACTTTGTGCTATATTGCGCGGCCATTTTTGTATGAGGACCATGTTATGACTGTCTCCCAATTGATGGAACGCAGCGGCGGACGCTGCGAGCTGTGCGCCAGCGAGCAGGATCTGCAACCCTGGCGTGGTCGCCTCCCCTGCCGAGGATGCTGACCATAGCCTGCTGCTGTGCACCCGCTGCCGAACCAGCCTGCAACAAGCAGACGCGAGCCAGGCCGCCCATTGGCGCTGTCTTAACGACAGCATGTGGAGCCAGGTGCCGGCCGTACAGGTGATGGCCTATCGTCAGCTCAAGCAATTGGTCAGCCAGGGGGAGCTGTGGGCTCAGGATCTGCTGGACATGCTTTATCTGGACGAGGCGACCCTCAGCTGGGCTGAGGCGGGTCTGGCTCAGGCACAGGATGATGACACGCTCCCGACACTCGACAGCAACGGCACCCGCCTGCAAGAAGGGGATGCCGTCACCCTGATCAAAGATCTGGACGTCAAAGGCGCCGGCTTCACCGCCAAGCGTGGCACCCTGGTCAAGGGCATCCGCCTCACCAATAACCCGCTACACATCGAAGGCAAGATCAACGGTGTACAAATCGTGCTGGTGGCGGCCTACCTGAAAAAGGCCTGATGGTGATGCCTGGCCAAGAAATGGCCAGGCTCACCACCGCCCGGCCCCGCGGGCTAACCAAGACGTTAAAATAATGCGACAATGGCGGCCCCGTACCAGTGAGGTGAGAAGGAAGCATGTCAGCCAAGATTATCGATGGGAAATCGATTGCCCACGCCATTCGTCAACAGGTCGCCGATGCCGTCAAGGCCCGTGTGGACAAGGGGCTGCGTGCTCCCGGTCTGGCCGTGGTGCTGGTGGGGGAGGATCCCGCCTCTCAGGTCTATGTCGGCAGCAAACGCCGGGCCTGTGACGAGGTGGGTTTTGTCTCCCGCTCCTATGATCTACCTGCCGACACCACTCAGGCGGATCTGCTGGCATTGATCGACCAACTCAATGGCGATCCCGAGGTGGATGGCATCTTGGTACAGCTGCCCCTGCCCAAGCACATCGACTCCACCCTGGTGATAGAGCGCATCGTGCCGGACAAGGACGTTGATGGCTTCCACCCCTATAACATAGGCCGCCTGGCACAGCGCATTCCCGCCCTGCGTCCCTGTACTCCCAAGGGCATCATGACGCTGATCAAAAGCACGGGCGTGGATACCTATGGACTCAATGCTGTCATCGTCGGTGCCTCCAACATCGTTGGTCGCCCCATGACCTTGGAGTTGTTGCTGGCCGGTTGTACTACCCTGACCACCCACAGGTTTACCAAGGATCTGGCCTCGTTTGTCCGCCAGGCCGATCTGCTGGTGGTGGCCGTGGGCAAGCCGGAATTTATTCCTGGCGACTGGATCAAACCCGGTGCCATTGTCATCGATGTGGGGATCAACCGGCTGCCGGACGGACGCCTGGTGGGGGATGTGGCCTACGAGACGGCGGAACAGCGCGCCGCCTTCATCACCCCGGTCCCTGGCGGTGTGGGCCCCATGACGGTGGCCAGCCTGATCGAGAATACGCTGCAGGCCTGTGAGGAGTACCACAGCTAACCCTGTGGCCGCACAGCTCGCAAAAGGGGCCAGCTGGCCCCTTTTTCTATCTTCTCTGTGGTGTTTTTCTGTGGTGTTGTGTGCGCTAGCTGACACGCTGTGCCAAGCCGGGAAAACCGACGGCGACCAGCAGCCCACCGCCGGGCCGGTTGCTAAATTGCAGGCTGGCCGAGTGCAGTTGACAGATGCGTGCCACCAGATTGAGGCCCAGCCCCACGCCGCTGCCCCGTCGATCCAAGCGGCGGAAGGCGTCGGTCAGACGAGTTAACTCCGCCTCCGGCACCCCCGGCCCCTCATCGGCCACCCGCAAGCAGATCTGGCTCCCCTCCTGGCTCACACTGATCTGGATAGACTGACTGCCTTGGGCATAGCGCGCGGCATTCTCCACCAGATTGCGCAGCAAATGACGCAGCAGATCCGCCTCTCCCTTGATCCAGCCAGCCTGCAGCTGCCACTGGATCTGCATCTGCGCCTCGTCTGCCAGGCGTTCAAGCTCGGGGCGCAGGGGTTCAATGACGCCGCTGACCAGCTCCAACTCCTCCTGCAACCCCATGACAAACTTGGGCTCCAGGCGGGACATCTCCAGTAGCTGCGCCACGCTGCGGTGCAGATCATCCAGACGGGCTATCAGGGGCGTGACCGCGGTGACCCCGTCGCGCTCAAGCAACTCCAGCGTCAGCTTGATCCCCGCCAGCGGGGTTCTGAGCTCATGGGCCACGTCGGCCGTAAACTGCCGCTCCCGTTGCAAGGTCAGGGACAATTTGGCAAACAACTGGTTGATGACCTGGGTGACCGATTGCAACTCTTGGGTGTGACCGCTTAGCAGGATGGGCTGCAAATTGCCCGGATCCCGGGTGGCCAACTGCTGACAGAGCCGGTTGAGCGGTGCCACCAGCCAACTGATCCCCACATAGGCCAGCAGCAGCATCAGGGCGCTTTGGCCGGCGGAGGTGAGCAGCAGAGCCTCCATGGCCTCGGCGGATTCCTTGGCCAGTTCGGCATCGGTCATCTGCTGATCCAGCGCCGCCTTGGCCAGGATATAAACCTGCTCCTGACTCTCATGCCAGACGCGCAGCACCAATAGGGTCTGGCCCAGCAAAAAAATCAGCGCCAGCAGGGTGATGAGCCGCCCCCGCAACGTACGCCAGGGCGCCATCATGGCCGTGGCTCCTTCTCCAGACGATAGCCCTCGCCGCGCACCGTGCTGATCCAGCCGGCGCCCAGCTTGCGCCTGAGGTGGTGAATGTGCACCTCCAGGGTGTTGGAGCCGATCTCGTTTTGCCAGTCATACAGATCTTCTTGCAACCGCTCCCGCTGCACCGTCTTGCCGGCGGCCATGGCCAGCCGGCGCAACAGCGCAAACTCCCGTGGGGTCAACAGCAGAGGCTCACCGGCCAGGGTCACTCGTTTGTCGTCCAGCTCCAGACACAAGGCGCCATAGGCCAGGCTATTGCTGGCTTGGCCATGATCCCGCCGCAGCAGAGCCCGCACTCTGGCTTGCAATTCGGCCAGGGCGAAGGGCTTGACCATGTAATCATCGGCCCCCCGATCCAGACCCTGGATCTTCTCATCCAGGCTATCCCGCGCCGTCAGGATCAAGACGGGCATCCGCAGCCCCTGTTGACGCCAACGTTTGAGCAAGGCCAGGCCATCCCCATCCGGCAAGCCCAGATCCAACACCACGAGTCCATACTGACTGACAGCCACATGGGCCTGCGCCTGCGCCACGCTGGCCACCGCATCACAGCTGTACTGCTCCTGCTGCAACGCCCTCTGCAGCCCCGAGCGCAGCAGCGCATCGTCTTCCACCACCAGTATCTTCATGCCGTTAGATCCTCACTCCAGTGCGCCTGCGGCATCCTATCACTGCTGCAGGCGTTGTTGTAACGCCTGGATCTCCTGTCGGCGACCGGCATCAGCCACCTCGCGCCCTGGCCTGGGCGGGGCGTTCAGCGCCTTGGCCAAGAAGACCAGGGCCTGCGGCTGCTTACCCTGGCTGGCCAGAAAATCGGCATAGAAGTAGTTGCTATCGATGCCGTGAGGGTTGTATTTGAGCCCTTCTGTCAGCATCTTGGCCGCCAGCTTGTCATCGCCAAAGCCCAGCGGCCAACCCGGCACCTTGTAGTAGAGCACGCCCAGAGAGGTCAGCGCCGAGCCCTGCAGGGTGGACGGCTCCTGTGCTATCACCGCCTCATAGGCTGCCTTGGCCTCCTTGGCCAGCCCAAGGGCGCCCAACCCACCCTTGGCCCCGGCATAACTCCCTATGATGATGCCAGCCCAGGTCTTGAGCGCCAGATCCTGGGGCGCAGCTTGACTGGCCGCCCGCACCTCCTCGCTGAGTCGGGCCAGGGCGGCTTCTTTGGCATCGCCGCTTTGCTGATAGTTGGCCTGGGCCCAGCGTGCGGCAAAGGACTGATAATCGGACTCCCCCGCCCAGGCGAAGGCGCCGAGCAAGAGGCCCGCCAGGCTCAACCATCGCAGGCGTGAATGCAACTGTGTCATGCTTGTTTCTCCTTGGGTGTGGCCACGGAAGCTTCCTCGCGGCAAAACTGTAAAATTTTTCCCCGCTGCGCCCCCAGCACCCGATCCAGCAGTCCTGGGAACAGACGATTGAGCAACACGTAGAGCCGCTCCGCGCCCCCCAGATACCGGCGGCGCCTACCCTTGAGCAGGGCCATCAGGGCGGCGGCCACCTGTTGCGGGCTGTCCACACCATTGCCCATGGCACGGTTGAGGGCCGCCACCCCGCCGGCATTGAGTTCAGTGTCGGTGGCCCTGGGGGCCAGCAGGCAGATCCGGGGACCCGCGGCGCCCAATTCTCGCCCCAAGGCCTGACTGAACTGATGTAAGCCGGCCTTGGTGGCGCAGTAGACGCTAAAACCCGGATAGCCGATATCACCGAAGGTAGAGCCCAGGTTCACCACCTGACTGCGGCCGTCCATGCAGGGCAACAGGGCACGGGTCAGCCGGATGGGAGCCAGCAGATTCAGCTGCAGCTGTGCCTGGATTTGTGCATCGCTCTGTTGCTGCAGCGGGGCAAATGCCTGTACCCCGGCGCCATTGACCAACAAGCCCAGACGCAGATCCCGCACCTGGCACCAGTCGGCCAAGATGCTGGCCGACTCCGCCTGCGCCAAATCCAGGGCCAGGCTCGCCAACTGGCAATTGGGATGACGCGCTCGTAACTCCCCTTCCAACGCCGCCAGGGGGACGGGACGGCGTGCGACCATCAACAGGGGCCACCCGGCCGCCAACAGCCGCTCACACAGGGCGCGTCCTATGCCGCCACTGGCGCCGGTCACCAGCGCCCAGGTTTGACCATCAGGCTGCATCTTGATGCGCCTCCATGGGCAGGGCGCGAAACACATCGCCATACAGGCGATACATCACCTTGGCCATGTGAGTCACCGCCGCCTGATCCGCTGGCGAGTCCAGCCGGTCCATCAAGGACTCAAAGAAACGAATATGCTCCTGATCCAGACTGCCGTGAGAGTAGAGGTAACTCATGGCCGTATCCGGCAAGCCCAGGGTGCGCTGAATAAGCTGCCCCATGGGGGTGGCCAGGTTGACGCTGGTCCCCTCCAGCACCAGCACCATGCCGAAGAAGGCCACCGGGTTGCCCCGTTGGATGCTGTCCCAGGCATAGCTGACCATCAGCTCGGTGGCCAGGGCCGGCTGGCCCGCCTCCACGGCCGCGGCATCGCCGCCGGCCTGCGCAATGTCGCTCAAGATCCAGCGGTCATGGCCCCGCTCCTCGTCGATGTAGTCGGTGATGGCATCAAACAGCCAGCGATGCTGCTCGTCCAGCCGACTGCCACAGGCCATCAACAAGGGCACCGTATGGCGCACGTGGTAATAGGCCTGGGTCAAGAAAGCCAGATAACGTGGCAAGGTGATCTCGCCCCGCTGACAGGCCAGGATGGCCGGCGCACTGAGCAGGTACTCGCGCTCGGCCCGGGTATCGTTAACCAGTTGGGCATAAAAACTCATGCAGTCTCCTTGTCGCCTTGGCATGCCACCGCTGCGGCACCCTGGCGGTTGTGATTCAAACGGGTGAGATACAGGGTGTCGCGTCGTAGCCGACCATTGCTGGTCAGTTCGCCCTGAGCTGCACTAAAGGGGGTGTCGGTCCGCTGCCAGCCGTGCAGGCGGGCGTAAGCGGGCAGGCGGGCCATACAGTGCTGGATCTGCACTGCCAGACCGGCAGGATTGGCCGCCCATTGGGGGGCAAACAGCAGGGCCTGGATCCCTATTACCTCATCGCCATACACCCAGGCTTGCAGGACGCCGGGAATGGCACTCAGCTCGGCCTCCAGCCATTCGGGGCTGACATTGCGGCCAAGCCCGGTCACCAGGGTAGATTTCTTGCGCCCCAGGACCTGCAAACGGCCCTGGGCATCCCATTGGCCCAGATCGCCACTGGCCTGCCAGTAGGGTGCCGCCGAATCCGGCACCCCCAAGATGCCCAGGTGGCCATTGCCGCCCAGCCAGATCTCACCATCCTCGGCTATCTTCACCGCCAGATGATCCAGCGGCTGGCCAACAGTGCCTGGCGCGGGCGCGGCGGGGTCATCCAGGGCCACCACAGAGCCCACCTCCGACAGGCCATAGCCTTCACAGACCGGCAGCCCCAGGGACCGGGCCCGCATCAGCAGCGGCACGCTGCTCTTGCCGCCGCCCACCGCCAGCAAGGACCAAGGCTTGGCCAATGCCGGCTGTTGCTCGACCCCGGCCACCAGCCAGCTCAAGGTGGAAGGCAGTAGGATCAGGCTATCGGCGCCAGACTGCGCCAACGCGGTGACGAAAGCATGGGGATCCGGCCGCGCCAGATCGCCCAACCCCAAGCTGGCCAGGGGCTGCAGTCGTACCTCACGCCCCAGCAGCAGGGGCAAATACACCCCTGCCAGATTCTCCAACAGCACCGCCAACGGCATGCTGCACAGATGGCGCTGCCCCGGGATCTGCCCCAGCCGATTGGCCAGCGCCAGTGTGGTGGCCTGCAGTTGCTCCGCCCCCAGGCAGATGCCCTTGGGAGTGCCCGTGGTGCCCGAGGTATAGGTCACCTTCAGGCAGCCATCCGGCAAACTGGGCTGGGGGGTATGGGGCAAGGGCTGATGCCGCCATGCCAGCCCATCGGCCTGCAGCAGGGCACTGGCACCACTGTCTTGCAGCAGGTGCGCCTGCTGCGCTGGGCTGAAAAATGGTGGCAGTGGCACACAGGCTACCTGGGCCCGGGCACAGGCCAGATCCGCCAGCACCCAGCCCAGGCCATTGTCGCCCGCCAAGACCAGGGGCCGCCCGGCCTCAGCCAGGGAGTGACACACCCTGGCTCCCGTCTCAACCGCCTGCCACAAACCGGCAAAATCCAGACTGCCAGCCGGGCTACTGAGGGCCGTTGACTGGGGCCGAACCTGAGCCCAATGGGCCAGTTGCTGCCATAAGGCCTTCATGAGCAGCCCTCCTGCGCCAGCACCTGCTGGCACCCTGGCAGGGCCACCAGCAAGGGGGCCAATGCCGAGCACTGCAGCCGCTGCCATCCCTGGGCTATGCTGCCGGCCATCACCTGGGGACTGTTTTCGTAATAGCGTCCCCAGCTGGCTGCATCGGCAATCCTGTCTGACTGGGCGGGCGCCAGGACGATGGGCGAGAGCCCCAGGTGGTGAAACACAGCTTGCACCTGGCGGGTGGCGGTAAAGGTGACATAGCGAAACTGTTGCTGGTTGAGATAGGCCACCATGGCGAGGATCAGCAGCCGGGCCATGCCTTGGCGGGCGGCCAGGTTGCCCAGCTCCAGGACGGCCGCTCTATCCACCGGCTGCTGCAACCGCGTCGCCAACTGCTGCTCAATCGGAGCGTCCAGATAGTGTTCAAGATACAAGGGGCCGCCCGCCGCCAGGCGCAAGCCAACACTGGCCAGCAGTTGACCCTCGGCGCCGCGTAGCACAGCTTGCCAAGGCATGAGCGCCGCTAGCTCGGCGCCATGAACAACCGCAAAGCGCCCGGCGACAAACTGCATCAGCTCCGCATCAGGGCATTGCAGACAGAAGCTTAACCGGGCCAGTTGCTCAGCCACTGGCTGAGTCAGAGGGGGAATAACGCCAAGCGCAGATGCCATAAGGACTCCAGGTAGTCACCATGTCCTCAGGCTAACCTGGCAAGCTTAAGATGAACTTAAGAGACAACTTAACAAGATCATACGGCCACAGCCGCCCCCATGAAAAAAGCCCGCCAGAAGGCGGGCAATGACAGAGGTCGTTGGGTTAATTGAAGCGGGTGTAATCCGGGCTGTACTTGTCCACCACCACGGCGCAGACGGCGTCGCCTGTGATGTTGAGCGCGGTGCGGATCATGTCAAAGATACGATCCAGGGCAAACAGCAGCGGCAGGCCTTCGATGGGGATGCCGGCGGCCAGCAGCACGGCCACCACCAGGAAGGAGGGACCCGGCACACCGGCCTGCCCCACGGCGCCCAGGGTGGCGGTCAGCACTATGGCGGCATAGGCCCCCAGGCTCAAGTCCACGTTAAACACCTGGGCAAAGAAGATGGCCACCAGACCGTAATAGATGGCGTTACCGGTCATGTTGATGGTGGCACCCAGCGGCAGGGTAAAGGCAGCTGTGGTATTGCTGACCTTCAGCTCTTCTTCACACACCTCCATGGTCACCGGCAATGTGGCCATGGAAGAGGCGGTGGAGAACGCCACTATCTGCGCCTTCTTCATCGCAGACAGGAAGCGACCCACCGGCATCTCAGAAAAGAACTTGATGATGAGCGGGTAGACCACAAAGCCGTAGAGCAAAATGGCCGCCAGGTAGACAAAGAACAGCTTCATCACCACAGTCAATACGCCAAAACCAAAGGTGCCCACCGCATCGGCCATCAGGCCAAACACCCCCAGGGGCGCGATCAGCATCACCTTGTTGATCATCCACACGAAGGCATCCACGACGGTATTGATGCCCGCCATCAAGGGCTTGACCCTATCCCGCGGCTGGTTGGCCAGGGCGATGCCGAAGAACAGACAGAACACCAGGATCTGCAGTATGTTGGCCTCGTTGAGGGACTGAAACACATTGGTGGGGATCATGCCCAGTATGGTTGCCACCACACCCGGCAGCTCGCCCTTATCGGCGTATTCGTCGTGGAACATGTGCTGATAGTCGGAGAAGTCCACTCCTTGTCCCGGCTGGAACAGCTGCCCCATGACCAGGGCCAGTATCACCGCCAGGGCCGAGGTCAGCAGGAAAAACAGCAAGGTGGTAACCCCCAGCTTACCTGCAGACTGGCTCAACCCCAGGTTGGCCGCCCCTGAGATGATGGCAACCGCCACCAGCGGCACCACCAGCATCTTGATCAGGTGGATAAACAGGCTGCCCAAGGGGGCAAACATGGCCGCCTGCTCGCCCATCAGCACCCCCACCAGCGCACCGATGATCATGGCGATCATCACCTGGACGCCGATATTGGCAAGACTCTTCTTAATCACGGCTTACATCCTTTTGGTTAATGGTCAATCCTGCGTCATCCTCGCCGAAGAGTAACACCAGTTGGCATAGGGCAATTAGGCGGCTTTTCTAAATAATCCCACCACCAATGGCAACCGTTTATCCGCTTTGGCACTGCAAAAATGTCATTTCATACACATATCTCACTATCGCCAGATTCAAAAGAGCACCAGCCATTACCGGTGGCATCCGGCTTGCCAGAGGCGCAGGGAATGACGGGCGGCCAGCCAGGCATTTAACATACTGCCTGCGATGCCGCATCCTTGGGTAATGGCTGTTGTGATGAGCGCGAAATCGCGACTGAAATGATCCAGGTGGTATTGCAAGCGATTTCAATAAGTTGACAGGTAATTTGCGCTTGATCACAGATTGCTCAGCGAGGAAAATCCGCCGCAGTTTCGATCTTAACAAGGATGTGTCATGCGTCTGTATCGCCCTCTGCTCCCCCTCCTGCTGTCCGCCAGCCTGCTGCCGGCCTGGGCCGCGACCGGCCCGGCCCTGGTCTACACTGGCGGCGATTTCATTGCCGAGCAGCAAAACGCCCAGATCCACCAGCAGGCCGTTACGCTGTTTACCCAGATGAGCGGCGTGTCGGTCAAGGAGATCACCCCCGTAGGGGCCGCCGACCGCCTCACCCAGCTGCGCCAACTGGCCAGTGACGGCTACAGTCCGATTGTGGTGATAGGCAACACCCAACTCCCCACCCTGCAACAGGTCGCCAGCGAGTTCCCCCAAGCAAAGTTCACCCTGATCGATGGTCAACTGGCGCAGCCCAATGTGCAATCGGTGCAGTTTAACAAGCAAGAGGCCGCCTTCTTAGTGGGTGCCCTGGCCGCCATGGTGTCAGAGACGGGCCTGCTGGGCTTTGTCGGCGGCATGGATCTGCCGGCGATCCACAAATCCGGCTGTGGCTTTGCCCAGGGGGCCCGTTACGCCAACCCCTCCGTTCAGGTGAGCGAGCAATACGTTACCTCGACGCTGGATCTGGCCTTCAACGATCCCAAGAAGGGGGCCTTTACCGCCAAGCAGCTGATTGACGAGGGCGTGGATGTGCTGTTCGCCGACGCACACGGCACGGGGTTGGGGGTTTATCAGGCCGCCGCCGATGCCAGAGTGCGCGCCATCGGCGCCACGTTCCAGCAAGCCGACCTGCATCCTGGCACCATGCTCACCGCCATCTACCAGAACGTGCCCAAGGCGGTATTGACCAGCCTGACACAGGCGCAAGCCGGGCAATGGCAAGCGGGCAACCGCCAGTTGGGGCTGGCAGAGGATTATGTGGGCTGGGTGGATGACCAGAGCAATGCCGGCCAGATCCGCCCAGCCCACTACCGCATACTGACACAGCTCCAGCAGGATATTGTCGATGGCAAGCTGCAGGTGCATGACTTCAGCCTGACCGGCAGCTGTCTGTTCCCGCAGGTGGCCGGCGGCTTGTGTCAGGTGAGCGAAAGCGGCGAGGCGGGCCACTGTCAGGGCTAAGCATCCGTCACCACCTCATGCAAGAGGGCTCGCCTAGGCGAGCCCTCTTCATCATCCAGCGCCGGCAGATTACTGGGCCTGGGCTTCCCTGGCACGGGCGGCCGCTTCTTTGATCAAGGGTTGCAACTCGCCTTGCTGGAACATCTCCAGCATGATGTCACAGCCGCCTACCAGCTCGCCTTCAACCCACAATTGCGGAAAGGTCGGCCAGTTGGCGTACTTGGGCAGCTCGGCGCGGATATCGGGATTTTGCAGTATATCCACGTAGGCAAACGGCTCACCACAGGCCATCAAGGCCTGGGCAGCCTGCGCAGAGAAGCCGCAACTGGGCAGCTTGGGCGAGCCCTTCATGTAGAGCACAATGGCGTTATCCGCAATTTGCTGTTTGATCTTATCAATAGTTTCCATCTGGATAGGTCTCGCTTTGGTTTGCCGGCAAACCGGCATTCTACAAAAACCCCTTGCCGACTCAAGCCGGTCACACACCACAGGCGAGGCGGCATAGGCGCAGGCGTAACGGAGGTGTTAAAATTTATGACAATTATTGTGGTATTGAACCTGCACCTTTGATATAAATCAAGGGCTATCTGAGGGACCTTATCGGTACCCACAGCCTTAATTGACGATGGAGAGTGTACCTATGGCTTTTGAACTGCCGGCCCTGCCTTACGAAAAGAATGCACTGGAACCCCATATCTCCCAAGAAACCCTGGAATTCCACTACGGCAAACACCATAACACCTATGTGGTCAACCTGAACAACCTGGTTCCGGGTACCGAATTTGAAGGCAAGAGCCTGGAAGAGATCATCACCTCCTCCAGCGGCGGCATCTTCAACAACGCCGCCCAGGTCTGGAACCACACCTTCTACTGGCACTGCCTCTCCCCCAACGGCGGTGGCGTGCCCACCGGCGAGCTGGCGGCCGCCATCGACGCCGCCTTCGGCTCTTTTGACAAATTCAAGGAAGAGTTCACCAAGTCTGCCGTCACCAACTTCGGTTCTGGCTGGACTTGGCTCGTCAAGAAGGCCGATGGTACCCTGGCCCTGCAGAACACCTCTAATGCCGGCTGCCCGCTCACCGACGGCGTCACCCCCCTGCTGACCGTGGATGTGTGGGAACACGCCTACTACATCGACTTCCGTAACCTGCGTCCCAAGTACATGGAAGCCTTCTGGGCCCTGGTCAACTGGGACTTCGTGGCCGCCAACCTGGCCGCCTGATAGGTCTACCAGCAGTCCAAGAACGGGAGCCCAGGCTCCCGTTTTTTATGCGGTGATCCGGGCGGCTTCACCAAGCTGCCCTTGTCGTGACCCGCCATTTGCGGCATGGTGCCGCCTCTGACCATTGCCCTTTAGGAGTCCTTATGAAACTCGCCCTGGTGGGTTCCGGCAAGATAGTGGCCGCTTGCCTGGAGGCCCTGAGTCAGCTTGACGCTATCAGCCTGGTGGCCTTGTGTGTCCGCCCCCAAAGTCAGGCCAACGGCGAGGCCCTGCAGCGGAAGTACGGCATCCGGCGTCTCTATACCGACTACGCCCAGCTGCTGGCCGATGACGCGGTGGAGGTGGTCTATCTGGGGATCCCCAATCACCTGCACTTTGCCTACAGTCAGGCCGCCTTGCTGGCGGATCGGCATGTGATCTGTGAAAAACCCTTCACCAGTACAGTGGCACAGCTGGTGCAGCTGGTGTCCCTGGCCAAGGCCCGGCAGCGTTACTTGTTCGAGGCCATCACCACACTGCACAGCCCGCAGTTTATTGAACTGCAACGTCAATTGCCCCGGCTGGGGCCAATCCGCCTGGTACAGTGCAACTACTCCCAGTACTCCAGCCGCTACCAGGATTACCTGCAAGGCCAGGTGCACGCCGCCTTCGATCCGGCCAGCTCCGGCGGAGCCCTCTATGACATCAACCTTTATAATGTCTACCTGGTCTGCGGCCTGTTTGGTCGGCCGCTGCAGGTCAGTTATCACTGCCAGCGGGGGCACAACGGCATCGACACCTCAGGCGTCCTGCTGCTGAGTTATCCCGGCTTTACCGCCGTCTGCTGTGGTGCCAAAGACTCGGCCAGCCCAAGCCACGCCACCCTCCAAGGGGAGCAGGGCTTCGCACGCATCATGGATGCCCCCAACAGCTGCCATGCCGTGGAATGGCAGATCGCCGGGGAAACCGGTGGCCAGGCGGAGAGCGCCAGCCTCAATCAGATGGTGCATGAGTTTCGGGCCTTTGCCGATTGCCTGCGGCAGCAAGACCTGGCGCGCTGTTATGACTGGCTGGATACGGCACTGATCGTCGCCGAGGTGCTGGAACAAGGCCGCCGCAGTGCCGGTATCCGCTTTGCCGCCGATCCCCCCTGACCTTAACCACCGGCCGTGACGCTGTAGATGGCAACCGACTGCCGGTGGCAGCCGTGCGACAAGTGAGCAAAAAAGCAGCAACCCTTGCCTTCCCCTTTGCCGCGCATCGGGTATAATCCGCCATCTTTTTTAACATCTGATGCCGCCTTCGCCATGACCGTAAACACCTTCGATCCCAACGCCAGCAGCAGCTGCTCCACCACCACCCTTGGCCAACTGCTGCAAGAGCAGCCGGCAATCCCAACCCAGGCCGAGTCGGGCGCCGCCCGCATCGGCTTTGTCTCATTGGGCTGCCCCAAGAATCTGGTGGACTCGGAACGCATACTGACTCAGCTGCGCACCGAAGGCTATGAGGTGGTCAATCGCTACGACAATGCCGAGCTCGTGATCGTCAACACCTGTGGCTTTATCGACAGCGCAGTGCAGGAATCCCTGGAGGCTATCGGTGAGGCCTTGGCAGAAAACGGCAAGGTGATCGTCACCGGCTGCCTGGGCGCCAAGGAAGATCAGATCCGAGCCGTGCACCCCAAGGTGCTGGAGATCAGTGGCCCGCACGCCTATGAACAGGTGCTCGAGCATGTGCATCGCTATGTCCCCAAGCCCGCACACAATCCCTTTATCAGCCTGGTACCGGCCCAGGGTGTCAAGCTGACGCCGCGCCACTACGCCTATCTGAAGATTTCCGAAGGCTGCGATCACCGCTGCACCTTCTGCATCATCCCCTCGCTGCGCGGCGATCTGGTGAGCCGGCCCATCGGCGAGGTGCTGGCGGAAGCCAAGCGTCTCAAGGAGGCCGGAGTCAAGGAGCTGCTGGTGATCTCCCAGGACACCTCGGCCTACGGCGCCGATCTCAAGCACAGAACCGGCTTCTACGACGGTCAGCCGGTGAAGACCCATCTCACCGCCCTGTGTCAGGAGCTGGCCAAGCTGGATATCTGGGTCCGCCTGCACTACGTCTATCCCTACCCCCATGTGGATGAGCTGGTCCCCCTGATGGCCGAGGGCAAGGTACTGCCTTATCTGGACTTACCGCTGCAGCACGCCAGCCCGCGCATCCTCAAGCTGATGAAGCGCCCCGGCTCGGTGGAGCGTACCCTGGAGCGCATCCGCCGCTGGCGGGAGATCTGCCCCGAGATCACCCTGCGCTCCACCTTCATCGTCGGCTTCCCCGGCGAAACCGAGGAGGACTTCCAGATGCTGCTGGACTTTTTGGAGCAGGCCGAGCTGGATCGGGTGGGCTGTTTCCCCTACAGCCCGGTGGAAGGTGCCAAGGCCAACGAGCTGCCGGACTCGGTCCCCGAAGAGGTCAAACTGGCGCGCTTTGAGCGCTTCATGGCCACCCAGCAGGCCATCTCCACCCGCAAGCTGGCGCGCAAGGTAGGCCAGACCCTGTGGGTGATGGTGGATGAGGTGGACGAAGAAGGCGCCATCGCCCGTACCGCCGGCGATGCCCCCGAGATCGACGGGGTTGTCTATCTCAACGGCGTCACCAGCGTACAGGCCGGCGATCGGTTGCGGGTCAAGGTGGCGCACGCCGACGAGTACGATCTCTGGGCAACCCCGGTATAACAATCGGTTACGGCTTGTCAGGGTGACAGGCCTGGTTGACAATAGCCCGGCAAAAAGCATTCCCAATCAGGCCGTAGCATGAAGATATTGCTGGTAGAAGATGACTCTCTGCTCAACCATCACCTGAAAACCCTGCTGCAAGAGGCAGGCAATCAGGTCTATTGCGCCAGCCGGGCCGACGAGGCCCTGCACTACACCCAGGACTATCCGGTGGACGTGGCCATCATAGATCTGGGCCTGCCCGATTGTGACGGCCTGCTACTCATAGAGCAGTTGCGGGCACGGCAGATCGGCTTTCCGATCCTGGTGCTCACCGCCCGCGGCAACTGGCAGGACAAGGTCGCCGGCCTGGATGCCGGCGCCGATGACTACATGGTCAAGCCATTCAACAAGGACGAGCTGATGGCCAGGCTCAATGCCCTGGTGCGACGCAGCGCCGGCTTCATCTCGCCCAAGGTGACCGCTGGGCTCTATCAGCTGGATCTGACCCGCAAAGAGCTGACCATAGCCGGCGAGCCCATGGCCTTGACCCATTTTGAATACACCATATTGGAATTCCTGATGCGCCACAGTGGCCAGGTGATCTCCAAGCAGCAGTTGATGGATCAGCTGTATGACGATGGTGAAGGGGATCCCAACACCTTGGAGGTGCTGATCAGCCGGTTGCGCAAGAAACTCGATCCCGAGGGCGACTTGCAGCCCATCAGCACCATCCGCCGGCAGGGCTATCTGTTCAACCTGCCATGCCAGTGATACTGCGCTCCCTGCACTTCAAGCTGTTGGCGGCCGCCGTGGCCCTCATCACAGTGCTGCTCCTGCTGATCCTGATGCTGCAATGGCAGCGCAATCAGGATCTGGCCTATCAGACCACAGAGCAGGAGTTGCAGGAGAACCTGGCCCGCCTCTTCTCCTCCAGCCGCCCCGTACCCACCAAGAAGCCCAAGCAACCGCTGGCCTTTGAGGACCTGAAACTGGCCGCCCTGGACGAGGACGTGGACGTGGTCATCTGTCAGGACGATGGCCGCACCTTATGGCACTATCTGCGCCAACCTCAGTTTCTCGACGCTGCACAAGACTTCTGTGCCGGCTTCGCCGCCCAGCGCGAACAGATCGCCAGTGATTTCGCCTTTCGCCTGGACAATCAGGATCCCCAGGGCCCCGTCTTCATCTATGACCTGCGTCTGGAACGCTACTTCGGCAAACCCATCACCTTCATGATAGTGCTGCTCTCCCCGGCCCAGGCCCGACTGGATAAGCTGGCCCGCCAGGATCAGCGCTCCCTGCGGGACATAGTGCTGATCTGGCTTGCCGGCATACTGCTGCTGATACTGGGTACCCGCTGGGGCCTGAGTTCCTTGCGCCGCATCCAGCAACAGATAGAACAGATCCAGGAGGGCCGTCGACAAGAGCTGGCTCTGGATGTGGAGGCCGAATTGCGCCCCCTCACCCGCTCCCTCAACCAGCTGCTGGAGAATGAGCGCAAGCAGAAGCAGCGCTACCAGAACACCCTGAACGATCTGGCTCACAGTCTCAAGACCAGACTGGCACTGATTGAGGCCACACTGGATGAGGCCAAGGTATCGCCTAAACTGCGCGAGCAGACCACCCAGCAGGTCAAACAGATGGATCAGATCATCCAATACCATCTGCGCCGCGCCGTGGCCGGGCGTCAAGCCCTCAACAATCAGGGTATAGATCCCATTCCGTTGCTGCAGAAGCTGCAAGCCACCATGAGCAAGGTCTACCGTCATAAGCAGGTGGCAATCGAGCTGACCTTTGAGGACGGATTGCAATTTGCCGGTGAGGCGGATGATCTGTTTGAGCTGATGGGCAATCTGCTGGACAACGCCTGCAAGTTTGCCATCAGCCAGGTGGCAATACGGCTGCGGCGGGTCGCCAACCAACTGATCATCCAGGTGGAAGATGATGGCCCCGGCATCAGCCAGGCCCTGCGTGCCCGCGTCGTACAACGCGGCGTGCGGGCCGACAACTCAGGAGGTCAGGGCATAGGTCTGAGCGTGTGTGCCGAGATCATCGACAGTTATGGCGGTCAGCTGCTGATCGGCGACTCCCCCTTGGGAGGGGCCAGCATCCAGATCAACTTGCCCTGCCTGGTCACACAGCATAAAAACGCCGTCTGATGACGGCGTTTTTTGCTGTTCCGGGCGGCTCGCCTAGGCGGCCTGTTTATGCAGATTAGCGATGGTCTGGTTGATTTCCTGCACCGTGTGTTTGTGCAAGGGATCGGCTTGCTTGGGCATCATCAACTTGCCCTGTTCAAATTGATAGCCCCCACGCCCCTGGATATAGAGGCGCCCCTTGAAGAAGGTTTTGACATAGCGGGCGATCATCAGAGGCAGGTACTTTTTGAAAATTCTCATTCTTGTTCCTTGTCACTGTCAGAGCAGGCTCTCACTCTGTTAGTCGCACTTTATGCCAGATAGTTCCATCACCTCATGATTAAATACTCATGACACAGCCAAAGTCCGATGAATATCACAGGTTCAGAGGATCTCATGTGGCGCTATCATGCCAATCAGGCGCCCCTGCCCGCCCTCCAGCTCCAGTTCTGCCAGGCCAGAGGTGACAAACAGCGGCGGCACCAGACCAGGACAGATCTCACTGACCAGATACCCTACCAGCGGCAGATGGCTCACCAGCAGCACACTCTGCACCCCCTCCCGGGCCAGCACCTGCAGGTAATCCGCCACCTGGGCAGCCTGACCGTGGGGCACCAGCTCAGGTGCCTGCTGCACAGAGCCGGGGGTCGGTAGACAGGCGGCCATCACCTCCCAGCTCTGTTGCGCCCGCAGATAGGGGCTCACCAGCACCTGCTCCAACCCCTTAAGCTGTGGTGCCAGCCAGCGGGCCATCCGCAGGGTTTCTTCCCGCCCCTTGGCATTCAAGGCACGCTGGCTGTCCGTCGCGGCCATCAATTCGGCCTCGCCGTGGCGCAGGATATAAATCTTCATCGGTAACCCGCCTTAACGGTTATGGAACCCGTCGCTGATCTTACTGGCTTCCCCCTGGCCAGACAATCTTTGTCCCGCGGAGAAACGGTTTGCGCCCGGTCGGCGACAGGTCAATAATACTTGTTATATCAATACACTGGCGATGGCCCTCTCCCCATGCATCCACATACCAGTCCAAATGATCATCGTCGATACCACTATTTTGTTCTTGCCAATCAGCTCAAAGTCCTGCTGATAGAAGATCCGCAGACCGATAAGTCTGCCGCCGCCCTGGCGGTGCAGGCTGGTCACTTCAACGATCCGCAGGATCGCCAAGGGATGGCCCATTTTTTAGAACATATGCTGTTTCTGGGCACCCACACCTATCCTGAGCCAGGTGAGTACCAGTCCTTCATCCAACGTCACGGCGGCAGCAACAACGCCTGGACGGGCACCGAATACACCAACTACTTCTTCGACCTGCAGCATGAGTTTTTCGAGCAGGGGCTGGCTCGCTTTGCCCAGTTTTTCATCTGCCCCACCTTCGATGAGCGACTGGTCGACAAGGAGCGGCAGGCGGTGGAGTCTGAATACCGCCTCAAGTACAAGGATGAGGTGCGGCGGGTCTACCAGGTGCAAAAAGAGACGGTCAACCCGGACCATCCTTTTGCCAAGTTTTCCGTCGGTAACCTGCAGACCCTGGATGACAGACCCGGCAGGTCACTCCGGCAGGAGCTGATCAGCTTCTATCAGCAACACTACAGCGCCGATCGCATGAGCCTGGTACTGCAATCCCCGGCCCCCCTTGCCCAGCAGATGAGCTGGGTGGAACACTATTTTTCTGCGGTGCCCAATCACCATCTGGGGGAGCCGGCCCCCTGTCCCCCCCTGTATTTGCCGGAGCACTTGGGGATCCGGGTTGAGATAAGGCCCATCAAGGAGAGCCGCAAGCTTACCGTCACCTTTCCGCTGCAGGAGGTGGAGCGTCACTACCGCAGCAAGCCGTTAACCTTTATCAGCCACCTGCTGGGCGATGAAGGCCCGGGTAGCCTGTATGCCTACTTGAGGCGGCAAGGCTGGATCACCACCCTCTCCGCCGGCGCGGCCTCTCCGGCCGCGACTTCAAGGATTTTTGCGTTAGTTTCGGTCTGACCCGGGACGGCCTGCACCAGGAGGCCAGCATCATAGAGAGTCTGTTTGCCTACCTGACCCTCATCCGGCAGCAGGGGCTGCAGGCCTGGCGCTACGACGAGAAGAAACAGGTGCTCGACGCCATCTTTCGCTTCCAGGAGGGGATCCGTGCCATCGATAACGTCAGCCACTTGGCGATGAACCTGTTCCACTATCCCGCCGAGGAGGTAGTGCGCGGCGATTATCTGATGGAAGGCTTTGATGCGGCGCTGATCGCCGACTATCTGGGGCAATTGACGCCCGATAACATGCGTCTGCAGCTGATCTCGCCCCAAGCGAAGACGGATCGGCAGGCTGCCTGGTACGACACCCCCTATCGGGTCGAACCCATTGACCCCATCTGGCTCAAGCTCTGGCGACAACCTGGGCAGGGGCGGCCGCAACCCCCACTGGCGCTGCCGGCGGTCAACCCCTTCATCTGCCAGCAGTTGGAACCGCAAACCGTGGCCGAGGTGCATGCGCAGCCGCAACGGCTGGTGGGACGCCCCGGCCTGCGGTTGTGGCACCTGCATGATGCTGAGTTTCGCGTGCCCAAGGGCAACCTGTTTATCGCGGTGGACAGTGAACATGCGGTACGCTCCCCCCGCCACATTGCCACCATGCGCCTCATCATAGAGTTGTGGCTGGATCACCTCAATGAGCTGACCTATGCCGCCGGCATGGCCGGACTCAACTACCACGCCTACGCCCACCAGGGCGGCTACACACTGCAGTTGGGCGGCTTTAGCGCGCCCCAGGTACGGCTGCTGGAACTGATCCTCAAGAACCGCACCTTCGGGCGGGTGGATCCCCAACGCTTTGCCCTGATCAAACAGCAGTTGACCCAAAGCTGGGAGAACCAGCTCAAGGGCCGTCCCATCAGCCTGCTGTTTAACCACCTCACCAGCGTGCTGCAGCCCAACAACCCGCCGGTGGAGGAGCTGCTGCCGCAGTTGGCAGCCATCAGTCACGAGCAGTTGCCTGAGTTTGTGCAACAGCTCTACAAGGCGGTACACCTGGAGGTGCTGGCCCATGGCGACTGGACGCAGCAGCAGGTGCGGGAGATTGCCGGCCTGCTGGAGCGCGAGCTGACGCCCCTGAGCCTGCCCAGCCGGGAAACCCGCCGGGCCCTGGTGGATCTGCGTGGCCAGGGTTGCCTGTTACGTCAGCGTCACTGTCCTCACCAGGACTCGGCGGTTCTCATTTATTACCAGAGCCCGGGCACTCGCCCCCAAGACATCGCCCAGATCACCCTGGCCAATCACCTGATGGGGCCTGTCTTCTTCCACCAGCTGCGCACCGAGCAACAGCTGGGCTATGTGGTGGGCACAGGCACCCTGCCCCTCAACCGCCATCCCGGCCTCATCCTCTATGTGCAATCACCGGTGGCCGGCCCACAGGATCTGCTGGATGCCATGGACATCTTTATCGACGACTTCCCGGCCCTGTTACAAGGCATGAGCGAAGCCCAGTGGCAGCAGAGCAAGGCCGGACTCATCAGCCAACTGGCAGAAAAGGATGCCAACCTGCGCAGCCGCAGTCAGCGACTGTGGGTCTGTGTGGGCGGGCGCGACTATGCCTTCGATCAGAAGGAGCAGGTGGCAGACTGCCTGGCGCAGATCAGCCGCGCCCAGATGTTGCGCTTCTTGCGCAAGCTGCGCGCCAGCTTTGCCGACCGGCTGGTGCTTTTTAGCCAAGGCGAGGCACATCAGGAGGCGGCCCCCATGGCGCAAGGCCGCTATATCGACGATCTCAGTTTGTTCCGGCAGACCAGCCAGTACTTTTACAATCTCTAGTGGCCTGGCGGCCCGGCTGACGGGTTCGCCATTTGGCCGTCAAACCAGGCGCGCAAGGCGGCATTGGGTCTGAAACGCTCCCCGACCTGCGCGGCCAGCGCGTCCATCTGGCCCAACAGGCTGGCGGCCCCCAATTGTCCCATGGCCTCGAAGGGGCCACCCCAAAACGGGGGGAAGCCGATCCCCATCACAGCGGCCAGATCCCCCTGCTGGGCACTGGCGATCACACCCTCCGCCAGACACAAGGCCGCCTCGTTATAGAGTGCAAACAGGCAGCGCTGCACCAGCGTCTGCGCCGCCAGCGGCGCGGCCTTAGGCAGCTGTAGCAAAGCCGGCAGACGGTGATCCGGCCGCCGCTTGCCGCCACGGCCATCATAGCGATAAAAACCGGCCCCGCTCTTGCGCCCCTGCCGACCGGCGGCCTGCAGCCTGGCCAGCAGATCCGGCGGGCTCATCCGTTCGCCAAACGCCTCGACCAGCACCTGCGCCACCTTGGCCGCCACGGCAAAGCCCACCTCATCGAGCAGCGCGAGGGGCCCAACGGGAAAGCCAACCCGGCGCAGGCAGCCATCAATGTGCGCCACCGTCTGCCCCTCCGCCAACAGGCGCAACGCTTCGTTCAGATAGGGGGTGAGGATGCGGTTGACGAAAAAACCGGCGCTGTCTTTGACCACCACAGGGGTCTTGCCCTGCGCCAGGGCCAGGGCCAGCACAGTGGCCACCACCTGGGGATCCGTGCCGGCATGCGGTATCACCTCCACCAGCGGCATCTTCTCTACCGGGCTGAAATAGTGCAGCCCCAGGATGCGCTCCGGATGCGCGGCTTGGGCAGCCAGCTGCGCTATGGGCAAGGAGGAGGTGTTGCTGGCAAAAATGATAGGGCAGCCCAGGGCCTCCACTTCCGCCACCATCTGCCGCTTGAGGCTGAGATCTTCAAATACGGCCTCCACCACCAGTTGGCGATGGGCAAAGCCTCGGTAATCCAGGCTGCCACTGTAGCGGGCCAACAGGCGGCGCACCTGCTGGGCGCTCAGGCGGCCCTGCCGGGCCTGGGCCAGGATCCGCTGCTTGCCATAGGCCATGGCCTGGGCCAACCCAGCATGGCTGAGCTCCTTGAAGCGCACATCCAAGCCAGCCTGCTGCACGCTGACCAGGCCGATGCCGCCGCCCATCAGGCCGCCGCCCAGTATGCCGATGGCCGACACCGGCTGGGGGCTGGCCTGCTGATACGCCGCCTTCTTGGCCTGCTGCGCGGCGTGAAACAGCCGTCGTAGCGCCCGGCTTTGACCACTCATCAGCAGTTGGCCAAATTGCCGCGCCTCCTCCTGCGCGCCGCTCACGGGCCCCTGCGCCAGCCCCCGCGACACCGCCTGCAAGATGGCCGGCAGGGCAGGATAATGCCGCTGGCCCTGGCGCCGGGCCTGAC
>JAJOIN010000113.1 GCA_021209335.1 Aeromonadaceae bacterium
GCTCCACCAAATTTCTCAGTCGAATGCTCAGGCGTTCGAAACCACAGATTTGTGGGGCTATAGCTCAGCTGGGAGAGCGCTTGCATGGCATGCAAGAGGTCGACGGTTCGATCCCGTCTAGCTCCACCAACCTTGATTTGGGGTTATAGCTCAGCTGGGAGAGCGCTTGCATGGCATGCAAGAGGTCCGCGGTTCGATCCCGCGTAGCTCCACCAAATCACCAAAAGGCCCGTCAGTGACGGGCCTTTTGCATTTGCGCTGCCAGGGGCCCCTGACACTCGGCGTGGCCCTCTGCGACCCAGACGCCCTGCCTGTTCCAGGGCGCCGATCTGGGTAGGGTGCAGGCCGTTAACTGGTCTCCGCCATGTCCGTCATGTTTGCCTGGGCGATCGGCAGGGTGACCAGGATGGCCAGCCCGCCTTCGCTACGGTTGCGCGCCACTATGTGACCGCCATGGGCCTCTATCGCCCGTTTGGCAATGGCCAGCCCCAGCCCTTTCCCCTGGCTTTGATCGTGGTGATAGAAGGGGGTGAAGATGGTCTCCAGATCTGCCTCAGGTACCCCAGGCCCCTTGTCACAACAGCTCACCACCACCTGACCTGCCGGGGCATTGAGGCTGACTGTCAGGTGGACTGGGGTGCCTCTTGGGCTGTGCTGCGCGGCATTGCGGATCAGGTTATCGAAGGTCCGCAGCAACAGCTCGGCGCGCCCGTGCAATAGAATGTCCTCATCGGTATCCAGCAGCAGATCGAAGCGGCGTCCTTCGGCGGCATATTCAAAGCGGGCATCGTCCACCAGGCTCTGCAGCAGGGCGACCAGATCCAGATAGTCGTCACCACTGATGGGGACTTTGGCCTCCAGCTTGGCCAGGGTCAGCACCTCTTCAATCATCTGATTGAGCCTGTGGGTCTCATGTTCGATGCGTGACAGGGCGTCGTCAAAGCGCTCTGGACTCTGACGAGCCAGGCCCAGTGCCACCTGCACCCGGGCCAGCGGGGAGCGCAGATCATGGGAAACATCGTGCAACAGGCGTTGTTGGGCGCCGATCAGGCGCTTGAGCCGCTGAGCCATCAGATCCGCATCCCGTCCCAGCTGTCCCAACTCATCCTGGCGATGGCCCATCTGTTGACCGATCTGCAGATCGAAGCGGCCGTCGGCCACCTGGCGCAGACCGTCGCGCAGCAGGCGGATGGGTTTGGCCAGATGGCCTGCCAGCAGGGCGCTGCACAGCAGGCTGGCCAGCATCATCAGCAAGGGGAAGGTGAGGGGGTGATGCAACAGGAAGAAAAAGCCCGACGGGGCGTTCTTGTCCCGCAGACGAAACAGATAGTAGGTCTGGCCGTCAGGGGCTGTGGCTGTGTATATCCTCGGATCCTGTTTCTGGATCAGCGCCTGGATCTGTTGCCAGACACCGGCTGGCAGCGACAGGCCCACTTGCTCCCGTCCCTGACCATCGGTGACGCGGATCTGCGTCTCGGGCGGCGGCAGCCCCCGCCCTGGTGGCAGGCTGGGCTCCAGCAGCCCAGGGCGATCGGCTGGCGGGCCAAACAACTCGGGTGGCGGCACGGGGCGCAGCCGATAGAAGGTGTTGAGCAGGGGAATGCCACCTTGGCGTATCACGTTGCCCATGGCCTCCATGATCTGCCGACTCATGGGGGTCTCTTCAATCGGATCGTTGAGCTGGTTCTTGTACTCTTCGTAGAGCACTGTGGTCAGCTTGGTGCCGCCCAATAGCAGCACCAGGGTTAACCAGAAGGTCAGCAGGATCCGCCAAAAGATGCTGGTCATATCAGGCGGCTAACAGCTGGTAGCCCAGCCCCCGGATAGTCTGGATCGGCGAGCGGCCGTCGCTGAGCAAGCCGAGCTTTTGCCGCAGATTGCTGATGTGTACATCGATGCTGCGGTCGTAGCGGGTCAGGCTGCGGCCCAACACCTGGCTGGAGAGCTCCTCCTTACTCACGGCGCGGCCGGCATGACGGGCCAGTACCTCCAGCAGGTTGAACTCGGTACTGGTCAGATCCAGCACCTGCTCGTCCCAGAAGGCCAGACGCCGGCTGGGGGCCAGACGCAGAGAGCCTATCTGGTGATCCGCCAGGCCCTGAGGCTGCGGCTGGCTGCGACGCAAGATGGCGCGGATACGGGCCACCAGCTCGCGGGGGGTGCAGGGCTTGGCCACATAATCGTCGGCACCCAGCTCCAGCCCCAGGATGCGGTCTATGTCATCGCCCTTGGCGGTGAGCATCAAGATCGGCACCTGACTGTGGCCGCGCACCTTGCGCAGCACCTCGGCGCCGTTGAGTTTGGGCAGTATCACATCCAGTAGCATGATGTCGAATGATTCGGACAGGGCATGGTGAACGGCGGTTTCGCCATCGTGGGCCTGCACCACCTCATAGCCCTCTATGGTCAAGTATTCGGCCTGCATGGCGCACAGGTCCAGATCGTCATCAACAAGCAATACCCGGGTCATTGTTACTCATCCTACGGCTCAAGGAGGCTTCATGATACGAGTTGGCCTAGCCCGGACAAGAGGCGGGATCGCCAAGCGCTTCGTTTTACCTGTTTTTACATCTTAGCGGTTTTACTTGGCATCAGCTGGCCGCCTTGGCGTGGGGGGGCCGCAGCAATGGCGCCAGAAACTGGGCCGCCTGGGCGGCGATCTGCGGTTGGGCTTCGGCTCTGGGATGCAGACCGTCCTCAAACAAGAGCGCGGGCTGATCGTACAGTGTGTCCAGCAGGAAGGGCATTAGCGGCACCTGGAACTGCTCGGCCAAGGCGGGGTAGATGCCCTCGAAGCGGTCGATGAAGCGGCGGCCATAGTTGCGTGGCAGACGGATCTGCATCAGCACCACACGGGCGCCGGCGGCCTGACTCTGAGTCAGGATGGCGGCCAGATTCTGCTGGGTCTGATTAACGGGCAGGCCGCGCAATCCGTCATTGGCGCCCAACTCCACCAGCACCCAGTCTGGGCTGTGGGTCTGCAACAGGGCGGGCAGCCGGGTGAGCCCACCCTGGCTGGTTTCACCGCTGACGCTGGCATTGATGACGGTGAGGGGCACTGTGTCCAGCGGCGGTTGCCGGCTGAGCAGGCTCGGCCAGCTTTGCCCGGCGCTCATGCGGTATCCTGCGCTCAGACTATCCCCTAGAACCAGTAGGCTGTATCCCTGTGCCCAGGCAGGTATGCTAAAGACCCACCCCAACCAAAAGACGAGAAGCATGCGCATGACATCACCCTTGATGATAGAAGTACGGGATCTGACCCACAGGTTGCAGTGGGGCTCCCAGACCCTGACCATCCTTGAAGGGATACACCTGGATGTCAAGGCGGGGGAGAGCCTGGCCCTGCTGGGGGCTTCGGGGTCGGGCAAGTCTACCCTGCTGGGACTGTTGGCCGGCCTGGATCTGCCCAGCAGTGGCAGCATCCGTCTGGCCGGCCAGGAGATCACCCAACTGGATGAGGAGGCCAGGGCGGCGCTGCGGGCAAGCCAGCTGGGCTTCATCTTTCAATCCTTCTTGTTGCTGCCCAGCTTCACGGCGCTGGAGAACGTCATGCTACCGGCGGAGTTGGCGGGCTTGGCCGATCCGGAAGGTGCAGCCCGCGCCTTGCTGGCCGAGGTGGGGCTGGCCGAGCGCCTCGATCACCTGCCCAGTCAGCTGTCTGGTGGCGAGCAGCAGCGGGTCGCCATCGCCCGCGCCTTCATGGGGCAACCGGCACTGCTGCTGGCGGATGAACCCACAGGCAATCTGGATAGCCAGACCGGACAACACATCACGGATCTCTTGTTTGAGCTCAATCGCCGTCACGGTACCAGCCTGGTGATCGTCACCCATGATGCGGCCCTGGCCGCCCGCTGTGGCCGCCAGCTCAGGTTGTCCGCCGGGCGCTTGCTGGAGTCTGGGCGATGAACCGCTTACTGCTGCGACTGATAGTCCGCGAGCTGAGGCGGGGTGAGCTGCGCGCCGGGGTGCTGGCCCTGGCTCTGAGTGTGGCCTGTGTGCTCAGCGTGGCCCTGGTGGCGGATCGCCTGCAGCAGAGCCTGACCCAGGGCGGGCGCGAATTTCTGGCCGGTGATCTGCAACTGCGCAGTGCCGAGACAGTGCCGGATGCCTGGTTGGGCGCCGCAGATGCGCAGGGTCTCAGCTGGAGTCAGACCCTGGTGTTCAACTCCATGCTGTTTCATGAAGAGGCACTGCAACTGGCCAGCATCAAGGCAGTGGGGCCCGGGTATCCCTTCTATGGTCGCCTGCAGCTGGATCCACCGGCGGCCGTCACTCCGGGGCAGATCTGGCTCTCTGCCGAGTTGATGCAGCGGTTGCAGGTCAAGCCCGGGCAGCAGGTAGAGCTGGGCGAGCTGACGTTGCAGGTGGCCGGGCTCGTGCTGCAGACGCCCGATGAGGGCTTCTCGCCGGCCTTGCTGGCGCCGCGGGCCCTCATCGCCCTGGCGGATGCCCAGCGCAGCGGCTTGCTGTTGCCGGGCAGTCGCCTGAGTTATCGCTACCAATTCAAGGGGGCGGCGGACGCCTGGCGCGCTGGCAAGCGGCGGTGACGCCTCAACTCAAGCCCGGCCAGCAGCTGGTGGGGCCGGGGGAGGGTGAAGGGATGCTGAGCCAGTCCCTGGCCCGCAGTGAGCGCTTCTTTCGTCTGGCAGCCCTCATCGGCCTGCTGCTGGGGTGCTTGGCGATCAGCCTGGCCATGGGCCGGTTTGCCCGTCGTCAGCAGGATATGATGGCCCTGCTCAAGGTGTTGGGGGCAGGCCGTTTCACCCTCTGGTACCTGATGAGCGGCCTGCTGCTGGCGGTGGCGCTGGCCGGCGGGGGGCTCGGCGTGCTGGCCGGCGTGGTGTTGCAGTGGGGCTTCATCCTGCTGTTGGGGGATCTGCTACCCGAGGCCTTACCTGCGCCAGGCCTCTGGCCTTTCCTGCTGGGTGGGCTGCTGGCGCTGTTGGCGACCCTGCTGCTGAGCCTGTGGCCCTTCTTGCAACTGCTCAAGGTGCCGCCATTGCGGGTGTTGCGCCGGGGGCTCACCGCCGGTCTGCCAGACTGGGTGGGATTGCCTTTGCTGCTGTTGGGCACCCTCTTGCTGTGTTGGTTGGTCACCGGCGATGGGCCTTTGACCCTGGCGCTGCTGGCCGGGCTTGCGCTGGTGGGCCTGATGCTGACGCTGCTGGTGCGCCTCTTGCTGTGGCTGTTACCGTCAGGCCGCCCTGGCTCAGGCTTGGCGCTGGCGGTGCGGCAGCTGCGTCGCCAGGGTTGGCGCAGTGCCTGGCAGGCTCAGCTGTTGGCCCTGCCGCTGATGTTGCTGGGGCTGTTGCTGGGGGTGCGGCAGGCCCTGTTATCGGACTTGTGGAGCCAGTGGCCGGCTCAGGCCCCCAATCGCTTCGTGCTCAACATAGCGCCCCAGGACAGGCTGCCCCTCACCGAGCTGCTGACCCGTCAGGGCATGGCCGCTCCCAGCTTTTACCCGGTGTTGCGCGGGCGTCTGACCGCCATCAATGATGAGGCGGTGACCCAGCAGGAGGGTGAGGAAGGCCGCGAAGGCATCCATAGGGAGCTGACCGTCACCTGGCTTGCTCAGTTGCCGGCCCACAATCGTCTGCTGGCGGGGGCCTGGTGGCAGGCGGGGCTGGGGCAGCAGGTTTCGGTCGAGGCGGAGGTGGCGACCCGTCTGGGAATCCAGCTGGGCGACTGGTTGAGCTTCGACTTGGCGGGGCAAGCGGTTCGGGCCCGGGTCAGCAGCCTGCGGCAGGTGAACTGGCAGGATCTGCACCCCAACTTCTTCATGATCTTCTCCCCGGATCTGTTTACCGAGCAGCCTGCCAGTGCCATGGCCAGCCTGCGCTTGCCGGCGAACAGTCCCCTGGAGCGGCAGCTGGTGCGGCAGTTCCCCGCCCTGACCCTGATCAACGTGGACGAGTTAATGGCCAAGCTGCAGGCCATGAGCCAGCGGATCGGCAAGGCGCTGGGGTTGATGGCCGCCCTCATCACCCTGGCCGGTCTCTTGGTCTTGCTGGTCCAGGTGCAGGCGGAGCTGGTCCGCCGGCAAGCCTCGCTCATACTGATGCGGACCCTGGGGGCCAGCGCCGGGCAACTCAAGGGCGCCTTGCGCTGGGAGTTGTTGACCCTGGGTGCCCTGGCGGGGCTGGCCGCTGCCATGGGGGCGGAGGCGGCCTTGCGGCTTAGCCATCACCTATGGAGCCCTCTGCCCTGGGCCGGTGCGCCATGGCTATGGGTCGGCTTGCCTGTCATCGGCGCCTTGTTGGTGTGGCTCTGCACCGCCGTGATGGTGGCCCGGCAGCTGCGCCAGGCCCTGGGTGCCCGCCTGCGGGCCTTTTAGCGCCGGTAGGCCTGGCCCTGGCGTAACAAGGCCGGCAGGGCCAGTGCCAGGCTTGGGTAGTCAAACACAAAGCCGGCCGCCTGAAGACGCTCGGGCAAGACCTTCTGCCCCTTGAGCAGCAGGTCGGCACGCTCGCCGAGCAGCAGGCGCAGTGGGCCGGCCGGCAGGTGCAGCCAGTGGGGTCTGTGCAGGGCCTGGGCCAGTTGCTGGGAGAAGTCAGCCTGTGTCACAGGCTGAGGGCTGGTGAGGTTGTAAGGGCCTTGGCAGGCGTGGTGGCTCAGCAGAAAGTCAAAGGCGCGCAGCAGATCCGGCAGGGCTATCCAGGAGTAGGTTTGCTGGCCATTGCCCAAGGTGGCGCCCAGCCCCAGCCGATAGGCCGGCAACATCTGCGCCAGGGCGCCGCCCTCGCGGGCCAGCACCAAGCCAAGGCGCAGCAGGCAGATGCGGGCCCCCCACTGGCTGGCCTCTTGGGCCAGCTCCTCCCAGCGGGCACAGATGTCGTGGGTAAAGCCTGGCGTGACGGTTGCTTGTGTTTCGGTGAGCGGTTGGTCGCCGTGCCAGCCGTAGTAGCCGATGGCCGAGGCGTTGAGCCAGGTTCTGGGTTTGGGCTGGCTGCGGCTCAGGAGATCCACCAGGCGGGCGGTGATCTGCCAGCGGCTTTGCCCGATGCGGCTTTGCTGGGCCTGCGTCCAACGGCGAGCCATGATGGGCTCCCCCGCCAGGTTGATGATGGCGTCAAAGGGCGTGAGATCCTGCAACTGGCCGAGTTTGACCCATGGCAATGGACGACTGCCGCGGGCTGGCTTGTGTGCTGCAGGATCCCGGCTTACCAGGGTGAGTTGGTGTTTGCCATGCCAGTGCTGGCAGAGCGCCTGACCGATGAAGCCGCTGGCGCCTGTGATGAGAAGATGCATGAGGCCTCCTTGGGCTGTGCCTGCTGCCAGCTTAGCGCAAATGGCCGGCGTGTGTTCCAGTTGGTATTCGGCTGGCGCTGCTTTACAGTGGAGCCCTGGTTCGATTGGGAGTCTGAGTCATGAGTGTGGAATCGTCCTTCTCGCCGCTGCTGCGCGGCTTGCTGGGCTGTGCCTGTGTGGTGGTGGTGTTGGCGGGGATCAAGGCGGCCTCCCTAGTGGTGGTGCCGTTTGTGCTGGCCTGTTTCATTGCCATGATCTGCCATCCCCTGGTCAATCTGCTGGTGCGCTGGCGCCTGCCCCGCGGGCTCGCCATTCTGCTGGTGGTGGTCATCATAGTGCTGTTGCTATTGGCACTGACTGGCATGGTGGGCAGCTCGGTGAACAGTTTTGCCCGGGATGTGCCGCGCTATCGCAGCGAACTGGCCGCGAATTTTCACTGGCTGACCGGGCAACTGGCCCGCTTCAACATCAGCCTGACGCCGGATCTGTTGATGGAGTACCTGGATCCGGGCATGGCGATGAACCTGGCCAGCAACATGCTGAAGGGTTTCTCCAGCCTGATGTCCAACCTCTTCTTGCTGCTGCTCACCGTCGTCTTCATGTTGATGGAGGCCCAGAGCCTGCCGCGCCGCTTGCACCTGGCGATCAAGGATCCTCAGATGCGTATGTCGCAGCTGGATCGCTTCCTGGATTCGGTAAACCGCTACATGGCCATCAAGACCCTGATCAGCCTGGGGACCGGCCTGTTCGCCGGCCTGGCGGTCTGGCTCATTGGCGTGGATTATGCCCCCCTGTGGGGCCTGTTGGCCTTCTTGCTCAACTACATCCCCAACATCGGCTCCATCATAGCGGCCGTGCCGCCCGTGCTGCTGGCGCTGCTGCAGCTGGGGCCCGTGGGGGCGGCCGGGGTAGCAGCCGTCTATCTCGTCATCAACTTTGTAGCGGGCAATCTCATCGAGCCGAGGGTGATGGGACGAGGCTTGGGGATCTCGGATCTGGTGGTGTTCCTCTCGTTGATCTTCTGGGGCTGGCTGCTGGGGCCCGTGGGCATGTTGCTGTCTGTGCCCTTGACCATGGTGGTGAAGATAGGGGTGGAGTCGAGTCAGGGGTTGGGTTGGCTGTCGGCCCTGCTCTCCAACGGACAGGGATTCAGCAAGCCCTAGGGTTATCCCCAGTTCCTGTGGGTAAGTATGTAGATTACTGCCCTAAACCCGGTAATTACTCAACTTAGTCCTTGTTTATTAAGGCAATAGTGCGGGTTGCCTGCCAGATCGCTCAGCAAGTGGCAGGCAACCAATAAAAAAGGCCCCGACGGGGCCTTTTGTGTCTAGCAGGCGCCTTAACCGGCGTGTGCGGCCTGTTCGGCTTGTTCCGCCTGGATCGCTGTCAGGGCGATGGTGTAGACGATGTCATCCACCAGGGCGCCCCGGGACAGGTCGTTGACCGGCTTGCGCATGCCTTGCAGCATGGGGCCGATGGAGACCAGATCGGCGGAGCGCTGTACCGCCTTGTAGGTGGTGTTGCCGGTGTTCAGATCCGGGAACACGAACACTGTGGCCTTACCGGCGACCGGTGAGTTCGGCGCCTTGGACAGGGCCACGTCGGCCATGATGGCGGCGTCGTACTGCAGCGGGCCATCGACGATCAGATCCGGGCGCTTCTCCTTGGCGATGCGGGTCGCTTCGCGCACCTTGTCCACGTCCGCGCCGGCGCCTGAGGTGCCGGTGGAGTAGGAGATCATGGCCACGCGGGGCTCGATGCCGAAGGCGGCAGCCGAGTCAGCAGACTGGATGGCGATCTCGGCCAGCTGTTCGGCGTTGGGATCCGGGTTGATGGCACAGTCGCCATACACCAGCACCTGATCCGGCAGCAGCATGAAGAAGATGGAGGAGACCAGGGAGGAGCCGGGCGCCGTCTTGATGATCTGCAGCGGCGGGCGAATGGTGTTGGCGGTGGTGTGTACGGCACCGGACACCAGACCATCCACCTCGTTGCGCTCCAGCATCATGGTGCCCAGCACCACATTGTCTTCCAGCTGTTCGCGGGCCACCACTTCGGTGATGCCCTTGGACTTGCGCAGCTCCACCAGGCGCGGCACATAGCGCTCGCGGGCGGCCAGCGGATCGATGATCTCGACGCGATCGTTGAGCACCACACCCTGCTGCTCGGCCACCCGACGGATCTCGTCGGGATTCCCCAACAGCACAGGGCGGGCAATGCCCCGCTCGGCACAGATGGCGGCGGCCTTGACGGTGCGCGGCTCGTCCCCTTCCGGCAGCACAATCCGCTTGTTGGCCTTGCGGGCCAGCTCGGTCAGCTGGTAACGGAAGGCCGGCGGGCTCAGCAGGCGGGAACGGGTGGAGACGGCGGTCAGCGATTCGATCCAGTGCTTGTCGATATGGCCAGCCACATAGTCCTGCACCAGCTCGATACGGGTCACATCATCGGCGGGGATCTCGACGTTGAAATTCTGCAGGCTGACGGCGGTCTGCCAGGTGTTGGTGCTGGTCATCAGGATCGGCAGGCCGGTGGCCATGGCCTGCTGACACAGGGCCATCACCTGGGGCTCGGGGTGGTAGCCCCCGGTGAGCAGCAGGGCACCGAGCTTGACGCCGTTCATGGCGGCCAGGCAGGCGGAGACGATGACATCGGAACGATCGCCTGAGGTCACCAGCAGGCTGCCCGGACGGAAGTGCTCCACCATGTTGTGGATGGAGCGGGCGCAGAAGGTCACCTGGTTGAGGCGACGAACCATCAACTCCCCTTCATTGATGGTGCTGGCATTGAGGTGCTTGGCCAGATCCTTGGCGCGGGGGGCGATGAGCTGGGTGTTCCAGGGAATGCAGCCGAGGATACGCAGGGGACTCTTGCCGAAGAATTGCAGCACTTCCAGATTGCTGGCCAGTTCGCCGCCGCTGTGGTGGGCTTCGAACATCTCGGTGAGGTCCGGCCGGGTAACGCCGTGCTCGTCCACCGGTGCCCCCACCTTGTTGATGATGCAACCGACGATGCGCTTGTTGTTGATGCCGCCAAAGTTGGAACAGGCCAGCTCGATGCGCTCCTTGAGCTTCTGGCTGGAGTCGTTGCCCGGGTGGGTGACGAACACCATGTCGGCATCCAGGGCGGTGGCGACGTCGTAGTTGAGCTTGTTGGCAAACGGCTGTTTATCCACCGGCACCAGGCCCTCGATCACCACCACTTCGGCGCCGCTCTCTTTGACGTGACGCTCATACAGCGCCACTATCTCTTCGAGCAGAATGGCGGTGTTGCTGGAGGTGATCATGTTCTCGGCGTAAGCCAGGGAGAGCGGTTCCGGAGGGGTTATGTTGGAGCCGGCGCGAATGACGGCGGTGGACGTTTCTGGGCCAGAGTGTCCGGGTCTCGGTTGGGCAACAGGCTTGAAGAAGCTGACGTTGACGCCATGACGCTCCATCGCTCGGATCATGCCGAGGCTGACGGAGGTGACGCCAACACCTGAGCCAATCGGGATAAGCATAATAGTGCGTGCCACTTATATATCCCCTTGAGTGCGTGTCTCTTGTTGTTGGACGGCTAATGAAAAGGCTGCCCTCAGGCAGCCTCAATATTCTACTCGCTTAGTGGCTCGCTTCCACCAATTCCAACGCGTCGTGGGCAATTACCCACTCCTCATTGGTGGGGATCACCATGGCAGGAGTGCTGCCGGCATCTGTGATAATCCCCTGCTTGCCAAAGCGGGCCGCCAGGTTGGCGTCAGCGTTGACCTTGAAGCCCAGCAGGCTCAGACGATTGAGGGTCAGCTCACGGATCGGCGCGGAGTTTTCACCGATACCGCCGGTGAACACCACCGCATCCAGACGGCCGTCCAGCGCGGCGACATAGCCGGCAATGGTCTTGGCCAGACGATAGCAGTACAGATCCATGGCGCGTTTGGCCGCCACTTCGCTGTCGTAGTTGTCCTCGACATAGCGACAGTCGCTGGTGACCTCGGTCAGGCCCAGCAGGCCGGACTCCTTGGTCAGCAGGGTATTGATCTGCTCTACGCTGTAACCCAGGGCATCATGCAGGTGGAAGATGATGGCCGGGTCGATGTCGCCACAGCGGGTCCCCATCACCAGCCCTTCCAACGGGGTCATGCCCATGGAGGTATCCACCGACTGACCATTCTTGATGGCACAGACAGAACCGCCGTTGCCCAGGTGGCAGTTGATGATGTTCAGCTCACTCACCGGCTTGTTCAGCATCTCTGCCGCCTTGAGGCTGATGTAGTAGTGGCTGGTGCCATGCATGCCGTAGCGACGAATGCCATTTTCCTGGTACAGCTTGTAGGGTAGGGCATACAGGTACGCCTGTTCCGGCATGGTTTGGTGGAAAGCGGTATCAAACACGGCCACATTGGGCAAGCCGGGGAAGGCCAACTGGGCCGCACGGATACCCACCAGGTGAGCCGGGTTGTGCAGTGGCGCCAGCGCGGCGCAGTCTTCGATGCCCTGGATCACCTCATCATTGATGATGACGGAGCGGGTGAATTTCTCACCGCCGTGAACCACACGGTGGCCAATGGCGAACAGATTGTCGTTCAGCTCAGGTTTACTGGCCAGGATTTCCCGTACGATAAAATCGAGCGCTTCCTGGTGGGCGGCACCGGCACCCAGCTCGGCGGAACCCTTGCTGCCGTCCAGTTTCCACTTGATACGAGCGTCGTCCAGGTGGAGACATTCGGCGAGGCCGGAGAGTTGTTCCTCTCCACTGGCGGCGTCGATGACGGCAAACTTCAAAGAAGAACTGCCACAGTTAAGTACAAGAACCAGCTTGCTGCTCATTCGTCGTAAATCCTATCTTGTCAAAAGGGGGGTTTACTGACCGGAAAAGCAGGCTTTTCCGGGAATATCACGTATTCTTACATTAAGGTGAACAGAGCCAGGAAACGGATGACCGGCATAGAGCGTCGGCTGGGCCCGTCTGGCAGGCTTGAAACGGCCCGGTGACCGGGTCAAAATTCGAGCGCGGCACAGGATACAGGGAAAGTTTAAAATCACAAAATAATCTTTTTTGGCGAACAAAACCCTTTATTTTGTGCGGTTAGCAGCAAGAGGAAGTAGATATGGCTGTTTTCACCAGTTGGTTTCATGCGGGGCTTGATTACATGCGGATTTGGCCTCAGGAGAAGGTGTTGGGAGCGCTGTTTCCCGAACCGCGTGTGATCGCCGCCGTTACTCTGGCGCTTAAGGTGTTGCCTGGCTTAGCGGGCGTCAGTTTGTTGCTGCAATGGCACTATGGACTGGTTCAGTGGTGGCCTTCTGTCATAACGACAGTACTGTTTATGCTCAGCCTGCCCCTGCAGGGGCTCTACTGGCTGGGGCAGCGGGCGCGTTCGCCATTGCCTGCCGCCTTGTCCCGCTGGTATTTCGAGGTGAATGCCAAGCTGGGGCAGCCGGCCTTGCCTTCGTCACCCAGCTACCTGGATCTGGCCCGCACCCTGCGCCAGGCCTTTGATAAGCTGGATCGTGCCTTCTTGGATCTTTAAGTCGGGCGGGCAATAAAAAACCACGGCAGGCCGTGGTTTTGTCGTCTCTACTCTTAGTAGCAGACGTTGGGGTGGTAGCGGGCGAGGATGCCCTTGATCTGTTCCATGGTCTCCTTGCTCGGCGGGCGCACCCCCTCGAGCTCATATTTTTCGCCCATGGCGATCCACTTGTGTTTGCCCAGCTCATGATAGGGCAGCAACTCGACCCGCTCGACACAGTCACCCAGCTCATGATGGATGAATTGGCCCAGCGCCTGGGCGCCGGCTTCATCATCACTCCAACCGGGTACCACCACATAGCGGATCCACATCTTCTTGCCCCGTTTGGCCAGGTAGCGGGCGAAATCCAGGCAGTACTTGTTGCTGACGTGGGTCAGGGGAATGTGGATCTCGTCATTCATGTGCTTGATGTCCAGCAGCACCAGATCCGAATTATCCAGCAGTTCATCCAAGGCGGCATCGTAGTGGCGGATAAAACCATTGGTGTCCAGGCAGGTATGGATCCCCTGGGCCTTGCAGGCCTTGAACCATTCGGTGACGAACTCTTTTTGCAAGGTGGCTTCGCCACCAGAGGCGGTGACGCCACCACCAGAGGCATTCATGAAGTGACGATAGGTCATCAGATCCTTCATCAATTCGTCGACTGTCACTTCACGGCCATCCTCGGTATCCCAGGTGTCGCGGTTGTGGCAATACTTGCAGCGCATCAGGCAGCCTTGCATGAAGGCGATGAACCGGATCCCGGGGCCGTCGACGGTACCGCAGGTCTCGACGGAGTGGATGCGTCCCTTGACTGTCATGGTTTGCTCCGAAAGGGTCTGTAAATGGCAATAGTGTATTACAGATGAGCCATTAAGGCACCCGCACAGCTCAAGCGGCTGCCGGGACCTGGTCATAAAAAAACCCCCGGCGAGCCGGGGGTTTGGCGTTCCTACAACCCAGATTACATGGACTGGGTGAAGGTCCGGGTGATGACGTCCTGCTGCTGCTCCTTGGTCAAGGAGTTGAAGCGCACGGCATAGCCGGAAACGCGGATGGTCAGCTGCGGATACTTCTCGGGGTTTTCCATGGCATCCAGCAACATCTCGCGATTCATCACGTTCACGTTCAGGTGTTGACCGCCTTCGATGTCGGCTTCGTGGTGGAAGTAACCGTCCATCAGACCTACCAGGTTCAGCTGCTGGGCCTCTTCTTGCTTGCCCAGGGCGTTCGGCACGATAGAGAAGGTGTAGGAGATACCATCCTTCGCGTAGGCGAACGGCAGCTTGGCCACCGAGGTCAGCGAGGCGACGGCGCCCTTCTGATCACGGCCGTGCATCGGGTTGGCACCCGGGCCGAACGGTGCACCGGCACGACGACCATCCGGGGTGTTACCGGTCTTCTTACCGTACACCACGTTGGAGGTGATGGTCAGTACCGACTGGGTCGGGATGGCGTTGCGGTAGGTCTTGTGAGTCTGGATCTTCTTCATGAAGCGCTCGACCAGATCACAGGCAATGGCATCCACGCGCTCATCGTTGTTACCGAACTGCGGGTATTCGCCTTCGATTTCGAAGTCGACGGCCAGACCGTCTTCATCACGCACCGGCTTAACCTTGGCGTACTTGATGGCAGACAGGGAGTCGGCAGTCACTGACAGACCGGCGATACCACAGGCCATGGTCCGGATCACGTCACGATCGTGCAGTGCCAGCTGGATGGCTTCGTAGCTGTACTTGTCGTGCATGTAGTGGATGATGTTCAAGGCGGTGACATATTGGGTTGCCAGCCAATCCATGAAGTGATCCAGGCGATCCATGACGTCGTTGAACTCGAGGTATTCCCCCTTTACCGGCTCGGTCTTGGGACCGATCTGGATCTTCAACTTCTCGTCAACACCGCCGTTGATTGCGTACAGCAGGGTCTTGGCCAGGTTGGCGCGGGCGCCGAAGAACTGCATCATCTTGCCGACGATCATCGGCGACACACAACAGGCGATGGCGTAGTCATCGTTGTTGAAGTCGTTACGCATCAGGTCGTCGTTTTCGTACTGCACGGAGGAGGTATCGATGGATACCTTGGCGCAGAACTTCTTGAAGCCCATCGGCAGCTGTTCAGACCAGAGTATGGTCATGTTCGGCTCGGGTGACGGGCCCATGGTGTACAGGGTGTTCAGGTAACGGAAGCTGTTCTTGGTCACCAGAGTACGACCGTCTACGCCCATGCCGCCCAGGGATTCGGTGGCCCAGATGGGGTCGCCGGAGAACAGGGTGTCGTATTCGGGGGTACGCAGGAAGCGCACCATGCGCAGCTTCATGATCAGATGGTCGATGATTTCCTGAGCGTCTTGCTCGGTGATCAGACCTTTCTTCAGATCCCGTTCGAAGTAGACGTCCAGGAAGGTGGCGGTGCGGCCAAAGGACATGGCGGCGCCGTTTTGAGACTTAACGGCTGCCAGGTAACCGAAGTAGGTCCACTGCACGGCTTCTTGAGCGGTAGTGGCCGGGCCTGAGATATCGCAACCGTACTTGGCGGCCATTTCTTTCAGCTGGGCCAGCGCCTTGTACTGATCGTTGATCTCTTCGCGCAGGCGGATGGTGGCTTCCAGGTCTTCACCGGCTTCCATCTTGGCTTGCAGGGAGTTGAACTGGGCGAACTTGTCCTTCATCAGGAAGTCCACACCGTACAGGGCCACGCGACGGTAGTCACCTATGATACGGCCACGGCCGTAGGCATCCGGCAGACCGGTGATGACACCGGATTTACGGCAGTTACGGATGTCCTTGGTGTAAACGTCGAAGACGCCCTGGTTGTGGGTCTTGCGGTAGTCGGTGAAGATCTTCTCAACTTGAGGATCCAGATGGCGACCATACACTTCGCAAGAGTTCTTCACCATGTTGATACCGCCGAAGGCGATGATGGCACGCTTGAGCGGCTTGTCGGTCTGCAGACCAACAATCTTCTCCAGATCCTTTTCGATGTAGCCGGCATCGTGGGAGGTGATGGTGGAGGGAAGATCGGTATCAAAGTCGATGGGCGCGTGAGTGCGGTTCTCTTCCTTGATGCCTTCCATCACCTTGTCCCACAGCTTGGTGGTGGCGTCGGTGGCACCGGCCAGGAAGGATTCGTCACCCTCGTACGGGGTGTAGTTCTTCTGGATGAAGTCGCGGGTGTTGACTTCAGTCTGCCAGGCTCCGGGTTGGAAGCCTTCCCATGCCTTCAGACACTTTTCGTTAAGCTCTGCCATGTTTCATTACCTCTTCGGTATTGATTGTCTAAGCTTCCCGCGCCATCAGTGATGGCGACGGAAAATAAACCAGTTAGTCAGGCCTATCATGACGCCACCGCCGATGATGTTGCCGATGGTAACCGGTATCAGGTTTTTGAAGATAAAGTGGCTAACGGTCAAGTCAGCGTACTTGGCCGGATCTGCACCGATCGCAGTCCAGAACTCGGGACCGGCCAGGGCATGAATGGCGATGCCGGTCGGTATCATAAACATGTTGGCGATGCTGTGCTCAAAGCCGGAGGCGACAAACATGGCCACCGGCAGCACCATGATCAGCGCCTTGTCGGTCATGGTGCGTCCGCCAAACGCCATCCAGGCAGCCAAACAGACCATGAGGTTACACAGGATCCCCAGGGCCACAGCTTCGACAAAGGTGTGGTGGAGCTTGTGTTGGGCAACATTCAAGGCGGTCAGCCCCCATTGGCCGTTGCCAGAAGTGTACTGGCTGGAGAGCATGATGAGGGCCACCATGATGAGACCACCTACCAGGTTACCGGAGTAAACCAGCGCCCAGTTGCGCAGCATCTGGCTCCAACTGATGCGCTTGGCGGCTTTGGCCACCAGGGTCAGGGTGGTGGAGGTAAATAGCTCACCGCCCAGGATGACACACAGGATCAGGCCGAGGGAGAAGCAGAGGCCACCGGCCAGCTTGCTACCGCCTTGGGAGACGACTGTGATGTAGAAGATGAAGGCGATGGCGATAAAGGCACCGGCAAAGATAGCCAGTTGGAAGGTCTTAGCCACCGGCTTGGTGGCCTTGCCGTAGGTAATGTCTTCGGCCAGGGCGGCGATGGCTTCGGGCTTCAGACAGTCAAAGGGGGACTCTGCTTTCACTGTGGGGGCTTCCGCTGTGGTAATTATCCTGTAGTAATCATATCAACAAAGAAATTGCCCAAAATTGCCTTAGATCAATTTCGCCGGGTTGATTATGTAATTTTACTACATCGCTCACGTTGCGCCGGTCAGTGGGTTACGAAGCTGTAACTAGTATGCATCATATCCGACCGCGCCGGCAACTTTAATCATTAACCCTGTGCCCTTGCCTGGGGGCCCGTTGGTCTCTTCCATTGCCAGCGGCCTCAGTGTACACCCTGTGTGTGAAAAGTGAGCAATAAAAAGGGCAGCTAGCGCCGCCCTTGGGTTGCCAGGTTGCCTGTTATAGCGTCAGCTTGCCCAGTAGGCCTGCTTGGCCCGCTGCAGCTTGGCGTAGGTGGCCAGCAACTGTTGGTGTGCCTTGAACTGGGTCAGGCTGCCGTCATCGGCCGCCAGGCCGTAGAAGCGTTGACTGCCGGCTATGTGTGCCCAGGCTGCCGCCACTGTGCTGGCGCCATACAGGCGCTCGAACGCGGCACGGTAGGCGGCTGGCTCCCGCATCTCATCGTCAAACAGGCTCAGACTCTGGCTCAGGCAGCGGTAGAAGTTGCTGCGCTCGGCGCTGAACACACTGGCGTTGAAGTCCAGGGTCCACTGACACCAGTGCGCCGCCTCGTCCAGTTGGCCGGCTGCCAGGGCCAGCAGGCACTTGAGCTCGCCAACCCGCAGGGTGTGCCAGCCGGTGCCCTTGTCGGCGGCGATGCCCAGCAGCTCCCGTACCCGGGTCTGATCGTCAAACCCTTCGTCTTCCAGGCTTTGCAGGAACTCGGCGTAATCGGCCGGGCTGCCATCACTGGCGGGCAAGGCCAGCACGGCCTCACGCCAGCCGGCCCCCATGTTGTTGTTGGCCAGCAACAGATCCTCGGCGGGATAGATGTCAGACATGCCGGGCACCAGGATACGGCAGGCATAGACCCCCAGGTGCTGGTAGTCGGCGATATACACCGGCTGCTCCAGCTCATGGAAGATGCCCAGCAGGTGGTTGAACTCCTGCTCGGTACTGCCGGCGAAGTTCCAGTCGGCAAATTCGAAATCCGATTCGGTCTTGAACAGATCCCAACTGATGAGGCCGGAGGAGTCGATGAAGTGGGTCTCCAGATTGTGTTGATCCGCCACCTCATCGTTGTCAAAGCAGGGGGGCGCAAACACGTCCAGATCCTTGAGACCGCGGCCTTGCAGCAGCTCGGTGACGGTCCGTTCGAAGGCCACTTCGAAGCGCGGATGGGCACCAAAGGAGGCAAAGCAGGTGCCATTGGTGGGGTTAAGCAGTACCACGCAGATCACCGGGTAGCGACCGCCTAAGGAGGCATCATAGCAGTAGATGGGGTAGCCCTCGTGCTCCAGGGTGGCAATGGCCTCCTGGATGCCGGGGTAGCGAGCCACCACACCGGCCGGTATCTCGGGTAAGGAGATGGCTTCGGCGATGATGCGGTTCTTCACGTGGCGCTCAAACACCTCGGAGAGCGCCTGGGTGCGAGCCTCGGTGGGGGTGTTGCCAGCGCTCATGCCGTTGGAGACATAGAGGTTGCCGATGATGTTCATGGGGATGAACACCCGCTGGCCGTTATCCTGACGAACAAAAGGCAAGGCACAGATGCCGCGCTCGGCGTGACCGGATTGCAGATCCACCAGCATGTCGGCGGAGAGCTCACCGTCCGGATCATAGTAGTTGCGGGTATAGTCATCGAGCAGGCCAGCGGGTAGCTCGCCATCGTCAGGAATGGGGAACCATTGCTCATCCGGGTAATGGACGAACGCTGCCTCGGCGATCTCCTGGCCCAGATAGAAGTCGGCGAAGAAGTAGTTGGTGGACAGGCGCTCGAAATACTCCCCCAGCGCCGAGGCTAAGGCGGCCTTCTTGCTGGCTCCCTTGCCGTTGGTGAAGCACAGCGGGCACTCCTTATCCCGGATATGCACCGACCAGACGTGAGGCACGGGGTTGAGCCAGGAGGCTTCTTCTATATCAAATCCCAGTTGGTGGAGTTTGGTTTGGAAGCGGCTGATGCTCTCTTCCAGGGCGGCGTCTTTGCCGGGAATAAATGTTTGCATGGGATGATTCCAAAGACAGGATGTAAACGACATGTTGCACCGGGCTAGGCGTCGCCATCTTACGGGCAAATGTCCGCCAGCGCCAGCGGCGACGACCGGGTCGCATTGCATCCGCTGGCACACAATATTGCGGAAATCGACTTGCACCCTGGCTGCCAATCCGTAATGTGATCTACTTAGTTTTTATTGATGCCATGGCAGGACACAAAGATGAAAAAAGTAGGTTTGATCGGTTGGCGGGGCATGGTGGGTTCCGTGCTGATGCAGCGCATGGTGGAGGAAAACGACTTTGCGCGTATTGATCCCGTCTTCTTCACCACCTCGCAGGCCGGGCAGGCGGCACCGAACTTCGGTAAAAACGCCGGCCAATTGCAAAACGCCTTCGATCTGGCGGCGCTTCAAGCCATGGACATCATCATCACCTGTCAGGGCGGTGACTACACCAAGGAAGTCTATCCCAAGCTGATGGCTGCCGGTTGGTCCGGTTACTGGATCGATGCAGCCTCCACCCTGCGGATGGCTGAAGATGCGGTCATTATTCTGGATCCGGTCAATGGTAAGGTGATTGACGATGCCCTCAACAAGGGGATCAAGACTTACGTGGGCGGTAATTGTACCGTCAGCCTGATGCTGATGGCCCTGGGCGGTCTGTTTGCCAACGATCTGGTGGAGTGGATCTCGTCCTCCACTTATCAGGCGGCTTCCGGTGCCGGTGCCCGTCACATGCGCGAGTTGCTCTGCCAGATGGGGGCGCTGCGGGATGTGGTGGCCGCCGAGCTGGCGGATCCGGCCTCTGCCATATTGGATATTGAGCGCAAGGTCACGGCGGCCATGCGGGAGGAGCGTTTCCCCACCAGCCAGTTTGGTGCACCGCTGGCCGGCAGTCTGATCCCCTGGATTGACGTGGCGCTGCCTAATGGCCAGAGTAAGGAAGAGTGGAAGGGCATGGTGGAAACCAACAAGATCCTGGGCCGCAGCCAGTCCATCCCGGTGGACGGCAACTGCGTGCGCATCGGTGCCCTGCGCTGTCATAGCCAGTCCTTCACCATCAAGCTGAAGCAGGATGTGCCCCTCAACGACATTCACCAGATGCTGGCCAGCCACAACGACTGGGTGCGGGTCATCGACAACGACAAGCCGTTGACCGTGAAGGAACTGACGCCGGCGGCCGTCACCGGTACCCTCAAGGTGCCGGTAGGGCGCTTGCGCAAGATGAACATGGGGCCGGATTTCCTGTCGGCATTCTCCGTTGGCGATCAACTGCTGTGGGGGGCCGCCGAACCGCTGCGGCGGATGCTCAATATTTTGCTGCACAAGGCGTAAGCCAGACCGCATCGCGTTTGACAGGCCGCCTGAGTGCGGCCTGTTTTTTTATGACCCTGATGCGGTCGGTTGCCCTGTCATTCTTCACAGGTGAGAAGCCCCTTCCTGCTGCCTAGGCTTAGGCGAATCGAAAATAAATGCATTCGAATGAGGGCTTTTCATGTGGGATCCTGAGGTGACGAGTCGCCGCTGTTTGTCAGCTACGCCAGATTGGCCTGCTCTGGTGGAAGAACAAACGGAGGCCATGCTGGCGGATCTGTGTCAGCTAATCGGCTATCCCAGCTACTTTCAGTTTGATCACTCCGGCACCCCCTTTGGCCAACCCATCGATGATTGTCTCGATGCCACTCTGGCCATCTGCCGCCGCTTTGGCTTTATCACCCACAAGGATCCGGAGGGTTATTACGGCTATGCCGATGTCGGCCATGGCGAGGGACTCATCGGTCTTTTTTGTCATCTGGATGTGGTGGGTGCCGGGGAGCCCAGCGGCTGGTTCTCCGATCCTTTCACCGGCGTCTTGCGTAATGGCCGTCTCTACGGTCGGGGCAGCCAGGATAACAAGGGGCCAACTCTGGCCTGCCTGTATGCCTTACATCTGCTGCAGCGCCATGGCCCGGGTCTGCGCCACAAGGTGCGCGTGGTCTTTGGCACCGATCAGGAGCTGCTGGGGCGCTGCATTCAGCGTTACAAGCAGTGGGAGCGGCTGCCGGATGTGAGTTTCTGTCCAGACTCCGCCTTTCCTCTGGTCAATGCAGAGAAGCGGTTGATCCAGGCCTATCTGTACGGACCGCCTAGCGACGATCTGGTGCTCGACTGTGGCGATATCTTTAATGCGGTGCCGGATCGGGCCCTATACAGTGGTCCTCAGCAGCGTAAGCTGCAGCGGCAACTGGATCTGCTGGGGTATCCGTGGCGCCAGCAGGATAAGGGCACCCTGGTGCTGGGGCAGGGGGCCCATGCCTCCGTTTGTAACCAGGCCGGTGTCAATGCCATCGTCCGGCTCTGCCGTGCCCTACAGGGGATCGGCTATCGTCATCCAGCCCTGGGACTGTGCTCCTTAGTCATTGGTGAGGATACCTCGATGCGCGCCCTGCTGGGGTCGGTGCGGGATGATCTTAGCGGTGAGCTGACGGTCAATCTGGCCAAGCTCAAGTTGGACTGCCATGGCTGCCAGGTTGGCATCGATGTGCGGGTGCCGGTCAGTTTCAGTCGGCAGGAGTATCACAGGTTGATGCGGGAGGCGGTGGCGCGGCTGGGCTGGCGCTACGAAGAGTTTGATCACCTGGAGCCCATGTTCGTGCCGGCCCATGCCCCCTTCGTCCAGGCCTTGAGTCGTGCCTACGAAACGGTGACCGGCGAACGCGCCCGTCCTCGTGCGTCCGGTGCCGCCACTTATGCCAGAGCCATCCCCAACTGTGTGGCCTTTGGTGCCTTGTTGCCGGGGCATCCTAGGGTGGAGCACATGCCCAACGAATTTATTTCGGTGGAGGGGTTGGTCAAGGCCTGTACCATCTATGCCGAAGCCTTGGCTCAGCTTCAGCAGTTGCCCTTGGCAGAAATGGCTGTTGGCTCATGAACTATGCGTTTGAAATGGCTATTTATCGCGAATGACGCCATAAATGTGAATTAAAATTCGCCGCTGGCCATGTTTCGTTCAATATGCATCTTGTAATTTGTGATCATGCTGGTATTTTCCATACAGGTGTTATGGAAGAGCCGCCTGAGGTGGTCTCAACGGATCCAAAAGAACAAGGTTGTTTGCATGAACGAAGTGGCCACCCTGCAAGTCAGTGACTTGCATAAGTATTTCGGCTCCCATCAGGTCCTAAAAGGGATCAACCTCACCGCCAACAAGGGCGATGTCATCTCCATCATCGGCTCCTCCGGCTCCGGTAAGTCCACCTTCCTGCGCTGCATCAATCTGCTCGAGACCCCCTCCTCCGGCGAGGTGCGGGTGCACGGTGAGCTGATCCGCATGAAAACCAACCGGCTGGGGGAGCGTCTGCCCGAAGATATGCGTCAGGTGGAGCGCATTCGCTCACGGCTGGCGATGGTGTTTCAGAGCTTCAACCTCTGGTCGCACATGACAGTCCTGCAAAACATCATCGAGGTGCCGATCCAGGTGCTCAAGGTGCCCCGCGCCGAGGCCATTGAGCGGGCCGAGGCCCTGTTGCACAAGGTGGGCCTGTATGAACGGCGTGACTATTACCCCGGGC
>JAJOIN010000048.1 GCA_021209335.1 Aeromonadaceae bacterium
GGTGGGGGCAGGGGCCCGGCCCCTTGGCGCGGCGGGGGGTGCCCCATGGCAGGTGTCACCTGCCGCTCATCTTTGCCAGTGCCGAGGCGGCCCTGGCGCCGGCGGCGCAGCCCTTCGCTCCCTGTCCTGCCCGGCTGGGGCTCTATCCGGTGGTGGACTCCCTCGCCTGGATCGAGCGGTTGCTTGAATGGGGCGTGCGCACCCTGCAGCTGCGCATCAAGGATCCGAGCGATCCGACGCTTGAAGAGCAGGTCATCCGTGCCATCGCGCTGGGGCGGCACTACGGCGCGCGCCTCTTCATCAACGACTACTGGCAGCTGGCCATCCGCCATGGCGCCTACGGCGTGCACCTGGGCCAGGAGGATCTGGAGGTCGCAGATCTGACGGCCATCCGTGCTGCCGGCCTGCGCCTGGGGGTGTCCACCCACGGCCACGGTGAGCTGGCCCGCGCCCTGGCACTGCGCCCCTCCTACCTTGCCCTGGGGCACATCTTCCCCACCCAGACCAAGCAGATGCCGTCCTCCCCCCAGGGGCTCAAGCGGCTGGCCGAGGCGGTGCGATTGCTCGAAGGCTACCCCGGCGGTGGCCATCGGCGGCATCAGCATCGATCGGGTGGCGGGGGGTGCTGGCCACCGGCGTCGCCAGTGTGGCCCTGGTGAGCGCCATCACCCAGGCGGCGGATCCGGAGGCTGTCACCCGAGCGCTGCTGGAGCTGGTAGGTGCGGGTGGAGAGAGCGAAGCGGAGGTGACTGATGTCGTCTGTTGAGCCGAACTCCGAGGCCAACTGGGCGCGCTATGCCCGCCAGCTGAGCCTGCCCCAGTGGGATGAGGCGGCCCAGGCGCGCTTAGGCCGCGCCCGGGTCTTGCTGGTGGGGGCCGGCGGTCTGGGCTCGCCGGTGGCGCTCTATCTGGCGGGGGCCGGCGTGGGGCAACTGTTGATCAGCGATGGTGACCGGGTCGGGCTGTCCAACCTGCACCGGCAGATCTTGTTTACCCAGGCGGATCTCAACCAGCCCAAGACCCAGGCCGCCCGGCGCCAGTTGGCCCGCCTCAACCCCGGCTGCCGGGTCTTGCCTCAGCCGGCGGTGAGTCCGGACACCTTGCCCGCCTTGCTGGCGCCTGAGGGGCGGCCGCTGGATCTGATCATCGACTGCTGCGACAACCTGGTGACGCGCCAGGCGGTCAACGCCGCCTGTGTGGCGGCCGCCGTGCCGCTGTTAAGCGGCGCCGTGGCGGGTTGGCAGGGGTTGCTGGCCCTGTTTGAGCCGGGGCGGTGGGACACCCAGGGCTGCTATCACTGCCTGTTTCCGGCTCAGGATGAAGCCGGCAGCTGCACCAATGCCGGCATCCTGGGGCCCATGGCGGGGCTCATCGCCAGTCAGCTGGCGCTGGAGGCCTTGCGCTTTTTGGCTGGCCTGCCGAGCCCGAATAGCGGCCAGGTGCTGCGCCACGAGGCGTTAAGCGGGCGCTGGCAGCGCTTTGCCCTGAGCCGGGATCCCGGCTGCCGGGTCTGTGCCGCCTCCTTGAAGGAGCAATAAATGGATAAGCAAACGATGGATTTTTTTGTCAATGACAGCCCCCGCCAGGGGCCCGTCGGTCTGAGCCTGGCGGGCTTGTTGCTGGCCGAGGGACTGGGCCGCGGCGAGCCAACCCAGATCCCCGCGGGTGTGGCGGTAGCGGTGAATCAGGTGGTGATCCCCCGCCCGCAATGGGCCCAGGCGCCGGTGGCGTCGGGGGATCGTATCGACATCTTTTCCGTGATAGCCGGAGGCTAGCATGCAGACACAACCCCTCAAGATTGCCGACCGGCTCTTTACCAGCCGGCTCTTCACCGGCACCGGCAAATTCGCCAGTGCCGAACTCATGGCCCAGGCCATCGCCGCCAGCGGCTCCGAGCTGACCACGCTGGCCATCAAGCGGGTCAACCTGAGCGGCGAGGACCCGCAGATCCTGGCGCCGCTGCGCCACCTGGGGGTCAACCTGTTGCCCAACACCTCAGGGGCCCGCACCGCCGAGGAGGCCTGCTACGTGGCCCGCCTGGCCAGAGAGGCCCTGGGCACCCATTGGATCAAGCTGGAGATCCACCCCGACCCGCGTTACCTGATGCCCGATCCCATCGAGACCCTCAAGGCGGCCGAGCAGTTGGTGAAGGAGGGGTTCGTGGTGCTGCCCTATTGCGGCGCGGATCCCATGCTGTGCAAGCGGCTGGCGGAGGCGGGCTGTGCTGCCGTCATGCCGCTGGGGGCGGCCATCGGCTCCAATCAGGGGCTGACCACCCGGCAGATGCTGCAGATCATCATAGAGCAGGCCAGCGTGCCCGTGGTGGTGGATGCGGGGCTGGGAGCGCCGTCCCATGCCGCCGAGGCCATGGAGCTGGGGGCCGCTGCGGTGCTGGTGAATACCGCCATCGCCGTGGCTGGCAATCCACTAGCCTTGGCCCAGGCCTTTGCCCAGGCGGTGCAGGCCGGTCGCCTGGCCTATGAGCATGGGCTGGGGGCGGTGAGCCAACAGGCGGTGGCCAGCAGCCCGCTGGATCCCTTCTTGCTGCGGCTGATGGAGGATCCGGCATGAGCTTTTATCAGCAGTGGCAGCAGCTGAACTGGGCGGCGCTGCAGGCCCAGGTGGCCAGCGCCACCGTCGCTCAGGTGGAAGCCGCCCTCGCGCGGCCCCAAAAGCGCCTGGCGGATTTTGCCGCCCTCATCTCGGTGGCCGCCGAGCCCTATCTGCCCCAGATGATGCAAGAAGCCCAGCGGCTGACCCGCCAGCGCTTTGGCCAGGGGGTGAGCATGTACCTGCCCCTGTATCTCACCAACCTCTGCGCCAACGACTGCAGCTACTGCGGTTTCTCCATGAGCAATGCCATCAAGCGCAAGATCTTGAACGAGCAGGAGGTGCTGGCGGAGTGCCAGGCCATCGCCAGGCTGGGCTATCAGAGCCTGTTGCTGGTCACCGGCGAGCATGAGCGCAAGGGCGGCATGGATTATTTTCGGCGCATGTTGCCCCTCATCAAGCCCTACGCCCCCTATCTGATGATGGAGGTGCAGCCTCTGGCGACGGACGAGTATGCCGAGCTGGTGGGGCTGGGGCTGGATGGTGTCATGGTCTATCAGGAGACCTACCATGCCCCCAGCTATGCCGCGCATCACCTGCGGGGCAAGAAGCAGGACATGGCCTGGCGCATGAATACGCCGGACAGGCTGGGGCAGGCCGGGGTGGACAAGATAGGCCTGGGCGTGCTGCTGGGGCTGGCGGATTGGCGGGCTGACAGCCTGATGCTGGCCCATCACCTGCAGTATCTGCGCAAGACCTACTGGCGCAGCCGCTATAGCCTGTCGTTTCCACGTCTGCGGCCCTGCACCGGCGGCATAGCCCCGGCCAGCCCGGTGAGCGAGCGTCAGCTGGTGCAACTGGTGTGCGCCTGGCGGCTGCTGGATCCACAACTGGAGCTCTCCTTGTCTACCCGGGAGCGGCCCGAGTTGCGGGATGCCCTGATCCCTCTGGCCATCACCAGCGTCAGTGCCGGCTCCAGCACCCAGCCCGGTGGCTACGCTCAGCCAGCCAAGGAGCTGGAGCAGTTTCACATCAGCGACGAGCGGCCGACTCAGGCGGTGGCCCAGGCCCTCAAGCAGCGTGGGCTTGAACTCATCTGGCTGGAGCGAGGGCCGGTGGCAAACTAGCTGCAATTTGCAAATTGCCAGCCAGCCGCTGGGCCTCAGGCGCAGATTGCAGCGCCAGGCCGGCATTTGGCGGCTACACGGGGCTTAAAAGCTGGCTTGGCAATTGCACGGCATGGACATCATAGCGCGTCTTTCGAGGTGTCCCATGCAATCAGCCACACGACTTCCCGACTCCTATCAATACCTGGTGTTGGGGGGAGAACTGGATGAGATCTCCGCGCGCGAGCTGCTCACGCTGTGCGAGGAGAAACTGGCACCACGCTGTCGGCTGGTGCTGGATCTGCAGGCGGTCAGCATGCTGGATGAGACGGGCGTGGGGGTGCTCATCTACCTGTACAAGCGGCTGCGCTGGTTTGGCGGCCGCTTGCGGCTGCTCTGCCCGGCCGGTCCGCTGCAGGCGCAGCTGATGCATTATGGCGTTGATGAGCTGATCCCCTGTTTTGCCGATGCCCAGGCCATGCTGGCCGCCGATGCCGCCGAGGCCTTGTTGGAGCAGGGCTGGCAATAAGCCAATTAATGTGTGCGAGCCGTCTCAGTTTCTTGTAAATTCGGCCCTTCGCGGCAAGGCGTTGCCCAAACTGGTGTGGTAGTAGCCCCACGTTGGTTTTCAGCAGCTTGGAGTAGAAGGCGGTCGTTTCTACATGAGGAATCAGGAGAAGGGAACCCTGGTATGGCAAACACGCCTGCCGGCAGACTTCAGTGGCATCCGGCTGGGCCGCCAGAGCCTGGATCGGGTGCTGCGCTGCCAGGGCTGGGGGGAGCGGCAGATCAGCCATTGGCGCCGCCTGCTGACCGAGTTGGCTTCGCGCTGCGTGCATCACGCCCACCCCTCTGAACTGCTGCTACGGCTTTATCAGCATCAGCAGAGCTGGCGCTTGGAGGTAGAGGATGATGGCGAACCGTTTGACCCCTGCCAGCCTCAACCCATAGATCTCTCCCTGGATGAAGAGACCTTGCTGGCCGAACCAGGCTGGGAGCTGCCGGATCCCCTGCTGGCCGAGGTGGCCTACCGTCGCCTGCCCTCGGCTAACCTCTGTACCCTGGAATTACGTCAATCCGATCTGCATGGCCGGATCTTTTTGATCCACCATCAACTGCTGATGCGTACCCTGTTGGCTGACTACCTGAGTGAACGTTTCACCGTCTCCAGCTTTGCCTCGCCCCGGGAGGCCCTGCCGGTGCTGGCACGCCAGGGGGCCGATCTGGTGATCTCCGATGTGGGGCAGGCGCCGTTTGATGGCCTGGCCTTGCGATTTGCCCTGGCCGAGCGCCAGCGGCAGGATGTGCCGCCCTTCTTGTTTCTCACCGGCAGTCAGGATCCCGAGACCCGCCTGCTGGCGGCAGGTCTGGGGGCGGAGGATTATCTGTTAACCCCGGTGTGCAAGGCTGAGCTGTTGGCGGTGGTCAACCGGGTGCTGTTTCGTCATCAAAACCGTAAGGAGCGCTGTGACGATCACCTGGATCCCTTGGTGACCGCCTCACTGCGTCCCCATCTGCCGGCCAGCATAGCGCCATTTGGTCTGAGCATGGGCATACGAGGTGCCACCTTGGGCGGCAGTGACTTCATCATTCAGCAGGGGCGGCGCCTGATCCTGGGGGACGTGATGGGGCGGGCCGAACAGGCCAGAAGCTTCGCCCATGCCTACGCCGGCTACCTGCGCGGCCTCTTGTGTGCCTTGCCTCAGGGGCTGGGGCCGGCTGAGGTATTGCATCGCCTGGCGCAGATCATGCTTGATGATCCCTTGCTGAGTCAGACCCAGGTGCATGTCTTGGCCCTGACGCTGGAGGAGGGGGGCGAGGTCAGATTGGCGTCGGCCGGTTTTCCCATGCCTTGGCTCATCCGGGGGCAAGCCATAGCCCCCTTGCCCAGCCGCGGGCAAATGACCGGGCTGGGGGGGGATTTTCATGCGCAGGAGCAGACGGTGGCCTTGCGCCGTGGCGAGCGTCTGCTGATCCACTCCGACGGTTTGCGTTGCCAATCTCAAGAGACATTGCCCAGCCGTTGGCAGCAAGAGCTGCTGGCCGAGCTGCGCGCTTGTGCTGCGGTGCCGTTAGATAAGACCCAAGAGAGTATTTTGCAGCTGTTTGATACCCATCACGCCGACCTTATCCAGGATGACCTAACCCTTGTCCTGCTGGAGCGGCTTTGTTAGAAACACCCTAAGACGCACGCGGGAATAATAATGATGAATCAATCGAGCCAACCCTTACTCTTTCTGGTGGAAGACAGTCCGACCCTGGCGCTGCTCTATCAGGACTATCTGCGTAACGAAGGTTATCAGGTCTGCCACTTTGCGTTGGGCCAGCCGGTGTTGGCCGCCTTGCCGGAGCGTCTGCCGCAGGTCGTGCTGTTGGATCTGGAACTGCCGGACATGGACGGCATGGAGATCCTCAAGTTTATCAATGAGCAGGGTTTACCCTGTTCCGTGGTGGTGATCACGGCGCACGGCTCAGTGGATGTGGCGGTGGAGGCCATGCGTCTGGGCGCCTTTGACTTCCTGACCAAGCCCTTTGATGGCAAGCGCCTGTGCACCACGGTTCACAACGGGGTGCGTCACCAGCAGTTGAGCTCCTTGGTGGAGACCTACCGGGACAACTACGACCGCAACCAATTCGGGGGCTTTCTCGGTAGTTCGCTCGCCATGCAGGGGGTCTATCGCATCATAGAGAGTGCGGCGGCCAGCAAGGCCACCGTCTTCATCACCGGGGAGAGTGGCACCGGCAAGGAGGTGTGTGCCGAAACCTTGCATCAGCTGAGTCCGCGCCGTGAGCAACCCTTGGTGGTGCTCAATTGTGCCGCCATTCCACGAGATCTGATCGAAAGTGAGATCTTCGGCCATGTCAAAGGCGCCTTTACCGGTGCCCAGAGTGACAGGGAAGGGGCGGCCGCCCGCGCCAACGGCGGTACCCTGTTTCTGGATGAAATCTGTGAGATGGAGTTGGAGTTGCAGAGCAAACTGCTGCGCTTCATCCAAAGCGGCACCTTCTCCCGGGTGGGCAGTAGCAAGCAGGAGAAGGTGGATGTGCGGTTTGTCTGTGCCACCAACCGGGATCCTTTTGCCGAGGTCAAAGCCGGGCGGTTTCGCGAAGACCTCTACTATCGCCTGCACGTGATCCCAATCCAGCTACCACCACTGCGCGAGCGAGGCGAGGATGTGCTGCAGATAGCCCGTCGCTTTTTGTCTGAGTTTGCCAAGGAAGAAGGCAAACGCTTTGACGGCTTCAGCCCGCAAGCCGAGCGTCTGCTGTTGGAATATACCTGGCCCGGCAACGTGCGCCAGCTACAAAATGTGGTGCGGAACATAGTGGTGCTACAGTCCGGTCCGCGGGTGGAGGTGGCCATGCTGCCGCCGCCGTTGGATCAGCTCAGGCCCAAATACGTGCTGCCCGAGCCCGGTGAGCCTCCCGTGGTAGCCTCTCAGGCGAGTCTGGCGATCCGCCCCATGTGGCTGGTGGAAAAAGAGACCATAGAGCAGGCCATCGCCTTTTGTGATGGCAATATTCCGCAGGCCGCCAACCTGCTGGAGCTGAGCCCCTCCACCATTTATCGCAAGCGCCTCGCCTGGGCGGCCGCCACTGAGCAGTAGCGGGCCGGCCCGCCACCAGGCGTGAGGCTGAGCGGCTAGCCCAGCCGTTGGATCCAGGCGGCCACGCTGGCGGCTTGAGCGGCCAGTGAGCCGGTGTGCGGCCTGACGGGCTCCCCCAACCAGCCTTGGCGCTGTCCCAATTGGGGGTGGATCGGCGCCAGACTCAGCACCGGCAGCAGCTCGGCCAGATCGGCTCCACGACTCACGCAAGTCAACAGCGGTTGGTAGCCCGGGCTCTGGCTTCTGAAGCGGGTGACCACGGGTTTGCCTAGGGCCAGTGACTCGCCAATGGTGAGCTCGTAGCTGCTGGCAATCCCAGGACACTCTCGCAACGGCAACAGGGTCACATGCCAGTACTGCAGATAGGCGCCGTACTCCTGCTGGGTCTTCTCACCCAACCACAGTACGTTGGGCAGGCGCAGCAGGCTATCCAGGCGTTCCGACTGTTTGGGACCGATGAGTACCCAATTCCAGTCTGGCCGCCAGCGGGCGGCATCCTGGAGCAGCTCCCAGTCCAACTGATCATCCAGCGGGCCGCAAAAGCCGATGAGGGGCCGGTTGGCGGGCAGATCTTTGGGTCTTAGCTGCAGCGGCAAGGGTTGGCTGCACAGCAGCTGGGTCTTGTGGGCCGGACACAGGGCCACCGGCTCAGGGCGAATGGCCAAGATCAGATCGGCGCGCTCCACCAAAGGATGGCCAAAACCGGGGGCCTGGTTGCAGAAGTAGACCACCTTGATGCCCCTTAGCTCCTCCAGCAAGGGCTCCAGTTCGGCTCGGGTGACCCAGAGCACAGGATCCTGCAATCCCAAGTCTTGGATCGCCTGCCGGATCTGCCGGGCCTGCTGCTGCCATTGACTACTGCCCAGCCATTGGCGCCAGTGGTGCTGCTTTAAGCCCAACCGAAAGAGGTTGGCAAAGGCCTGACCCTGCGGCCAGTGTGTCTGGGCCATGTCGGCTTCGTCTTCCAGCCAGAGCACCTTGCGGCCCGACAGCAGGGGTTCAATCAGTTGCTTGGTGGCACTGTCCTTATGCCAACTTTCACCCAGTATGATGAGATCGTTTCGCATAAGCGTTACTCCTGCGGATGGGCTAACAAACACAAGGCGCGGGCTGGCCGGCCTGCGGCATAGACACCGGCGGGCAGATCCGTATTGACCAAGCTGCCTGGTGCCACCAGGGTACCCCGGCCGATACGCACCTGGCCTTGCACGGTACAGCCGGTGCCCAAGGTGACACCCTCCTCAAGCCGTATGCCTGCGGTGTCTTCCGGCGTGCTCAACAGCTGGCTGCCTGCGGCGATGCGCACGTCATCCCCCAGCCAGATCCGTTGCCCAAGTACCAAGGTGCTGTGGTGGCCTATATGTACCCTGTCGCCAAGCACCAGCAGTGCCGCCAGGCCGTTTTGCCGGGGCAGGGCCAGGATCTGCACCTGTGCGCCAAGCCGGCATTGGCGGCCGAGCCGCAGCCGGGGGCTGCCGGCCACCTGGGGGACTGACTCCGCCAGACTCAGATCAGGGGCTTGCGCCACCAGATGGCGCATAAAGCGCGGCAGATGCCACCAGCGCCGCAAACCTTGTCGCAGGCCGCTGGCGCACCCGCGCACAAGCCGCAGGGCCAGGGCTATCAAGGCGGGGGGACGGCTGTCTGAGATGACGGGGACGGGTTGCATGATAAGACTCCGTGACTGTGTTGGCTGGGCTGACAGCTTGCTTAACGCATAAAGTGGGCCAAATTTTAATCTATTGTTTTAATAGGTTTTTTAGTGTTTGGATGCGTTTGTGTCACAGTGCAAATTGCAAATGGGCATGCAAATTTGCATTTGGCAGCCCACCGGCCAGAGTCGAAACGGTCCCCTTTCGAGTCGATGGCTTGGCCGCCGTCAGGCGGTGGCGAGGTTTAGGCGGCAGCAGAGGCAAAAATTCCGTGATTAACAAAGCATTGCCAGCGGCGGATTTGGTATTTTCATGACAGACTGGACATAATTGGGAACAGCCTGAATGCGGCGGATCCCGAAGTTGTCTATGAAGCTATTTTTCTCTGCCAGAACCGATCTGGAGTGTGTCGCCCAGGCGTTGGGCCAGATGAGTACCCAGCCGGGTCTGCGTGGCATTCTGATGCTCTGTGCCGAAGGCAACCATTATGATCTGTCACAGCTGGATGCCTTGCTGCGTCACAGCCCGATCCCCATCTTTGGCGGCATTTTTCCTGCAGTCTTGTATGAGGGCCGACGACACGACACCGGGGTGATTCTGCTCGGGCTCTGTTGTCCGCTACAACTGGCGGTGTTGCCTCAGCCGAGCCTGCAGGAGACGGATATCAGCCGTCATCTGCCCCCCTTACCCCGTCAGAGTGCCGGGCAAAGGGCCATGTTGCTTACCTTCGTCGATGGCTTTGGTCATCGTATTCATCCGCTCATCCACGAATTGTTCAATCACTATGGCTTGGAGTTGAACTATATCGGTGGTGGGTGTGGCTCCTTAACCATGCAGTCCGGTCCTTGTGTCATCACGCCCCAGGGGGTGTTGCAGGAGGCGGCGGTGTTGGTGCTGTGCCAAGTGGCCAGCGGTATCGGTGTGGCCCATGGGTGGGAGTCCATCTCCGGTGCCTTTAAGGTGACGGCCTCGCAGGAGGGGCTGTTGCAGGGGCTGGATTGGCTACCGGCCTGGCGCGTCTATCAGCAGGTGGTGGAGCAGCACGCCGGCGTGCAGATCAACGAGGCCAACTTCTTTGAGATAGCCAAGGCGTATCCGCTGGGCATTGCAAAGCTGGGATCTGAGCTGGTGATCCGCGATCCGGTTCGCCTGCAAGGCGAGGCCCTCTTGTGCGTGGGGGAGGTGCGCCAGGGCGCCTACGTCCATGTGATGCACGGGGGCAGTCACACCATCATACAGGCTGCTCGCCATGCCACCGACATGGCGCTCAGGGAGTTGGGGCAGGCCGATGCCGATGTGATGCTGTTCGTTGATTGTGTCTCCCGCTCCTTGTTCCTCGGCGCGCAATTTGATGAGGAGTTACACGCCGTCAGCCAGCCTGGTACCCCCATGCTAGGTGCGCTGACCCTGGGGGAGATTGCCAATAGCGGCCGTGATTACCTGGAGTTTTTCAACAAGACATCCGTGGTGGGGTTGATTAAATCGTGATCCAGCCAGGCTTGGTCGAACAGGAAGTTCTGCATGAGATAGCCATGGCCATCGGCGAGAGCCTTGAGATGGATGCCATGCTCAATCATGCCATTCCGATTTTTTTACGGGGCCTGGGATGCGCCACGGCAGCGGTGTTGCTCTGTGGTGGCGATGAGGAGGTCGCCGAGGCGGATCCCGTCTTCATTCTGCCGCGGGCGGCGAAACACAACCAACAGCTGAGCGACATCTTGGGTCGGTATGCCGATCAGTTGCCGCAGATGACCCTGCCCGCCGTATTGGCTTCGCCGTCAACCGGTCTGCATTACTATGCCTGGCACCTGTGTGATGGCAAAAGCGGGGCCCTGCTGCTGGGGCGCAGCACCCCCATCCCCCAGGCCTTACAGCTGGAGATAGCCCCGCTGGTTTACAAGCTGGGCCATGCGCTCAAGGCCTGTCGGCAGTTTGCCAGCTTGCAGGCGACGCAACAGGAGATGGCGCGGGCCCGGGATGCGGCGCAGGCCGCCAACCGGGCCAAAAGTAATTTTTTGGCCACCATGAGCCATGAGATCCGCACTCCCCTCAATGCGGTGATCAACTTGTCTGAACTGCTGCTTGAAAGTGAGCTCACGGCGCGGCAACGGGAGCTGGTGGAAGGCATCTGTCAGGGCGGGGTGTCCCTGTTTCAGCTGGTCAACGATGTGCTGGATTTTTCCAAGATCGAAGCGGGCAAAATGGAGATCCAATACAGCAACGTGGCGCTGCGCCCTCTGCTGGAGGGGGTGGCCAACCTGTTCGAACAACAGGCGACGCAAAAAGGGTTGCAGTTTGGCCTCAGCATAGCGCCGGATGTACCCCGGATGCTCAGCTGCGATCAGGCTCGTCTGCGTCAGGTACTGCAAAATCTACTGTCCAACGCGGTCAAGTTTACCGAACGGGGCCGGGTGCACATGGCTGTCAGGATGACAGAGCCAAACCCCGCCGGCCGGGATCTGATGTTTCAGATCATCGACAGCGGCATCGGGATCCGGGAGGAGGAGCAGGGCAAGTTGTTCCAAGAGTTCCATCAGATGGATCCGGCCCTCAACCGTCGTTTTGGTGGCAGCGGACTGGGCTTGGCCATAGCCGCGCGCCTGGTGCAGATGATGGAGGGAGCCATCGGCTGCCAGTCACGCTACGGTGAGGGCAGCACCTTCTGGTTTACCTTGCCCTATCAACGGCTTGCCCAGTCCGTCAGCCCGCCTGAGGCCGTGGTGGCGAGCCAATTGACGGGCAAGATACTGCTGGTGGAGGACAGCCCGACCAACCAGATGGTGGCGTCGGCCCTGCTGGCCAAGGTGGGCTGCCAGATCACAGTGGTGGACAATGGTCAGGATGCCATCGCCGCCGTCACGGCGCAGCCGTTTGATCTGGTGTTGATGGATGTCTCCATGCCCGGCATGGATGGCCTGGAGGCGACAAGACGGATCCGCGGCATCATGGGGCCACCTTCTGCCGTACCCATCATCGCCATGACGGCCCATGCCTTTGCCGAAGACAAGGCCGCCTGCCTGGCCGCCGGCATGAACGATTACCTCACCAAACCCCTGCATCGTGAGCAACTGCACGCCATGCTGGCGCGTTGGCTGCCCGCGCAGGGCGCCAGCGGCCTGGGCGAGGCGGCGCTCCTGACCACTACCCAGGGTGTGCCGTTGCTTGATGAGCAAGTCTTGTCGCAACTGGCCAACGACACCAGCGAGCTAGTGTTGCGCAAGGTGCTGGATCTCTTCTTGAATGAGTCCAGCAACAACCTGACTGCCTTGCAGGCTTGTCTGGCCCAGCAGCAATGGGCGCAATTGACCAAGCTGGCCCATGCTATCAAGAGCAGTGCCGGAGCCATGGGGGCCAAGGCACTGCATCAGATCAGTAGCCAGTTGGAGCAGGTATCCCGCCAGGGCGAGCGAGAGGGTCTGGCGGCCATGTGTGCTGAGTTAGCCCAGGTGCAGGCGGACACCCGCGAGGCCCTCTTGGCCCACTTTCACGACCGCAGCGCGCAGGACGGGGTGGACAAGTCGTAGGCATTCAGCGCTGTCATAGATAAAAACGGCGTTAAATCATCGCATTATATGGCGCAATGGGTAGAATGCTCGGCCCCGCAGTTCTGCCAGAACCGAGCTGGCCTTGAGGATGAAAAAGGAGACAATCGTGGACAAGATCTGGCTGCAGCGGTATCCCGCCGGGGTACCTGCCGAGATTAATCCCGATGCCCACCCGTCACTGGTCGGGCTGTTTGAGGAAACTGTCCGGCGTTATCAGGATCAACCCGCCTTCATCAACATGGGCGAGGTGATGACCTATCGGGCACTGGAAGAGCAAAGCCGTGCCTTTGCCGCCTATCTGCAACAGGGGCTCAAGCTGCGCAAGGGGGAGCGCATTGCCCTGATGATGCCCAACCTGCTGCAGTATCCCATCGCTCTGTTTGGCGCCTTGCGGGCCGGACTCGTGGTGGTCAATGTCAACCCGCTATACACTCCACGGGAGCTGGAACATCAGCTCAAGGATTCCGGGGCCACGGCCATCGTCATCGTCTCCAACTTTGCCAATACCCTGGAGAAGGTGGTCTACAACACGGATGTCAAACACGTCATCCTCACCCGCATGGGGGATCAGCTGGGCCTGGCGCGCGGCACCCTGGTCAACTTTGTGGTCAAGTACATCAAGAAGCTGATCCCCAAGTACGATCTGCCTGGTGCCATCTCCCTGCGCCGCGCCCTGGCACAGGGGCGGCGGATGCAGTATGTCAAACCCAGGATCCACAACGACGATCTGGCCTTCTTGCAATACACGGGCGGCACGACCGGGCTGCCTAAAGGCGCCATGTTGACTCACCGCAACGTGCAGGCCAATGTGGAGCAGAGCGTTACCTTTTACCTGCCCGCCTTGCGGGATGGCCAGGAGCTGGTGGTCACCGCCTTGCCGCTCTATCACATCTTTGCCCTGACGGTAAATTGCCTGGCTTTCATGCGCCTGGGGGCGGCCAACTTGCTCATCACCAATCCCAGGGACATTCCCGCTCTGGTCAAAGAGCTGCGCAAGTACCGGCCCAGCTGTCTCACCGGTGTGAACACCCTGTTCAACGCTCTACTGAATAATGAAGACTTCCGCGAGCTGGATTTTAGTGAGCTGCGGCTGGTAGTGGGCGGCGGCATGTCGGTACAACATGCGGTGGCCGAACGTTGGGAGCGGCTTACCAAGACCCGGCTCATCGAAGGTTACGGACTCACCGAGTGCGCGCCCTTGGTGTGCAGCAATCCCTATGATCTGGCCAAGCACAGCGGCGGCATCGGCTTGCCGGTGGCGTCCACCGAGGTGCGCCTGGTGGACGAGGCAGGCCAGGAGGTGACGGCTGAGGAGCAAGCGGGCGAGTTGCAGGTGCGCGGGCCCCAGGTGATGCAGGGTTACTGGCAACGGCCAGAGGCCAGCGCTGAGGTACTCAGTGCGGATGGTTGGCTCAAGACGGGTGACATAGTGATGTGGCAGGCCGGCATGCTGCGCATCGTCGATCGCAAGAAAGACCTGATACTGGTCTCTGGTTTCAACGTGTACCCTAACGAAATTGAAGAGGTGGTGGCCATGCATCCGCTGGTGCTGGAGGTGGCCGCCGTCGGTATCCCCTCTGAGCTGACCGGCGAACAGGTCAAGATCTTTGTGGTGCGCAAGGAGCCGAGCTTGACGGAGGCGGCCCTGCGGGCCCATTGCCGCAAACATTTGACTGCGTACAAGGTGCCTAAGCTGATAGAATTCCGCCCTGAGCTGCCCAAGAGCAATGTGGGCAAAATCTTAAGGCGGGTGCTGCGGGAAGAAACCCTGCGGCCTACCGGATCCGCCGACTAACCCGATGTCAGGGGGAGGTCTCGACCTCCCTTTTGCTAATCTCACCCTGACCTAGAGCATGTGTGTCATGGAATACCAGATCATCACCTCTACCCAGGCCCTGCAGGCCTATTGCGCCGGGCTGACCGCCGGCCCCTTGTTTGTCGATACCGAGTTTGTTCGTACCCGCAGCTTCTATCCCAAGCTCGGCCTGTTTCAAGTGTTTGATGGCCGACAACTGGCCCTGGTGGATCCCTTAAGTGGTGCGGATCTGAGCCCCCTGTGGCAGCGACTCCTCAGTAGTCAGGATCCCGTTGTGCTGTATGCCGCCAGTGAGGATCTGGAGGTGATACTGCAGCAAGCCGGTGCCTTGCCCGCCCGGTTGCATGATGCCCAACTGGCGGCGGCCTTCTGCGGACACGGTATGTCGGTGGGGTTCAACGCCATGACCCAGGCCCTGTTACAGGTCACGCTGGCCAAGGAGCAGGCCCGCACTGACTGGCTGGCCCGGCCCTTGACGCCGGAGCAGCTGATGTACGCGGCGGCGGACGTGCACTATCTGCAGCCCCTGTATGCTGATTTGATGACCCAGGTCAGCGCCTTGGGCCGTCAGGCCTGGTTTGAGGAAGAGTGCCAGGAGCTGATGGCGCGAAAACAGGAGCGGGGGGAGCCGGCACTGGCCTATCGGGAGATTGGCAACGCCTGGTTGTTGGGCAGCAAACAACTGGCGGTGCTGCAGCGATTGGCGGCATGGCGTGAGGCGGAGGCGCGGCACAGAGACTTGGCGCTGAACTTCGTAGTCAAGGAGGCGCACCTGTTTGCCGTGGCGCAACAGCTGCCGACTCAGCTGCGCCAGCTGGAGGGCCTGGGGCTGCTGCCGTCGGAGATCCGCACCCACGGCCGCACCCTACTGCGTCTGGTGCAAGAGGGGGTGCAGAGTGATCCGGCCCAATGGCCCGCTCGCCTGGAGCGACTCGTGGATCATCCGCACTATAAGCGCGAGCTCAAGCGCATCAAGGCCAAGGTGGAGCTGGTGGCCCAAGACCAACGGCTACCGGCAGAATTCATCGCCTCCAAGAAGATCATCCACCAGTATCTGACCTGGTTGTGGTTACTCAGTGACGAGGAGCGCGGGCAAAGCACACCGCGGATCCTGCGCGGCTGGCGCCAGCAACTGCTCGGTTCACTGGCGGACTAGGCACCAGTCCCTAAATACCGCATAAAAAAACGCAGCCAGCTGGCTGCGTTTTTGTCGCTGCACCGTCAGGCGGCGGGTGCGTCCTTGTCTTTCTCTTTTTCCTTGTCCTTGTCGTCCGAGAGCATGATGTTGAGCTCCAGCACGGAGAGCTCGTCGCCCTTCTTGTCCAACTGGACCGTCACCTGCTCGGGATCGATGGCCACGTATTTGCGGATCACATCCAGCAGATCCTGCTTGAGCTGCGGCAGATAATCCGGGCCACCCCGGGTGCTGCGTTCGTGAGCGACTATGATCTGCAGCCGCTCCTTGGCAAATTTGGCGGTCTGCTCCTTTCGGGGTTTAAGAAAAAAATCTAACAAAGCCATGCCTTAACTCCCAAACAGTCGCGTGAAGAAGCCTTTCTTCTCTTCCTCCAAGAAGCGAAAATCCCGCTTCTCACCCAACAGACGCGCCACCGCATCGTCATAGGCCTGACCGGCATCGGATTCGGCGTCCAGAATGACGGGCTCGCCGGAGTTGGAGGCTCGCAGCACCGCCTGCGACTCCGGTATCACTCCCAGCAGCGGTATGGCCAGTATCTCCTGCACGTCCTGCACGCTCAGCATGTCGCCACGGTTGACGCGGGTGGGGGCATAGCGGGTCAGCAGCAGGTGCTCCTTGATGGGCTCCAGGCCCAGCTCGGCACGCCGTGACTTGGAGGCCAGGATACCTAGGATACGGTCGGAGTCACGCACCGAGGAGACTTCCGGGTTGGTGGTGACGATGGCCTCATCGGCAAAATAGAGCGCCATCAGGGCACCGGTCTCAATGCCGGCGGGGGAGTCGCAGACGATGTAGTCAAAGCCCATTTCCTTGAGCTTGCCAATCACCACATCGACCCCTTCGCGGGTCAGGGCGTCCTTATCCCGGGTCTGGGATGCCGGCAGTATGAAGAGGTTCTCCACCCGCTTGTCCTTGATCAGTGCCTGGTTGAGATTGGCCTCGCCATTGATGACGTTGACGAAGTCATACACCACCCGACGCTCACATCCCATGATGAGGTCGAGGTTACGCAGACCGATGTCGAAGTCGATCACCACCGTTTTGTTGCCACGCTGGGCCAGCCCGGTCGAAATGGCCGCGCTGCTGGTGGTCTTGCCGACGCCGCCTTTACCGGAGGTCACGACGATAATTCGAGCCATTGCTGCTTTCCTTGTAATCGTTAAGACTGCAGTCTTTCAAAAATGAGTTTGTCCTGCTCCAGTCGGATCTGGGTTTCCTGATCCAGGCTGGCATCGGGCAGGGCATCTCGTACCTGATAGGTGCCGGCGATGGAGACCAGCTCCGCCTCCAGCCCCTGACATATGATGCGGGCCTGACCGTTGCCACGGGCACCCGCCAGGGCACGGCCACGCAGCACGCCGTAAATATGAATACTGTCATCGGCGATCACCTCGGCACCGTTACTGACCGAGCCCAGGATCACCAGTGCGCTGCCCTGGGCGTAGATCTGCTGCCCGGAGCGCACATTGCCGTGATGAAAACGGGTGGGCACCAGGGCAGGGGTCTCTGCGCGGCGCTCCACCGGAGCGGCCTTAGCCTCGGTTTGACCTTCAGTGGGGCGCCCTGAGGTCATCACTGCCAGGCCGGCCCCCTTGGCCGCTATCTTCATCGTCTCATCCTTGGCACCGGTAATCCCTACCAGCACCATGTCCTGACTCTCGATCACGAGCCGCAGCTGCTCGAAATCCGGCACGATTTCCAGCTGTTCTACGTTGACGACGAGGGGAGCACAATTGAAAAAACGGGGGGCCTGGGCGATCTTGCTTTCCAGCAATTCTTTGATTTGACCGAGATCGATATCCACCAGATGCAAAACAGACAGGGTGAAACTACTACCTTTGAGCTCGTTGCCGCGATCGGCCATTTACCGCACTCCGTTGACGAGGAAAACCCTTATTCTTATTGGCCTCACATGTTATAGTCAGCCCACTTTCGTGGCAACAAACCCCGCATATTTTACCTCGATTCATGATCTGTGCCGTGTATAAAAGTCGCAAGAAAGAGCAGACCTATCTGTATGTCGTGCGACGGGATGATTTCTCGCAGGTGCCCGCCGAGCTGATGACGCTGTTCGGCCCGCCTCAATTTGTCATGCTGTTGCCGCTCACCCAGGCGGTCAGCCTGCCAGGGGTGGCGTATGAGACCTTGTGTGAGGCCTTGGCACAGCGGGGCTTTTATCTGCAATTGCCGCCGCCGGTGGAAAGCCTGCTGGTGCAGCACCGGCGCGCCCTCAACCTGGACGCCTAAGCCACAGTAATGTTGGCGGCCGCCACCCCTTGTGTGTGCCCAACCGCTGGCGGCTCACGCCAGCCCCTGACAAGAGAGGCCTCATGCCAACCGAGCCGATACCGTTCTGGCAGCAATTAAGCCTGACGCAGATGAGTCAGGCCCAATGGGAATCATTGTGTGATGGATGCGGCAAGTGCTGTCTGCACAAGCTCATCGACGATGAGACCGAGGAGCTGCACTTTACCAACATCGCCTGCGATCTGCTGGATCTGCACACCTGTCAGTGCAAGGACTATCCCAACCGCTTCAAGAAGGTGCCTGATTGCACCCGTTTGACAGCGGATCTGATCGATGAATTTCACTGGCTGCCGGCCAGCTGCGCCTATCGCCGTCTGGCCGAGGGGCAACCCTTGCCCGATTGGCACCCGCTGATCACCGGCAGTCGCAGTGCCATGCATGCCGCCGGTGCCTCGGTGCGGGGCAAGGCCATTCATGAGCGGCATGCCGGTGACTGGGAAGATCATATCGTCACCTGGCCACTGTGATGGTGATGTCAGACCAAGGCGGCTTTAGGCCGCTTTTTTGTCCTCATCAATGGCCACCATGCGGGGTGCTCGCCGGCTCAGTGCAGGGCATTTGCCCGGTTTGAGCGCAGCGCTTGCACCAAATTATCGCATCTGTTTGGCGCCGGCCTGCGCTAAGCTTGCCATGATAATCTCAGGGTTTTACTGCATAACATCTTGTTATTAAACTAAAAAACAGCAATTTTCGCCCGACTCCAGCAGTTGGCACACGACTTGTAATACGGCCATGTATACAAGATTGGATGTGGTGCTACACGGATGCAGAGCCTGGGATGGACCTTACCAGAGTGGCAAGACGCCTACCGCGCAGGGCAGCAGCCCGCGCAGTTGCTGGGCGAGCTGCTGTGCGCCCTGAGCCTGGACGATGCCGCCTGGATCAGTCTGATCGAGCCTGCCACCCTGGTCGCCGAGTGTGTGCGCCTGCAGGACTTGCTGGCGGAGGCGGGCAACCTGGCGGCCTTGCCCCTGTATGGCGTGCCCTTTGCCGTCAAGGACAACATAGACGTCGCTGGCTTGCCCACCACGGCCGCCTGTCCCACCTACCGCTATCTGCCCACTGACGATGCCGCTGTGGTGGCGCGCTTACGGGCGGCCGGCGCCGTGGTGCTGGGCAAGAGCAATCTGGATCAGTTCGCCACTGGCTTGGTGGGCACCCGTACCCCCTATGGTGCCGTGCCCAACAGCTTCGACCCTTACTATATCTGCGGCGGCTCCAGTGCGGGCTCAGCCTCCCTGGTGGCGCGCGGCCTGCTGCCTTTTGCCCTGGGCACGGATACCGCCGGCTCCGGTCGTATTCCGGCAGGCTTTAACAACATCGTCGGCTGGAAACCTACCCGCGGGGCCATCAGCTGCCGCGGTGTGGTGCCGGCCTGCAAGAGCCTGGATTGTGTCTCCCTCTTCGCCCTGACGGTATCCGATGCCGAGCAACTGGCCCTGATCGCCTACGGCCAGGATGCGGCCGATCCGTTTAGCCGGGCCAGTCAGGCCGTCGTCATGCCGCGTCCCCTCGGCCCCTTGACCCTGGGGGTGCCGGCTCACCTGGCGTGGTACGGCGATGCGGCCCAGCACCAGGCTTTTGCCGCGGCCTGTGCCACGCTGGTGCAACAAGGGGTCCACCTGGTGACGGTGGATTATCAGCCTTGTGCCGAGCTGGCACACCTGCTCTATGAAGGGCCTTGGCTGGCGGAGCGGCATGCCGCCTTGGCGCCGTTTTTGGCCGGTCACAGGGACGAGATGGACGCTGTGGTGGCGGGCATCCTGGCCCAGGCTGACCGACTCAGCGCCAGTGAGGCGTTCAGCGCCGAGTACCGACGTCAGGCGCTCAAGGCCCGGATCCAGCAAACCCTCGCGGGTGTGGATGCACTCCTGCTGCCGACGGCACCACGGCTGCCGACCCGGGCCCAGGTGGCTGCTGACCCTGTGGCGGTCAACGCTCAGTTGGGTTGTTACAGCAATTGGGTCAACCTGGCGGACTGCTGTGCCCTGTCCATTCCTGGTGGCTTTCGCCTTGATGGTCTGCCATTGGGGCTGACCTTGGTGGCCTCTGCCTGGCAGGAGTGGGCGCTGGCCCGCCTGGCCAAGCAGCTGACCCGCCTGTTGCCGGGCCCCTTGGGCGCCACCGGCCGTCCGGCACCCATTGTGCCCCAGGCTAGTGTGCTGGCCCCGGATCATCAGATGCTGGCGGTGGCGGGGGCGCACCTTGAGGGACAGCCGTTAAATCATCAGCTTACCGAGCTGGGTGGATACCTGCTGGAGCGTACCAGTAGTGCCCCTCACTATCGCCTCTATGCCCTGGCCGATGGCCGCCGTCCGGCCCTGGTGGCGGGGCGCTCCCCGTCGGTCACCGCGGGTGCCGCCATCGAGCTGGAGCTGTGGGCCCTGCCCAAGGCGGCCTGGGCCGATCTACTGGCTCAGGTGTCGGCGCCGTTGGGGCTGGGTTGTGTCCAGCTGGCCGACGGTCGGCGGGTGACCGGCTTCATCTGTGAACCTGTGGCCCTTGAGGGCGCCCGGGACATTACCGCCTTTGGCGGTTGGCGCGCCTACCTGGCCGCCCATTGTCAACCGCAGCCGGGGAGGGTGGCATGCTAACCACCTCAGCGGCCGCGCCGCTGTTTGCCAAGGTGCTGATCGCCAATCGCGGCGAGATCGCCCTGCGGCTGCTGCGTACTGTGCAAGAGCTGGGCATCACAGCCGTGGTGGTCTACAGCCATGCGGATCGACACAGCCCGGCGGTGCGCCTGGCCGATGAAGCCTACTGCCTGAGCGACGGCGAGCACAGCGCCGTGGCCGACACCTACCTCAATGCCGACAAGATACTCACCATGGCTCAGGCCTGCGGCGCCGAGGCCATACTGCCCGGCTATGGGCTACTGGCGGAAAATGCCGACTTTGCCCGCCGCTGCGCCCAGCTTGGCATCACCTTCGTCGGCCCCACCGAGCAGCAACTGCGCCAGTTTGGCTTAAAGCATGAGGCCCGGACTTTGGCCAAGGCGGCCGGTGTGGCCCTGCTGCCGGGCACAGATCTGCTGATGAGCCTGGAGGAGGCGCTGTCCGCGGCGGCGACCCTGGGCTATCCCTGATGCTCAAGAGCACCGCCGGCGGTGGTGGCATCGGCCTGTGCCGTTGCAATAGTTCTGAAGAGCTTGCTGCTGCCTTTGCCCGGGTGCAGCAGCAGGGGCAAGCCTACTTCCAGCACGCCGGGGTGTTTTTAGAGCGTTGCGTGGAGGGCGCCCGCCACCTGGAGGTGCAGATCGTCGGTGACGGTCTGGGCCAGGTAGTGGCCCTGGGTGAGCGGGATTGCTCCTTGCAGCGCCGCCACCAGAAGGTGGTGGAGGAGACGCCGGCACCGGGGCTGTCCGCCGCCACCCGCGAACGCCTGTGCCAGGCGGCCATTCACCTGGGGCAGTGGGTGCAGTATCGCAGCGTCGGCACGGTGGAATTTATCTATGAGCCGGCCACGGAGGCTTTCTATTTCCTCGAGGTCAACAGCCGGCTGCAGGTGGAACACACCCTCACCGAAGCCGTCACCGGGCTGGATCTGGTGGCCCTGATGCTGCAGATCGCCGCCGGCCAGTGCCCGGATCTGACCGCCTTGCCCCAGCCGTCCGGTGTCGCCTTGGAGGTGCGCCTCTATGCTGAGGATCCGCTGCACGATTTCGCCCCCATGGCCGGCACCCTGAGCCAGGTCTGCTTCCCGGAGCGTCCCTGGCTGAGGGTAGATGGCTGGGTGGAGGCGGGCAGTCAGATCAGCAGCCATTATGATCCCCTGCTGGCCAAGCTGATCGTCCAGGGCGCCGACAGGCCAGAGGCGCTGCGCCGACTGAGCCAAGCCCTGGATGAATGCCAACTCGAGGGGCTCATCACCAATCAGCCCTACCTGAGGGCCCTGCTGGACTGGGCGCCCATGGTCGCGGGTCAGTATCACACCACCAGCCTGGCGCAGTTTTCCTACCAGCCGCCCGTCATCGCGGTGGTACAGCCGGGCACCTTCACCAGCGTGCAGGATTATCCGGGCCGTGTCGGCTACTGGGCCATCGGCGTGCCGCCCTCCGGCCCCATGGACGACAGATCCTTCCGGCTGGCCAATGCCCTGGTGGGCAATGCGCCGGACGCGGCCGGGCTCGAATGCACGCTGCAAGGGCCTGTGCTGCGGTTTTATCAGGACAGCGTCATCGCCATCTGCGGCGGCCTGTGTCAGCCGACCCTGGATGGTCAGCCCATCGCTGTGCATGGTCCTGTTTTGGTGACTGCCGGTCAGACCCTGGATCTGGGCACAGTGACGGCGGGTTGCCGCAGCTATCTGGCGGTGCGTGGCGGCCTGGCCACCCCTGAGTACCTGGGCAGCCCGTGCCACCTTCGCCCTGGGGCCAGTTGGGGCCG
>JAJOIN010000103.1 GCA_021209335.1 Aeromonadaceae bacterium
GGTGCGCTGGCCCGTCGTCTCTGGCCTCTGGGCCCGGCAGCCCACGGCCTTGGTCATCCCTCGCGCCACCCACCTGACGACGAGTCCCTGCTGGCCCACTTCTTCGACATGCCCTTCGTCGGTCTGGGCATCGGCACTCCCCAGCGCCAGCATTGGGACAGATATAACCAGAAGCTGTGCGACATGCTGGGCTACGATGGCCCCAGCCTAGCCCGGCTCAGTTGGGAGCAGGTCAGCCACCCCGAGGACTGGGCGCAGGAGGCCCCCTGGCTGCGACAGGTACTGGAGGAGGGGCTGGACAGTTACCGGCTGGAGAAACGCCTGTGGCACAAGGATGGCCACCTGATCCACACCCGCTATGAGGTACGCCCCATCCGGGATGAGGAGGGACAGGTGACGCACCTGATGACCATGGTGGACGATATCAGCCAGCGGCGGCAGACCGAGCTGGCCCTGCTGCGACAAAAGGCCCTCTACAACACCCTGTCCCACACCAGCCAGATCATAGTGCGCACCACCCGGCGGCCGGATCTGTTCGAGCAGATCTGCCGCATTCTGGTGGAGCAGGGCGGCTTGCGCTTTGCCTGGGTTGGGTTGTTTGGTCCGCGCGGTTGCGGCGTAGAAATCACCGCCTGTCACGGCCAGGGACGCAGTTTTCTGGAAGATCAGCCCTGCCTGCACTGTGAACAGGGGCCGTTGCAACGGGTTCGCCAAAGCGGCCACCACTACCTGTGTAACGACTATCTGCAAGATCCCCTCACCCAAGGCTGCCATGAACGGGCCCTGCTGGCCCAGTTCCGGGCCGCCGCCCTGCTGCCCATCTTCGAAGACAAGCACCTGATCGGCGTCATCAGCCTCTACGCCCATCAGGTGGGCTTCTTCACCCACGAGATGATGCAAACCCTGGATCAGATGGCCAACGATGTCTCCTTTGCACTGGACAACCTGCTGCGCGAGGCCGAGCGCATGGAGGCCATCAGTGCCCTGCGCAGTGCCAACCGGGTGGTGGAGGCCAGTCAGGTGGTGCTGCTCAGCCGCCGGGCCGAGCCCCAGCTGCCCATCAGCTACGTCTCGGGCAATGTGCAGCGCTGGGGCTTCAGCCCCCAGCAACTGCTCAGCCACAGCCTGGAATTTGAACACCTGATCCACCCGGAAGACAGGTTGCACATACGGGCCCAGCTGACCCAGATACTCCACACCCTGCCCAGCCACTTCCGCCTGGAGTACCGGGTACTGACCCGGCAGCAGGAGGTGCGCTGGGTCGAGGATCAAGGCCGGCTGCAGCAGGACGGCCTGGGCCGCCCCCTGGCCTACGAGAGCGTGCTCGGGGATATCACGGAGCGCAAGCAGACCGAGCTGGCGCTGCAGGAGAGCGAGCGGCTGTTTCATACCCTGGCGACCATGGCGCCGGTGGGCATCTTCCGTAGCAACGCCAAGGGGCGCCTCACCTACCTCAACGACCGGGCCGCCAGCCTGATCGGCCAGGCGGCGCAACAGATACTGGACAACCACTACTGGTCGGCGGTGCACCCGGCGGACAAGCTGCGGGTACTGCGCCACTGGCGCCGCGCCACCCAGCATGCGGTGCCGGCCCATCAGGATTTTCGCTTCGTCCACCCCGATGGCCGGGTGCTGTGGGTCAGCGTGGCCACCGAGCCGGAGTTTGACGAGCAACACCAACTGCAGGGCTTCATCGGCACACTGACCAACATCACGGCCCTCAAGGAAAACGAGCTGCGCTTGAGCCAGGCCAATGTGGTGTTCGACAACAGCCACGAGGGCATCATGATCACCGATGCCCAAGGCCGGATCCTGGCGGTCAACCCGGCGCTGACCGATCACCTGGGTTTTGCCACCGACCAGTTGCTGGGCCGCACCCCCAGTCTGTTCGGCGTACCGGGTCAGGGGCCGCAGTTTTTTGAACTGGTGGATCAGGCCAGGGTCAACCAGAACCACTGGCGCGGCGAAGTGTGGAGCCGCCGCCAGGATGGCGAACTCAGGCCCCAGCTGCTGAGCATCACCCTGATCCGGGATGAGCAGCAGCAGATCATACAGAGTGTCTGCGTCTATACCGACATCTCCCAGCTCAAGGCCTCTGAGGCCAAGCTGGAATACCTGGCACATCATGATCCCCTCACCGGCCTGCCCAACCGCATCCTGATGCAGGATCGGCTGGAACAGGCCCTGCGGCGTGCCCGGCGGGAGCAGGAGCGCTTTGCCCTGCTGATGCTGGATCTGGATCGGTTCAAGAACGTCAACGACAGCTATGGCCACCCCATGGGGGATGCCCTGCTCAAAGAGGTAGGCCTGCGGTTGCGCAGCCGCCTGCGCCAGAGCGATGTCATCTCCCGCCAGGGGGGCGATGAATTCACCGTGCTGCTGGAGTCCAACCCGAGCCTCAACGAGGTCTCCCGTATCGCCGAACAGCTGATCGAGCTGCTGCAGCAACCGGTGCGCCTGCCCAACGATCAGGAGGTGGTGGTGGGGGCCAGCATCGGCATCAGCCTGTTCCCGGAATTTGGCCAGCATGCCGACGAGCTGCTGCGCCAGGCCGACAGCGCCCTGTACCGGGCCAAGGCCGAAGGCAAGGGCTGCTTCTGCTTCTTCTCCACCGAACTGACCCAGGTGGCCCAGGAGCGGCTGGCCCTGGAGATGCGCCTGCGGCGGGCCATAGAGCAGGAGGAATTCTGCCTCTACTACCAACCCCAACTGGAAATCAGCACGCATCGCCTGGTGGGAGTCGAGGCCCTGATCCGCTGGCAGGATCCCCAAGGGGGTCTGATCTCACCGGCCCAGTTCATTCCCTTGGCCGAAGAGACGGGCCTCATCAACCGCATTGGCGAATGGGCCTTGTGGGAAGCCTGTCGCCAGGGCCAGCGCTGGCGTGAGGCGGGCCTTCCGCCCTTGACCATGGCGGTCAACCTGTCGGCCCGCCAGTTGCGCCAACCCGGCCTGGGGGACAACATTCGCCACATACTGGCGGAGACCGGCTTCCCACCCCAGCAGCTGGAGCTGGAGCTGACCGAGAGCGCCCTGATCGAGCGAGAGAGCGAGTGCATCCAGCTGCTCAACGAACTGCAGGCCCTGGGCATCCAACTGGCCATTGACGATTTCGGCACCGGCTACTCCTCCCTGGCCTACCTCAAGCGCCTGCCGCTAAACATGCTCAAGATCGACAAACAGTTTGTGGATGAGCTGCCCCATCAGCGGGACGACACCGAGATCGCCAGCGCCATTGTCGCCATGGGCCACGCCCTGGGGCTGCGGGTGCTGGCCGAAGGGGTGGAAACCCCGGAACAGCTAGCCTTCCTGCGCCAGCTGGGCTGTGACCGGCTGCAAGGTTATCTGCTCAGCCCCCCCCTGCCCCCCTGCGCCTTGGAAGAAAAGATGCGAAGCTGGGTGCTGACCCCGGATAGCGAACAACTACTGAGAGTGTGACACCATGCGATCCCCCATGCTGCTGGCGCTGGCGCTACTGAGCGGCCTGGCCCAGGCCACGGTCGATGTGCATCATTGGCAGACCGCCTTCGGCCTCACCGCAAAACAGATCCAGCAGGGCCAATGGGCCGAGCAGGCGCAAGGCGCCTATCTCGCCGCCCAAGCCACCCAGGGTGCGCAGCGAGGACAGTGGCTACGCCAGGCCAGCGGCCTGAGCCTGCTGGCCGCCCACCCCAATCGCCGCACCCCCACCGACAACCAGCACTACGCCAACGCCGCCGCCTATTATCTGGCCGCCGCCCAGACCCTGGGCTGGAAAACCAGCCTGCTGCCCCTGGTGGTGCAGGGCAAACGGGTGGAAGCCCTGCTGCATCTGCCGCCCCAGGCCGCCACCGCCTGGTTGCTGCTGCTGGGCGACGAAGATCTCAGCGGGCTGGAGGCGGAGTCCTGGCGCCAGGCGGCACAGGCGGAAGGCTGGGGATTGCTAAGCCTGGATCTTCCGGGCAATGGCGCGGCCAAGGAGCTGGATCTGGATGGTCAGCCGGATCTGGTGCTGGCGGCCAGCCAGGCACTGCGTGAGCTGGATGCCCGCCTGCCCCAACTGTTGGTCGCCCGCGGCTGGAGCCAGCCCCTGGCCCTCAATGCCCTGCTGGCCCAGGATGGGTTTGCCGCCACCCTGCTGTTGTGTCCGGCTGATTTTCAGCACCCGTCGGAGCTACTGCGACTGCGGCTGGGCCCCAGGGCCAGCCAGGCCGGCGCCCTGACTCAGTTACAGCAGGCCATCAGCTTGGGCGAGGCCATCAGCACCCGTCCGCTGCTGCTGGTGGCGCCCCCCCCAAGCTCCGGCCATCCCGCCGTTGCTAGCATTAAGCGCGGAGGCCGAGTTCCTACCCCAGGCACCCTGCCAACGGGATGATCCGACCCCTTGGCGCCACTGGCTGCGTCAGCAGCTGGCCCCTGTTGATCGGCCCTGAGTCGGTAACAATGGCAGATGGATGTGCAGCCACGCAGGGCACACAGCACGACCAGGCGAGCGTGCCTTAAGAGCAGATGCGCCATGGCGCGGTCAGGGGGAGGAGGATGACTGGGCACAAAACAAAAACCCCCGCCGCGAGGCAGGGGTCTGTAAATGGTCGGTGATAGAGGATTCGAACCTCTGACCCTCTGGTCCCAAACCAGATGCGCTACCGGACTGCGCTAATCACCGAGGGTTTGAGAAAGAGAGTGGTGCGAGAGGAGGGACTTGAACCCTCACGTCCGTGGGACACTAACACCTGAAGCTAGCGCGTCTACCAATTCCGCCACCCTCGCACGGGTGATATCTCTTTTTAAACTTGTGTCTAACTTGCTGTGACCTCGGCCAATCCGGCCGCTGTCGGAATTTGGGGTGGCTGATGGGGCTCGAACCCACGACAACAGGAATCACAATCCTGGACTCTACCAACTGAGCTACAGCCACCATTGCTGTCTGATTGCCCGAAACTATCTCGCCATCTGAGGCCGACCAATGGTCTGGCCAAACATGGCGCGCCCGACAGGATTCGAACCTGTGGCCTCTGCCTCCGGAGGGCAGCGCTCTATCCAGCTGAGCTACGGGCGCTCGTCGTCGGACGGGGGCAGATACTAAGGGCCGACCTCTACCTTGTCTAGTCTTTTTAGCAAAAAAACCGCTGACTGAACAAAAATGTCACAGCCCCCAGGCAGACTGTAGGCCCATCCGCCGCAGTCAGGTGCACCGGGGTTCAGGCACGCTTGGAACCACACCGCAACATGATTAGTATTACCCCACAGCAGCTGACGCCGGCCCGCGGATCCGCCTGCGTGACCGTCATTAGGATTGGGTTAGGCTTGACTCCCCTATGATGGAGCGCCAGACGGTTTTTAACCTCGCCGAGCCGGCCTAGCCCAAGCCGGGATGGCGTTACCCGCAATGCCGTGGCATGGTGAGAGACTCACCCAGCGGATGCGGCACGCCGAGCTCACCGTCTATGCTCTTAGCGCCAACAGTGAGCCGGCAATAAGCGGGGAGCTGGCTAGACGCTGGCCGGTTTGATTGGCCCTGTGCCGATAGCGACGACGCATCGGTGGCAGAACAAGCGACAAGCAACCTTATTTAAGAGGCCAGGGTATTCCAGCAGGCTGGATCGCCCGCTTGGCCGATAACCCACCATATATCGGGAGACAGTAATGAAAAAATGGATGGCCATCATGCTGGTGATCGCCCTGCTGATCTTTGGCAGCGTTATCGGCTACAACATCATCAACATCAAGGGCAAGATGGATGCCATGGCCAACCAGCCGGCCCCCATATTCCCGGTCAGCGCCCTGCAGGTGAAGGCCACCGAATGGCGCCCCATGATAGACGCCATCGGCTTTATCGAGCCCAACCAGGGGGTCACCCTGAGCAACCAGTCCGATGGCAAGGTGGTGGGCATCAGCTTCGAATCCGGCCAGCAGGTGAAGGCCGGTCAGAAGCTGATCGAGCTGGATGCGGCCGTGGAGAAGGCCAACCTCAAGGCCGCACAGGGCCGCATGCCGGCCACCAAGGCCAACCTGGAACGGATGCGCAGCCTCTATGCCAAGGGCTCAGTGGCCAAGGGCAATCTGGATGATGCCGAAGCCGAATACCTGGCCCTGGCCGGCCAGATCGAATCGCTGCAAGCCACCATAGACAGGCTGACCATATCGGCGCCCTTCGCCGGCCAGGTGGGGATCCGTAATGTCTACCTGGGGCAATACCTCAAGTCCGGCACCGACATAGTACGGTTGGAGGACACCAGCCTGATGAAGATCCGCTTCACCATTGCCCAGACCGATATCTCCAAGGTGAGCGTGGGCCAGTCTCTCAACATCTTCGTGGACGCCTACCCCAATCAGCCGTTTGAGGGCCAGATCCGCGCCATCGAGCCGGCGGTGAATGCCCAGTCCGGCGTGGTGGAGGTGCAGGCCGCCATTCCCAATGCCCATAACCTGCTGCGCTCCGGCATGTTTGCCAAGGTGCAGGTGCTGCTGCCGGTGCTGACCGATCAGGTGGTGCTGCCGCAAAACGCCATCAACTTTACCCTGTACGGTGAAACCGTGTTTGTCCTGGAAGACGGCAAGACAGCCCAAGGCGAGCCGGTGAAGATCGCCAAGCAGGTGGTGGTCAAAGTCGGCGAGCGGGCCGGCAACGACGCCCATGTCATCAGCGGCCTCAAGCCTGGGGATCTCGTGGTCACCAGCGGCCAGATCCGCCTGTCCAACGGCAGTCAGGCCAAGCTGGTTGAGGACAAGACCCTGGACGTTCCCGCCACCACCCCCATGCTGTAAGCGGAGCCGGCCATGAAATTTACCGATACCTTCATACGCCGCCCCATCCTGGCCATCTCCATCAGCCTGCTGATCGTGCTCCTCGGTCTGCAGGCGTTGAAAGGGATGCAGGTGCGGGAGTACCCCAAGATCACCAATACGGTGATCACGGTCACCACCAGCTATTACGGTGCCAGCGCCAACCTGATCCAGGGCTTCATCACCCAGCCCCTGGAACAGGCCATCGCCCAGGCCGACAACATCGACTACATGACCTCCCGCAGCCAGTTGGGCCGTTCCACCATCACGGTGAACATGAAGCTCAACACCGACCCGAATGGCGCCCTGTCCGATATCCTGGCCAAGGTGAACTCGGTGCGCTCCCAGCTGCCGCAGGAGGCGGAGGACCCCAGCCTGGACATGTCCACCGGCTCCAGCACCTCCATCATGTATCTCTCCTTCTCCAGTGACGAGCTCAACGGCTCCCAGATCACCGATTACCTGGAGCGGGTGGTGAAGCCCCAGCTGTTCACCGTGCCCGGGGTGGCCAAGGTTAACCTCTATGGCGGTACCGAGTTTGCCCTGCGCATCTGGCTGGATCCGGATCGCATGGCGGCCTACGACCTGAGCGCCACCGAGATCATCTCCGTGCTCAAGGCCAACAACTTCCAGTCCGCCCCCGGTCAGGCCACCGGCTACTTCATGCTGTATAACGCCGACGCCAAGACCCAGGTGGACAATGTGGCCGACCTGGAGAAGCTGGTGGTGGCCAGCCGGGACGGTGCCGTCATTCGCCTGCGGGACATCGCCAAGGTCAGCCTGGAGAAGAACCACGACACCTACCGCGCCATGGCCGATGGCAAGGATGCGGTGGTGATCGGTCTGGATCCCTCCCCTTCCGCCAACCCGCTGGACATCGCCGCCCTGGTGCGGGACATGATGCCGGAGTTGCAGCGCAACCTGCCCTCCACCATCAAGATGGAGCTGCTGTATGACTCCACTGACGCGATTAACGAGTCCATCAACGAGGTGGTGAAGACCATCATCGAAGCCGGTCTCATCGTGCTGGTGGTGATCACCCTGTTCCTGGGCTCCCTGCGCGCCGTGGTGATCCCCGTCATCACCATCCCCCTCTCCCTCATCGGGGTGGTGATGTTGATGCAGATGTTCGGCTTCACCATCAACCTGATGACCCTGCTGGCCATGGTGCTGGCCATCGGTCTGGTGGTGGACGATGCCATAGTGGTGGTGGAGAACGTGGACCGGCACATCAAGGCCGGGGAGGAGCCCTTCCGCGCGGCCATCATAGGCACCCGGGAGATAGCGGTGCCGGTCATCTCCATGACCATCACGCTGGCGGCGGTCTACGCCCCCATCGCCCTGATGGGCGGGGTGACCGGCTCCCTGTTCAAGGAGTTCGCCCTGACCCTGGCGGGATCGGTGTTCGTCTCCGGGGTGGTGGCCTTGACCCTGTCGCCCATGATGTGCTCCAAGATGCTCAAGCCGCACACCAACCCCAACGCCTTCGAGCGTGGGGTGGAGAATACCCTGGGCCGCCTGACCCAGGCCTATGGCAGCGCTCTGGACAAGGTGATGACCCGTCGCCCCGTCTTCATCGTGTTCGGAGTCATCGTCTTCTTGTCCTTGCCGGTGCTGTTCAAGCTGATCCCCGCCGAGCTGGCACCGTCTGAAGACAAGGGCGCCTACATGATGATGGCCCGAGCCCCCAACACCGCCAACCTGGACTACATCCAGAACAACATGCGTGAGATTGGGGATAGGCTGAAACAGGATCCGGCCATGGCCACCAGCCTGTCGTTTGCCGGTATCCCCAACTCCAACCAGGGCATGGGCATCGCCGTGCTCAAACCCTGGAGCGAGCGGGAAGACATCAAGACGGTGCTCCACCGCACCAATGCCAGCATGCAGGACATGCCGGCGGTGACGGTGAGCTCCTTCCAGTTCCCCGAGTTGCCCGGTGCCGGCGGCGGTCTGCCGCTGCAGTTTGTCATCACCACCCCCAACAACTTCGAGAGCCTGTTCCAGGTGGCCATGGATGCGATGGAGAAGGTGCAATCGCACAAGGCCTTCGTCTACTCCGAGCTGGATTTGACCTTTGACTCCGCCACCATGCGGATCCGGGTCAACCGGGACAAGGCCGGCGCCTACGGCATCACCATGCAGGATATCGGCGTGGCCATGGGCACCATGATGAGCGATGGCTACGTCAACCGGGTTGATCTGGATGGCCGCAGCTACGAGGTGATCCCCCAGGTGGAACGCAAGTACCGCCTGAACCCCGAATCCCTCAAACGCTACTATGTGCGGGCCGCCGATGGCCGCAGCGTGCCGCTGGCCAACCTGGTGGATATCGATCTGGTCACCGAGCTGCGGGCCCTGCCCAAGCTCAACCAGCAGAACGCCGCCACCATCGCCATCATGCCCATCGAGCCCATGGGGACGGCGGTGCAATACCTGGAAGAGAATGTGGTGCCCAACCTGCCGGCCGGTTACCAGCATGACTACCTGGGCGAGTCGCGCCAGTACGTCACCGAAGGCAGCGCCCTGTTCGCCACCTTCGCCCTGGCGCTGTTCGTCATCTTCCTGGTGCTGGCCTCCCAGTTTGAGAGTGCGCGGGATCCGCTGGTGATCCTGGTCTCCGTGCCCCTGGCGGTGTGCGGTGCCCTGATCGCCATGGCCTGGGGCCTGGCCACCATGAACATCTACACCCAGGTGGGCCTCATCACGCTGGTCGGGCTGATTACCAAGCACGGTATCCTGATCTGTGAGGTGGCCAAGGAGGAGCAGCTCAAACGCGGGCTGGATCGCATGGCCGCGGTAAAGCTGGCCGCCACGGTGCGCCTGCGCCCCATTCTGATGACCACGGCCGCCATGGTGGCGGGCCTCATCCCCTTGATGGGTGCCCAGGGCGCCGGCGCCATCAGCCGCTTCGGTATTGGCCTTGTGATCGTGGCCGGGCTGTCCATCGGCACCCTGTTCACCCTGTTCGTGCTGCCGGTGATCTACACCTATCTGGCCGAACGCCATGAGCCGCTGGAGGTCTTTGACGAGACCATACCGCCCAAGGCCACCGGCCACCACTGATGACTTCCCGGCCAGCTTGTCTGGCCGGTTTTTTTTCTGTCATCATCCCAGGCTCGCCATCTGACCATCCGCTCATGCATAATCCGGCTGAAAATCCACTTATTTAACAGGAACCAGCCATGTCCGACATTCTCAACAGCGTCATCCTCGGCATCGTCGAGGGCATCACCGAGTTCCTGCCTGTCTCCAGCACCGGGCACCTGATCATCACCCAGGAGCTGTTGCAGTTTGAGGGCAGCGACACCTTTGAGATCGTCATTCAGTTGGGCGGTGTGCTGGCGGTGCTCTGGTTCTACTTCCAGACCCTCTGGCAGCAGGCCAGCCAGATCACCCGGGATCACGCCGTGCGCCGTTTCTGGATGGGGGTCATCCTCGCCTTCCTGCCTGCCGCCTGCGTCGGGCTGGCGCTGCACAGCTACATCACCCACTACCTGTTCAACCCGGTGACGGTGGCAGTGAGCCTGATCGTCGGCGGCATGGTGATGTGGTGGATCGAGGGGCGCCCCCAACCGGCGGTGGCCACCCGCCAGCTGGAACACATCACCCCCAAGCAGGCGCTGACCATAGGGATGGCCCAGCTGTTTTCGCTGATCCCGGGGGTGAGCCGCAGCGCCTCCACCATCATGGGCGGCATGCTCACCGGCCTGGACCGACCCACCGCCACCGGCTTTAGCTTCTTCCTCTCCATTCCCACCCTGGGGGCCGCCAGCCTCTACTCCCTGATGAAGGATCTGGATGGGGTAAGTGACCACGGTCTGCTCAACATCGGCATCGGCCTGTTCACCTCTTTCGTGGTGAGCCTGCTGGCCATTGGCTGGCTGCTGCGTTACGTCAGCAAGCACAGCTTCCGTGGCTTTGCCGTCTACCGCATCCTGGTGGGCATCGCCATCCTGGCGCTGAGCACCACCGGCATGCTGCAGTTAAGCGGCGCCTGATCCCGGGCCCGGCACTCCGGGCCTCCTGACGAGGGCGTCGTCGCCAACCGGCTCCCTCGGGTGTAATTCCGACCCCAGGTCGGCTTGCGGCGGCCGCGTTGCCTTGGCAGAAGCGGCTACACTAGAGGCAAGACACCCCAAGGTAGGTCCCATGGTTGCCACATCCTGGCTGTCCCCCGCCAACCAACATGCCTTCGGGCAGTTGATCCGCCAACTGCAACGGGCGCCCCTGCCAGATTTGGCTCATCCCGACCGGCTGGACGCCCTGCGCCAGGCCATGAGCCAGCTGTGCGATCTGCAACGCTTCGGCATCCTCTACGCAGAGGGCAGCCACCTGCAGCTGTTCTCCCCCCTGGGCTGGCCGCCCCCCTGGCAGAAAGGGGATGTGCCCAACGAGCTGACCCTGACCAACCACCTGACCCAGATGAGCCAACAGCCTGGCTGGTGCCAGGCAGAGGTGGGGCAGGGAGAGATACGCCGCATCCTGGCCCTGACCCAACCCCAGCAACAGCCCCTGTTGCAACTGCTGCTGGAGAGTCTGGCCCTCAACTTCTCCCACCAGCAGGCCAGCCGCCGGCTGGAGCTGTGCCGCTCCCCCCTGCTGCACCGGGTGCCCCAGTGGCAGGAGAAGATGGAGAGCTTCATCCGCCTGATGCGCCTGGCCCAGAGCCTGCCGCCGACCCAGCTTTGCGCACAATTCGAGTCCAGCCTGCGTTACTGGATGGGCACCCAGAGCCTGCAGGTGCTGCAGCGGGACAATCACCAATTCCGGCTGCTCTACCCCAGCCAGCCGGCCCTGCCGCTGGAGCAGTTGCAAGCCTGGGCCAGCAAGTCCGCCTTCGCCGAATACCCGCAGGGAGTGCATCACTGGTACGGGCTGCCGCTGTTTGTCCACCGCAGCCATGCCGCCACCCTGTTATTGTGCAACCAACGCCCCCTGACCCAGGAGGACAGGCTGCTGCTCACCCTGGTCACCGAGCAGCTGGGCGGCCTGCTGGAGCTGATCCAACTGCGTCAGCGGCTGGATCGCAGCCGCCGCCTGTTGGAGGGGCAGGATCCCCAGCAGCAGTTGCGCCGGCACAATCACCTGCTGCTCAAGCAGTTGCGCCAGCGGGACGAGCTGGAGCGCCAGCTGCTCGAAGATGCCCAGCGGGATCCCCTCACCGGCCTGGGCAACCGCAGCCTGTTCCTGCATCACCTGCAGCAGGCGCTGCACCACTACCATCGCTACCCGGATGACGGCTTTGCCGTGCTGCTGCTGGATCTGGTCTCCCTGCGCCAGGTGAATCAGGAGTACGGCGACGGCATGGGGGATCTGCTGCTCAAGACCATGGCCCGCCTGCTGCAAGAATCGGTGCGGCAGAACGATCTGGTGGCCCGCCTGAGTGGCGATGAATTCGTCTTGCTGCTGGATTACGCCTACCACACCGAGACCATCACCCCGGTGATCAGCCGCATCCTGGATCGGTTGCAAGATCCCCTGCTGCTCAACGAGACGCCGCTGCAGATCCGCGCCAACATGGGGGTGGCCACCGTCTCGCCGGAGATCAAGGAGGCCGGCCAGATGCTGCACCAGGCGGACATGGCGCTGTTTCAGGCCAAGCGCAGCAACCAGGGCCACGCCGTCTTCTATTCGGAGTTGTGCGACGTCACCGAGCGCCCCTCTCCCGAGCAGGCCCTGGTGCAGGCGCTGCAGAGCCAGCGCATCCTGCCCTACTTTCAGCCCATCCATTACCTGGCCGACGGCGAGGTGCACAGTGTGGAGGTGCTGGCGCGCTGGCTGACCCAGGAGGGCGAGCTCAAGGACGCGGTGGAGTTTGTGCCCCTGGCAGAGCAAAGCGGCCTGGTGCTCGAGATAGATCGCCTGATACTGCGCCATGTCTGCGGCCTGCTGCACGGCTGGCTGGCCCGCCTGCCCGAGCGTCACGGCCTGCGGCTGGCGGTGAACCTCTCCGGCAAGCACCTGCTGGCACGGGAACGCATCGAGGCCCTGCTGGCCATCATCAACGACCAGCAGGTGTCGGCGCGGCGACTGATCTTCGAATTCCGCGAACGGGATCTGGTGCGGCTGGACAGCCGCACCCTGGGGCTGCTGCACGAGCTGCGGGCCAAGGGCATCGAGATCGCGGTGGATGACTTCGGCACCGGCTACAGCTCCCTCAACGCCCTGTTTCATTACCCGGTGGACTACATCAAGGTGGATGACAGCTTCACCCACCGGCTCGACAAGTCGCCGCGGGATCGCACCCTGATCCGCACCATACGGGATCTGGGCCGCGACCTGGGCATGGGGGTGATCATCGAAGGGGTGGAGACCCCCCAGCAGCAGGCCATGCTGCTGGAGCTGGGCTGCGAGCTGGGTCAGGGCTACAAGCTCTCCCTGCCCATGCCCGCCGATGCCGTGCTGGCCCTGCTGATGCCGGCCCCCCGCGGCCTCTAGTTACTTGTCCTTGTTGAACATGGCGCGCAGGTTGGCGATGCCCTGCTGGCCCTTGTGCTGGCGCTCCTCGGCGGTCACCTTGCGCTCCGTGCCCTCCCAGTGCAGATCATGCTGCGGCAGCTCCAGCAGGAAGCGGCTGGGCTCGGGCCGCACCGATTCGCCAAACTGACGGCGCTCCTTGCACAGGATGAAGGTCAGCTCGGTCTGGGCCCGGGTGATGCCCACATAGGCCAGCCGCCGTTCCTCGTCCACGTTGTCTTCGTCGATGCTGCTCTGGTGGGGCAGCAGCCCCTCCTCCATGCCGATGAGAAACACATAGGGAAACTCCAGCCCCTTGGAGGCGTGCAGCGTCATCAGCTGCACCTGATCCAGCTCGCCCGCCTCCTCGTTGCGCTCCAGCATGTCCCGCAGGGTCAGGCGACCCACCACCTCCGGCAACGTCATGGGCGGCTCGTCGGCCTTGGCGTCCCCCTCCAGCATGTCGCCGATCCAGCGGTAGAGGGTGGAGACGTTCTGCATCCGCATCTCCGCCGCCCGCGGGCTGGGCGAGGTCTCGTACAGCCACTCCTCGTAGTGGATGTCGCGAATGAGATCCCGCACCGCCTCCAGGGCATTGCCCCGGCTGGCGTTGTCCCCCAGCCGCACCAGCCAGTCACAGAAGTGGCGCAGCGCCGTCAGGCCGCGGCCGGACAGGTGCTGCTCCAGCCCCAGCTCGAAGCTGGCGGCAAACAGGCTCTTGGCCCGCTCGTTGGCGTAGTGGCCCAGCTTCTCTAAGGTGGCCGGGCCTATCTCCCGCTTGGGCAGGTTCACCACCCGCAGGAAGGCGTTGTCGTCGTCCGGATTCACCAGCAGGCGCAGGTAGGCCATGATGTCCTTGATCTCGCTGCGGGCAAAAAACGAGGTGCCGCCGCTGATGCGGTAGGGGATGCGGTTTTGCATCAGCACCTTCTCCAGCAGCCGCGACTGGTGGTTGCCGCGATAGAGGATGGCGTAATCCCCCCAGCGGGTGCGGTTCATGAAGCGGTGGCCCATGATCTCCGCCGCCACCCGTTCCGCCTCGTGCTCCTCGTTCTTGGCATACAGCACCCGCACCGGCTCGCCGTAGTCCAATTCGGAGAACAGCTGCTTGTCGAACACATGGGGGTTGTTGGCGATGAGGATGTTGGCGCATTTGAGGATGCGGCCCTTGGAGCGGTAGTTCTGCTCCAGCTTGATCACCCGCAAGGCAGGGAAGTCCTGCTGCAGCAGCACCAGGTTCTGCGGCCGGGCACCGCGCCAGGAGTAGATGGACTGGTCGTCATCCCCCACCACGGTGAAACGTGACCGCTCCCCCACCAGCAGCTTCACCAGCTCGTACTGACTGGTGTTGGTGTCCTGATACTCGTCCACCAGCAGGTAGCGGATCTTGCTCTGCCAGCGCAGCCGCACCGCCTCGTTGGTGCGCAGCAGCAGGGTGGGCATCAGTATGAGATCATCAAAGTCCAGGGCGTTGTAGGCGGTCATCTGCCGCTGATAGCGCTCGTAGAGCAGCGCCAGTTTCTGCTCCTCGGCATCCCGGGCGCGAGCCAGGGCCGCCCCCGGCAGCACCAGATCGTTCTTCCAGTTGGAGATGGCACCGAGCAGCTGGCTCAGCTGCTCCTTGTCGCCCTGCAGCTCCGTCTCGGTCAGCTCCTTGAGCAGGGCCATCTGATCCTGATCGTCGAACAGGGTGAAGTTGGCCTTGAGCTTGAGGGTCTGATGCTCCTTGCGGATGATCTCCAGCCCCAGGGAGTGAAAGGTGGAGACCATGAGGCCGCGCAGCAGCTTGCGATCCAGGGTCTGGCCCACCCGCTCCTTCATCTCCTTGGCCGCCTTGTTGGTGAAGGTCACGGCGCAGATGTGGCGGGCCTGGTAGCCGCATTGCTTGATCAGGTAGGCGATCTTGGTGGTGATGACCCGGGTCTTGCCCGAGCCGGCCCCCGCCAGTACCAGACAGGGTCCGGAGACATATTCCACCGCCTCCATCTGCCGAGGATTCAATTTCATCCGCCATCGCTCCACACCAAAGATTCAGGCGGGGGATTGTAGCAAAAAACCCCTCGGTCACAGCCGCGTTAGCCGGCGTAAAGCCGGGAAAAGCTGGGTAAAACGACTCCGCGCTGGATAAAAAACCACCCATGATGGTGTCCTGCCAACCTCGGGAGTCCATCCATGTTGCGCCTCGACACCGCCAGTCTCTCTGCCAACAGTACCGCTGCCAGCAGCACGGCCCCTGTGCCGGCTGCGGCCAACGATGACAGCCTGCTCACACCGACTGCCGACGACAGCCTGCCGCCACCGCCCCCCGGGGCCGATACCGTCACCCTCTCCGAGGAGGGACTGGCGCGGCTGCGGGATGATCCGCCACCGCCGCCCCGCCACGACCAGGAGGCGCTGCAGCAGACCGTCTCCTCCCTGGAGGCAGAACTGGACGAGATACAGCAGCAGATCAACGCCCTGGCGCAGGACGAAGATCCCCAGGCTCAGCAGGCGCAAGCCAGCCTGCAGCAGCAATGGGGTGAGCTGAACAGTGCCCTGGATGATGCCCAGCAGAAGCTGGATCTGCCACCGGAGGAGCCGCCGGGACGCAAGCCCCGTCACGGCCCCATCGCCGCCTATCTGGCCCACCAACCGGCACCTCACTCCTTCCAGGCCGTGCCGGCCTGACCGATCTGGCGCGGATTTGCCTTCCTGTGTCCTTTTGCCGATCATAACGGCCTGCACAGGAGAGACCCATGTCCGCCCATTTCGACGTATCGGCCCTAAGGGCGCAGTTCCCCGCCCTGCATCAGACCATCAATGGCCGCCCCCTGATCTACCTGGACAATGCCGCCACCAGCCATAAGCCGCTGGCGGTGCTGGCGGCCATGGATGCCTTCTACCGCCGGGACAACGCCAACGTCCACCGCGCCGCCCACACCCTGAGCGCCCGGGCCACCGAGGCCTTCGAGGCGGCCCGCGGCACGGTGGCGCGCTTTGTCAACGCCGCCCACCCCGAGGAGATCGTCTGGACACGGGGCACCACTGAGGCCATCAACCTGGTGGCCAACAGCTGGGGCGCGGCGCTGCAGCCCGGCGATGAAATCCTGCTCTCCACCCTGGAGCACCACGCCAATATCGTGCCCTGGCAGCTGCTGGCCCAGCGCCAGGGAGTGCAGATCCAGGTCATCCCCCTCACGCCGACCGGCGAGCTGGATCTGGCGGCCGCGCGTGCCCTGCTGAGCCCACGCACTCGATTACTGGCTGTCAGCCAGGTCTCCAACGTGCTGGGCACGGTCGCCCCGCTGAGGGAACTGATCGCCGCCGCCAAATCGGTGGGCGCCCTCACCCTGGTGGACGGCGCCCAGGCGGCGGGCCACCTGCCGGTGGATGTGCAGGCCCTGGGCTGCGACTTCTATGCTTTTTCGGGCCACAAGCTCTACGGCCCCACCGGCATCGGCGTGCTCTATGGCCGTCATGATCTACTGGAGCAGATGCCGCCCTGGCAGGGCGGCGGCGAGATGATCCGCAAGGTGAGCTTTGCCGGCAGCCGCTTCAACGCACCGCCGTTTCGCTTCGAGGCCGGCACCCCGCCCATCGCCGAGGCCATCGGCCTGGCGGCGGCGCTGGACTTTCTGACCAATCTGCCCGACGGCTGGCGCCAACACGAGGCGGCGCTGCTCGCCCAGCTGTGTGATGGCCTGGATGCCCTGCCCTTCGTGCGCCGGATCGGCCGCCCAAGTGAGCAGGTGGGGGTGGTGTCGGTCACCTTCGACGACTGGCATCCCCAGGATGCCGGCGAGCTGCTGGATCAGATGGGCATCGCCTGCCGGGTGGGGCACCACTGTGCCATGCCGCTGATGGAGGCCCTGGGGCTGGACGGCACCCTGCGCTTCGCCCCCGCCCTGTACAACACCCGCGAGGAGATCGCCGCCACCCTGGCGGCCCTGGCCCGCTTACCGGAGTTCTTCTGATGGATGCTGCGCAGATTAGTTTTCTCACCAGCCATCCCCTGGGGGACGGCGGCCTGGATGCGGCGACGGTGATCGCCGCCCTGGGGCAAGGGGCCTGGGAGGAGCGCTACCGCGCCCTGATCCAGCTGGGCAAACAGCTGCCCGAGTTGCCCCCGGCGTGGCGCGGCGAGGAGCAGGAACTGCCCGGCTGCGAGAGCCAGGTCTGGCTGCTGAGCCATCAGGATGAGGCTGGGGTCTGGCACTTCGCCGCCGACAGCCAGGCCCGCATCGTGCGCGGCCTGCTGGCGGTGGTGCTGGCGGCCCTCAATCACCAGCGCACCGAGACGATACGGGCCACCGACATGACAGCCTACTTTGAGGCGCTGCAGCTGGCCAAGCACCTGAGCCCCTCCCGGGGCAATGGCCTGCGGGCCATGGTGGAGGCCATCCGCAACCAGCTGGCGTAAACCTAGGCGGGCTGCCGCAGGGCGCGGGCGCCCCGCTCGGCTATCTTGGTGAGCACCCGGGAGGCGGCCACCAGGCCGAAGGTGCCGGTGACCACGGAGACGGCGCCAAAGCCCGAGGCACAGTCCATCTTGAGATTGCCGTCGCTGGCGGCCTTGGTGTGACAGACGCCACCGGCGCCGTCCGGGTAACGCAGCTGCTCGGTAGAGTAGACGCACTCCACGCCGAACTTGCGGTTGGGCTCGCGGGTGAAGCCGTGCAGCCGGCGCAGATCGGCCCGCACCTTGGCCGCCAGGGGATCCATGGTGGTACGCGCCAGATCCGCCACCTGCACCTGGGTGGGATCCAACTGACCGCCGGCGCCGCCGGCCACTATGATGGGCAGCTTGCGCCGCTTGCAGTAGGCGATCAGCGCCACCTTGGCCTTGAGGCTGTCGATGGCATCCACCACATAGTCAAAGCCGTCGTGAAGGTGCTCGACCAGGTTGTCGGCGGTGATGAAGTCATCCACGGTCGTCACCCGGCACTCCGGGTTGATCTGGCGCACCCGCGCCGCCATCACCTCCACCTTCAGCTCGCCCACCGTGGAGTGCAGGGCATGCAGCTGACGGTTGCTGTTGGTGATGCAGACATCATCCAGATCGATGAGGGTGAGGGCCCCGATGCCGGAACGGGCCAGGGCTTCCACCGCCCAGGAGCCCACCCCGCCGATCCCCACCACACAGACGTGGGCGGCAGCGAACTGGCTGAGGGCCGGCTGGCCATAGAGGCGGGCGATGCCGCCGAAGCGTTGCAGGTAGTCGGGAGTCATATGGCTTGGTGAGAACACAACAGGGCTGACATTATAACAGCCGCCCCAGGGCCGCCAAGCCGATCCCGCTCCAGCACATTTTTGCTGCCGTGCATTACACTCAACTCAGATAGGTGAGAAGGAACCCTCTGGTCTCATGATGCAACTCGGGCTGCCTGCCATCCTCAACAAAACGGAGCTGCGCTTCATCGCCCAGCCCATCCTCGACCAACAGGGCGACCTGTTCGGTCATGAGATCTTGCTGCGCTTCAAGCATTTTGAATCCCCCGCCGCCCTGCTGAAAATTGTCCGCCACCTGGACTTGCGTCCCGACCTGGATCTGGATGTCTGCCAGCAGGCCGCCGTGCTCATCCCCTTCCACAATCTGGAGGGGTGCTGGAACCTCAACCTGTTTGCCAACTCCCTGCTGCTGGACGAGGTGCGTCGCCAACTGATCGCCATGGCCGATCAACTGGGCCGCCACCGGCTGCTGCTGGATCTGCTGGAGCTGGGGAAGACCAGCGACATGCCCCACCTGCGCAAGGCCATGACACTGTTGAACGATGCGGGCATCAAGTTCGCCCTGGATGTGGAGGACATGGAGAACCCCTGCAGCCAGCTGTTGCCCTTCCAGCTGCTGCGCATGGACGTGCGCCGTACCCCGCGTGCCCTGTGGGAGCACTGGCTGGAGGAGGCCCGCACCCGCGACTTGCCCCTGCTGGCCTACCGGGTGGAGAGTGAACAGCAACTGCTGGCCCTCACCGAGCTGGGCGCCGACTACCTGCAGGGCTATGCGGTGCGTGAGTCCATGCCGCTGGAGCCGGAGCTGTCGCGCTTTTAACCCACTGCCCGCCGGTAGAATTTACAGCCACCGCCCCGTTCGGGCACAATAAGCCCCTGTTTTACCTAAGGCATCGCTAGGAAGCCCGCCATGCACGCTACCGTTCCTACCGTTTCCATCGTCATACCCGCCAAGAACGAGGTGGATAACCTCAGACCCCTGATCGAAGAGATCCACGCCGCCCTGGCCGGCGTCTACGACTACGAGCTCTTCTATGTCGACGATGGCAGCACGGATGCCACCTTTGCCACCCTGCAGGCGATTCACGCCGAAGGGCAGGTGCCGCTCAAGGTGATCCGCCACGCCCAGAGCGTGGGCCAGAGCCTGGCCATACTGAGCGGCGCCTGGCAGGCCAGCGGCCACTGGCTGGTGGTGCTGGACGCCGACGGCCAGAACGATCCTGCCGACATCCCCGGCATGCTGGCCGCCCTCATGCAGGCCCATGCCCAGGATGCCAAGGTGTGGGGCATCATAGGCCATCGCGTCAACCGGCGGGACGACTGGGTCAAGCGCCTCTCCTCCAAGCTGGCCAACGGCTTTCGTGATTTCATGCTCAAGGACGGCATCCCCGACACCGGCTGCGGCCTCAAGGCGGTGCTGCGGGAGCGCTACCTGCGACTGCCGGCCTTCAACCACATGCACAGATACATTCCCACCCTGCTGCAAGCCCAGGGCGGCATCATGCTGGTGCACCCGGTCAACCACAGACCACGGCTGGCCGGCCAGTCCAACTACGGGGTATGGAACCGCCTCTGGGTCGGCCTGGTGGATGTGCTGGGCGTCTGGTGGCTCAAGCGGCGGGCCAAGGTGATCCAGATCCGGGAGCAGCTGTAAATGGAGTGGCTCAGCACGCCCATAGCGGCGCTGGAGTGGACCGGCATCCATGTCACCGGCTGGAAGCTCATCGGCTACACCGGTGCCCTGCTGTTCGGTGGCCGCTGGCTGGTGCAGTTTGTCGCCGCCAAACGGGCCGGCAAGCCCGTGATCCCACGGGTCTTCTGGTACATGAGCGTCGCCGGCAGCCTGATGACCTTAAGTTACTTCATCTTCTCGCCCAAGCAGGACTCGGTGGGTGTGCTGCAGAACCTGTTCCCCGCCTTCACCGCCCTGTACAACCTCTACCTGGACATCCGCCACCGTGGCTGGCGGCGCAACAAGGCCAGCCACTGACCCCGAGGTAAACATGCTCACCGACACCCTGCTGCTGCACGGCTCCCGCTCCCCCCGCCAGGATCTGTTCTGGCTGCTGTTGCTGGCCCTGGTGGTGCTGGGTGCCGGGCTGGGGCTGCGGGATCCCTGGCCCGCCGATGAACCCCGCTTCGCCCTGGTGGCCAAGCAGATGGTGGAGTCGGGTCAATGGCTGTTTCCCATGCGCGGTGGCGAGCTCTACCCGGACAAGCCGCCCATGCTGATGTGGCTCATCGCTTTTTTCTACAGCCTGACCGGCAGCCTGAAGGTCAGCTTCCTGCTGCCCTCCCTGCTGGCGGGCTTAGGCTGCGTGGCCCTGGTGTATGACGCCGCCCGCCGCCTGTGGGATGCCGCCACCGGCCTGCGCGCCGGCCTGCTGCTGCTGTTTACCGTCCAGTTCACCGTGCAGGCCCATCAGGCGCAGATCGACGCCCTGCTCACCTTCTTCGTCACACTGGGGCTCTACGGCTTCCTGCGCTTCTTAGTCTGTCAGGATGGCTGGCGCTGGTACTACCTGGGCTGGTTTGCCGCTGGTCTGGGCATCATCACCAAGGGGGTGGGCATCATAGCCGCCCTGGTGCTGCTGCCTGCGCTGTGGACCCACTGGCAACAGATCCGCCGCGCCAGCCTGCGCCAGTGGCTCAAGGCCCTGGCCGGCCCCCTGGTGATGCTGCTGGCCATCAGCCTCTGGCTGGTGCCCATGGTGCTGAGCGTGGCCCACAGCGGCGAGGCCAGCCACCTGGCCTACCGGGACAATATCCTGTTCCGCCAGACGGTGACCCGCTACGCCAACGCCTGGCACCACGTCAAACCCTTCTGGTACTACCTGACGAGCGTGATCCCGCCCTTCTGGCTGCCCCTTTCCCTGCTGCTGCCCTGGCTCATCTGGCAGGGTGCCAAGGCGGTAAAGACCGGTAACAAGGCTGCTCTGCTGCTGATGGGCCACCTGCTGGCCGCCCTGCTGTTCTTCTCCTGCTCGCCGGGCAAGCGCGGTGTCTACATGACGCCCCTGACCCCGGCCTGGCCTGCTGGCCGCCCCCTGGCTCGCCGCTG
>JAJOIN010000070.1 GCA_021209335.1 Aeromonadaceae bacterium
AAATAGCGGCGGCGGAAGGCCCCCGGTGTCAGGCCGAACCAGTGGCGAAAGGCGCGCTGAAAACTGGGGGCATCCTGGTAGCCCAGGGCCAGGCCCACCGCCTGGGCGCTGTGCTGTTCGTGGCACAGCAAGGCGATGGCCTTGTTGCGGCGTACCTCGTCCAGCAGCTGGCTGTAGCGGGTGCCGTGCTGCTGCAGCTGGCGTTGCAAGGAACGCACCGGGAGTCCCAGCTGGTGCGCCAGCTGCGGCAGGGTTGGCCTGGCCGGCAGAGCCTGCTCCAGATGCGCCTTTATTTCCTCCAGCAGCCCCCTGGGCTGGGCGCCCAGGCGGTGTAAACGATGCAGCATGGTGGCCAGCGGCCCATGCAGATCCTGCCAGTGCGGGTAGGGGCTGGCGGGCCAGTCGGTCAGATCCAGCTCCAGGGCGGGCTGGGCGGCGTAGTGGCTCGGCAGTCCAGCCGTCTCGCCCGGCTCGCCGTTGCGGCGCTGTGGCCACTCCAGACGCCATGACCGCACTGGCTGCCATTGGCTCAGCCGCAGGTGCAGCAGTTGGAGCAGGTACCACAGGGGCTGTGGATCGGCCTGGGGCTGGGTGGCCGAAAATTGCAGTCGCAGGTGGGAGGGCGTCCAGATCAGGCTGGGATACCAGGGCAGTCCCAGCAGCGGCAGACTCTCGCACCACAAGGTGAGGCCGGTGCGGATATCCTGGGCGCTGAGCAAGGCATACTCCAGCAACAACACCAGTTGGGATTGTGACCAGATTTCATCGCCTATGGTGATCTGCTGCTGCTCCCAGCGGGTGGCCAGTTGCTGGCGCAACTGGTGGGCCGGTTGGCGGCTGGGTGGGGCAGCGTGTGGGGTGTCGGCGGACACGACAGACTCCTTTACATCAATCGCTAGGCCGGCAGCCTACGCAATGGCGTCCTTTGGCTCAAGTTGCCGGCCGCGACCATGTGCGCCAGCACGGATGCCGGGGCCGACATGGCAAGCGGGGGGGCGCTGTGCGATAATGCCGCCCCATTGACGAACCCCGTCAGCCGTGCCCAGGCGGTTCGTACCGCCACCGCCCCCCAACGCCAGTGAAAGTAAAAGAGTCCCCATGAAATTCATCATCAAGTTGTTCCCGGAAATCACCATCAAGAGCAAGTCGGTCCGTCAGCGCATGTGCAAGGTGCTGCAGGGCAATATTCGCAACGTGCTGCGCCGCATCGGGGTGGAGGCGCGGGTGCGCAACGACTGGGACAAGCTGGTGGTCTCCTGTGACGACGGTGATGCCAAGCTGCGGGCCGCGGTGGTGGAGTGCCTCAAGTGCACGCCGGGCATCCAGCAGATCCTGGAGGTGCAGGAGCACCGCTTCGCCACCCTGCACGACATCTATGAGGCCACGGCGCCGGTGTACGGCCCGCAGCTGGCCGGCAAGAGCTTCTGTGTGCGGGTCAAGCGCAAGGGGCAGCATGAGTTTACCTCCATCGAGATTGAGCGCTATGTGGGCGGTGGCCTGAATCAGAACTTCGCCAGCGGCGGGGTCAAGCTCAAGGATCCCCAGATGCTGATCAACCTGGAGGTGGAGAACGATCGCCTCTACCTGGTGAGTGCCATCCATCCGGGGCTGGGTGGCTATCCGCTCTCCACCCAGGAGAAGGTGCTGAGCCTCATCTCCGGCGGCTTTGACTCCGGCGTCTCTTCCTATCAGTTCATCAAGCGCGGTTGCCGGGTCTATTACTGCTTCTTCAACCTGGGGGGACGGGCCCATGAGGTAGGGGTCAAGCAGGTGGCTTATTACCTGTGGAACAAGTTCGGTGCCTCCCACCGGGTGCGCTTTGTCTCCGTGCCGTTCGAGCCGGTGGTGGGGGAGATACTGGAGAAGGTGGAAGACTCCCACATGGGGGTGATCTTGAAGCGGATGATGATGCGCGCCGCCTCGGCGGTGGCCGCCGATCTGGGCATCGAGGCCCTGGTGACCGGCGAGAGTGTGGGTCAGGTCTCCTCCCAGACCCTGACCAACCTCAGCGTCATCGACAGCGTCACCGACACCCTGATCCTGCGGCCGCTCATCGTCTCCGACAAGCAGGACATCATCGACACCGCCCGTCAGATCGGCACCCTGGAGTTTGCCGAGACCATGCCGGAATACTGCGGCGTCATCTCCAAGAAGCCCACCGTCAAGGCGCGGATGGAGCGAGTGCTGGAAGAAGAGGCCAAGTTTGACTTCGGCGTGCTGGAGCAGGTGGTGAAGGACGCCGTCTACCTGGACATCCGGCAGATCGGCGAGGAGACCCAGGCCGAGGTGCAGGAGGTGGAGACGGTACAGGCCCTGTCAGCGGCCGACGTCATCCTGGATATCCGCTCGCCGGATGACCAGGAGGAGCGTCCCTTCAGCCTGGAGGGGCATGAGGTCTTGCACCTGCCCTTCTACAAGCTGGCCACCCAGTTTGGCGATCTGGATCAGAGCCGCACCTATCTGCTGTATTGCGACAAAGGGGTGATGAGCAAGCTGCAGGCCCTCTACCTCAAGGAGCAGGGCTTCTTGAATGTTAAGGTCTATCGCCAGAACTAAGGCCGATCCTCATCCAGGGGCCGATGGCCCTATCAACAAGAGGCCGATGGCCTCAGCAACAAGGGGCGCTTCGGCGCCCCTTGTTGTTGCCTTGATGGCAATGGCTGGATCGCGATGGGGTCAGTGACGACTCACCAGCAGACCGGCAGCGACCTGATCCGCCACGGCGTCGCCCTGCAGGGCGGCGACGGCGGCCAGGCCAAACAGCAGGGCGGTGCCCGGGCCCTTGCTGGTGATGAGCTTATTGGCCTCATCCACCACCACGGCCTGATCCCGATAGGCAGCGCCCAGCGCGCCTTCGGTGCCGGGATAGCCGGTGACCTGCGCGCTACCGATTAGGTCATGGTGCGCCAGCACCAGGGCGGGGGCGGCACAGATGGCGGCTCGCCAGGCGCCGCGCCGGGCCTGGGCCTTGAGCAGATCGATCAGCAAGGGGGTGTCCCGCAGGTGCTCGGCCCCGGGCAGGCCGCCGGGCAG
>JAJOIN010000096.1 GCA_021209335.1 Aeromonadaceae bacterium
TGCACCTCCGCGCGCCGGCTGGGCACAAAGCCCGGGGTGAGGGCGCTGCGGGCCATCAGCAGGCTGGCGGGGCCGCAGGTGAAGGGCAGGGTCTGAGCGTAGTAGGGCACCGGCAGCAGGCTGGTGGGTTTGCCCGGCTGCAGGCGCTTCTCCAGCCGGATGCCGTCGGCGGCATCGTCGTAGTAGTGGGCCAGCAGGCGGATGGGGCGGTAGCCGCGCTTGCGGTACAGGGCCCGGGCGCCAGCGATTGTCCTCCCGCACCTCCAGGCGCAGGGTCAGGTAGCCGCGCGCCAGTGCCTCCTGCTCGCAGGCCTCCATCAACTGGCCGGCCAGCCCCTGGCCACGCAGCGGGGGGGCGATGGCCAGGGAGTAGAGCCGGGCCAGGTGGGTCCTGTGGTGAAACAGCACCAGGGCGTAGCCGGCCAGCTGGCCGTCTTGCTGCAGCACCAGGGTGCGGCTGTTGTCGCTCTTGATGAAACGGCGGAACTGGCGGCTGGAGAGCCGGTCGCCAGGGAAGGCGGTCTGCTCCAGGGCCAACAGGGCCGGCAGATCCTCCAGTTGCGCATCGCGGATCATAACGTCTCCCAACGATTGCCGATGAAGTCCCCATGGGGGAAGGGGGATGGCTGGCGTCGTCTGTCCGGGCTGTGGTGGCAAGGCGGGGGCAAGGCGGGCGCACAGGGCAACCCAAACGAGTCGAATCATAGGCCCAAGTGCTTGACGGGTAAAGTGTGACAGGCATAGCATTTCGGCGGGCCACCAGCCTGTTGCACCTAACTCCTTTCTTATCTGCACAGACTCGTCTTACCCGGATCGTATCCGACCTCCCCTGCTGTGTGCCGCGCCGGATATCCTTGCTAGTCAACTTGGAGTCTCTATGGCCAAGTTTCTTATCGTGACCGAAGAAAAAACGGATTGGGCTGCCTACTTCCCCTCGGAAAGCGTCGTTAGCGTGGGCGACTACCTCGACCATCGCAGCGACGCCGCCGCCCGCAACACCCAAGTCATCAATTTGTGCCGCAACTACGATTATCAAAGCCTGGGCTACTACTGCACCCTGCTGGCCGAAGCCCGTGGCCACCGCATCTTGCCCACCCTGCGCACCATCAATGAACTCTCCAGCAAAGAATTCCAATTGATGGTGCTGGGCGGCATGAACGAGGCGCTGGATCAGGCCTTCGCCGGCAGCCCGCAAGGCACAGTCACCCAGCTGTTCTACTTTGGCCAGAGCGAGGTGCCCGCCTTGCAGAAGCTGGCCCGCGCCCTGTTCGAGCAATACCCCTTGCCGGTGATGCAGGTGACCTTTCGCCACCAGCGCCAGGGCTGGCAGGTGGCCGGCGTGGCCCCCTATCCCTTCCAGCAGCTGGAAAACGGCCAGCAGGACAGCTTCGCCGCCGCCCTGGAGCGCTTCTCCCGCAAGATCTGGCGCCAGAGCAGCCCCCATCGCAAGTATCGCTACGACCTGGCCATCCTCATCGACCGGGAGGAGCCGCTGCCGCCCTCCAATTTGATGGCCATCAAGCGCTTCATCCGCGCCGGTCAGCGGCTGGGCATCAAGGTGGATCTCATCGACCAGGCGCAGCTGGGCCGGCTGGGGGAATATGACGCCTTGTTTATCCGCGCCACCACCAACATCGACAACTACACCTATCAGTTCGCCCGCCGCGCCGAGAAGCTGGGGCTGGTGGTGATCGACGATCCCGCTTCCATCATGTATTGCACCAACAAGGTCTATCTGGCGGAGCTACTGGAGAAGCACAAGGTGCCCACCCCCAAGACCCGGGTGATCCGCGCCGGTGAGGCCGACTGGGCCGCCAAGACGGTGGCGGCCCTGGGGCTGCCCTGCGTGCTCAAGCTGCCGGACGGCTCCTTCTCCCGCGGGGTGCACAAGGTGGACAGCCTGGAGGCACTGGAGGAGAAGGCCCGGGAGATGCTGCAACGCTCCTCCCTGATCCTGGCCCAGGAGTTCATGTATACCGAGTTTGACTGGCGCATCGGCGTGCTGGATCGCCAGCCGCTGTTTGCCTGCAAGTACTACATGAGCCGGGGCCACTGGCAGATCTACCAGCACCAGGCGGGGGGCAACTTCAACGCCGGCGGTTGGGAGACCCTGGATGTGCTGGCGGTGCCGCGCTGCGTGCGGGAGACGGCCCTGAAGGCGGCCGCCCTGATTGGCGATGGCCTATACGGCGTGGATATCAAGCAGCAGGGCAACAAGGCCTACGTCATTGAGATCAATGACAATCCCAACATAGATCGCGGGGTGGAAGACCACCTGATGGGGGAGCTGATCTACGAGCGGGTGATGACGGAGTTCCTGCGGCGGATACAGCTGCGGGGGCTGTAGGCCCCCGCGGTTTTACGCCTCGCGAAACTGCTTGAGCTCAGCCTGATAGACAAAGCCGTCCTCGGCCAGCTTGGCTTCCAGCTCGCTGGCCTGGATGTCGTGGTAGCGGCACAGATCCGCCAGATCCGCGAAATGATCCCGCAGCTGGGTGTTCACCAGGCTCACCAGCATGGCGCCGGGCAGGGCGGAAAAACGGCTCAGGGAAAACATGGTGCCTCCTTGGGGCTGGGGTGATTCAAGCCGCCACTATAGCGAAGTTGGGTGGCTTAGGTCAGCCGCCATCTCGCCAGGCGGCTGGCTGCATTACACTTATTCCAATCGGGCCAAATGTGGCAAGGGAGGGCGTGGATGGGGCAACGATGGCGATACCGGCTGGCGTGCGGTCTGCTGCTATGCTGGTGCAGCGGTAGCGTGCTGGCCGAGTGTGTCGGCCTGGTGGCCGGTGCCGGTGGCAAGCGCTTCTGGAGCGAGGTGGTGATGGGGGCCCAGCTGGCCGGCCAGGATCTGGGGATCAAGGTGCATGCCTTGCTGCCGATGGATGAGGAAGAGGATACTCAGCGGGAGGCCATCAATCGTCTGGTGGCCATGGGCTGTCAGGGGCTGGTGATTGCCCCCAGTTCGGAGGCGCGGCAGGCCCATGTTGCCCTGTTGCGCCGTCAGGGCATCGCCACCTTGTATCTGGACCGGGATCTGCCCGGCGAGCGGGTGGCCGTGGTGGCCACCAACAACGGCGCGGCCGGTGAGCTGGCGGCCCACCGTATGGCACAGGCCCTGGGGGGACACGGTCGGGTGCTGCTGGTTCGACTCAAGTCCGGCATCCCCAGCACGGATGCCCGGGAGCAGGGATTTGCCCGCGGCGCGCGGGATGCTGGGTTGCAGCTGACCTATTCCCCCTACCTGGGGCAGGGGGTGGGGGAAGCGCGCAGTGTACTGCTGAACTTCATGCGCGAGTCCGGCCGGTTTGACGGTGTTTTCTCGGTGAATGAGTCCACCAGCTTGGCGATAGCGGCCGTATTGCGGGACTTGGCGGCCACGCCTGCGACCCTGCATATCGGTTTTGATCTGCATCCTCAACTGGCGCAGGCGATGCGGGACGGACGCCTGTATGGGGTTTTGGTACAACAACCACGACAACTGGGCTACCTGGCGGTGCAACAGCTGGTGTTTTCTTTACGAGGTAAGCCGGTGGAGGAGCACCAGCGTATCCCGGCACGCTTTATTACCGTAGACGAGCTCGACCGAGCAGAAAACCGGGCCATGGCGACCCCCTGAGACCAGATGGTACCGCGGGCTCATCAATGAGCCCGGGTTGTTTTTGGGTGGCTTACAGCCGGTAGATCGCCAGCCCCTGAGCGGGCAGACTCAGCTGCAGGGTCTGGCCTGCACTCAGGCTCCCCTGGCCCAGCAGGCGTTGCGGGGCTTCGCTCTTGAGCGGCAGGCTCAGGGATTGGGCCTGGTGGCTGTAGTTGAGCACCACCAGGATGCGCTCCTCACCGGATTGTCGCAGGTAAGCCAGCACAGGTCCCTCCGCCAGCAGTTGCAGATCCCCCAGGCGCAAAGCGGGATGCGCCTTGCGCAGGGCGATCAACTGGCGGTAGTGGTGCCAGAGCGAGTCGGGATCGGCTTGTTGCGCGGCGGCGTTATAGCGGCCCAGGTTGTCGGCCGGTGCACGAAAGGGCGTGACAGTGCTGAAGCCGCCATCGGCCTGCCAACTCATGGGGGCGCGCAGCCCCCAGTCGCCGCCATTGCCCCGGCTGGTACCCATGCCGATCTCCTCACCGTAATAGATAAATGGCTGCCCAGGCAGCGTCAGTTGGGTGGCGGCGGCCAGCCGGTAGGCCGCCTCGTCGCCTTGCAAGTCCACCATCAGCCGCTCGCCGGCATAGCTGTCGTGGCTGCCCAGCACCAGGCCCATCTTGGCGAGCGGATACTGCCGCAGTATCTGGCTCAGCGGCTTGGTGACCTTGCCCTGTTTGACCGAGGCGCGCACCTGCCGGTTGAAACCAAAGGCAAAGGCGGAGCCGCAGGCATCCTCGCCGGCGGCGCCCACCGGATCGGTTGGCTCTTCGCACACCATGAAGTGGCCCGGCGCCTGGTGTATCAGGTGCTGGAGATCCTTGAGGATGGGTTTGTTTTCCGGCTGGGACTCATAGGCCTGGGGGCCATTTTCGATGAGCTGGCCCACCGCATCGATGCGAAAGCCATCCACCCCCTGGTTCATCCAGTAGCGCAGGTTGTCGTGGTGGAAGGCCAGCACCTGGGGATTGCGCAGATTGAAATCCGGCATATCGACCCAGAAGACGCCGTAGTAGTAGTCACCTCTGCCCACCTGCGTTCTGTGCCAGCTGGGCTGGCGTGCCCAGTTGACCCACTGGGGATCCTGCTTGGCCCACAGATACCAGTCCCGTTTGCCGTTGCGATGGGCCTTGGCATCTAGAAACAGGGGATTGGCATCCGAGCTGTGGTTGATGACGTAATCCATGACGATAGCCATGCCCCGGGCATGGGCCGCCGCCAGCAGGGCCTGGAAATCGGCCCGGCTACCGTAGTCAGGCTCTACCTGCCGATAATCGACCACGCCGTAGCCGTGGTCTCGGTCCTTGCTCTGGTTGACGGGCATCAGCCAAAGCCCCTGGATCCCCAGGGCTTGCAGATAGTCCAGCCGGCTGATGAGACCCCGAAAGTCGCCGATGCCGTCGCCGTTGCTATCCTGATAGCCCCGCACATAGATCTCCATGAAAACGGCACCCTGAGCCCAGTCGGTGGGCAGGGGGCGGGTCGGGATCTGTTGTGCCACCGAGCTTAAGTCCAGCTGGCTGGAGTCGCGCTTGGCCGGTGGTGCCGGCGGTGCCACGAAGGGAGCGGCAGGTGGGGTGGGGCTGGCACAGCCAGCCAGGGCCAGCATGAGGGCGAGGGGCAGAAGGCGCATGATGTGGGCTCTCATCTTGGTCGGGTCAAGGGCCTTGAGCATACAGGCCGCCGCGCCCCTTGGCTGGCCAGGGCGGCGGCAATCCGAGCAGGCTCACAAAAAGAGATGACAACAAAAGGAGAAGAAAATATGCATCATTTGAATCCATAAGTTGCCTTGCAATCATCATGGGATTGTCATGGAAGCGGTTTACCGTCTAGGCACTTTGCACAAGCATGGAGATGCTTACTATGTTGATCTACAAGGAAAAATATAAGAAGCCCACCCTGGTTACCGCCGCCGTCCTGACCGCCCTGACCCTGAGCGCCTGTAACGACAGCGATGATGACACCACGGCGGGACGCAGCAGCAAGCCGAAGAACATCATACTGATGGTGAGCGACGGCGCCAGCTGGAATACATGGGAGATGGGGGCACAGTGGCAATCCGGCGTCAGTGCCAATGAGCTGACCCCCTATGTCGACATGGAGATGCGTATGGGCATGACCACCTATCCGCTGACCACCAGCAGCAAGCCCACCAATGACGCCGACGGTGATGGCTTGAGCTACGATGCCACCAAGGCCTGGGACGAGACGCTGGTCGCCGTGGATGAAAACGACAGCTATCAGACCGCCATCGCCGGCTATCAGTACCTCAAGTCCAACTACACCGACTCCGCAGCGGCGGGAACGGCCTTGTCCACCGGTCACAAGACCTATAACAACGCCATCAACTACGACAACCTGGGTCAGCCGTTGCCCTACATCACCCAACTGGCCAAGCAGGCCGGCAAGGCCACCGGCGTGGTGACCTCGGTGCAGCTCTCCCACGCCACGCCGGCGGCCTTTTCTGCCCAAAACCTCAGCCGCAAGAACATGACCGAGATTGCCCAGGACATGCTGACCAACGGCAACGTGGATCTGCTGATGGGCACAGGTCACCCGGGTTATGACGGCAACGGTCGCGACATGAGCGCGCTGAGCGAGGAAGAGTGTGCCGCGACCTACGCCTGTTATACCCCCTACGACACCATAGGGGAGACCCAGTGGCAGGCGCTCAAGGCCGGTGAGCTGATCCCCTCCGGTGCCAGCACCCCCTGGACCCTGATCGAGAGCAAGGCCAGCTTCGAGGCGCTGGCCAACGGCCAACTGAGCGTGACCGGCCCCCTGGTGGGCATTGCCAAGGTGCGCTGGACCCTGCAACAAGGCCGTGAGGCCGACGTGCTGGGCGCCGATGCCAAGCAGCCCAGTGGGGTGAAGAAGATTGCCTCTGTGCCGGATCTGACCACCATGACCAAGGGGGCCCTGAGCTACCTGGCCAAGGATGAGGATGGCTTCTTCCTGATGGTGGAAGGCGGCGCGGTGGACTGGGCGGCCCATGCCAACCAGACGGATCGCATGATTGAGGAGCAGGTGGACTTTAACCAGGCGGTGCAGGCAGTGGCCGAGTGGGTGGAAGCCAATAGCAGCTGGGACGAGACCCTGCTCATCGTCACCACGGACCACGGCAACGCCTTGCCCTTGGGGCTGGACTCCGACACTGTGCCTTACCAGAGTGTGACCTTTAAGGGCGCCGAGGTGTTGCCGGAGGTGCGTTTCTGGACGGGACAGCACACCAATGAGCTGGTACGCCTGTGGGCCCGGGGCCAGGGCAGCGCCGCCTTCACCCCCTTGGTGCGGGGCCAGGACAGTGGCTTTGTCAGCAAGGTGGGCCACAACAGCGATGGCAACTATGTGGATAACACGGATGTGTTTGCTGTGATGCAAGCGGCGCTGCCAGACTCGCAGTAACCGCCACCACACGACCGGGCGATCCAGTGGATCGCCCGTTTTCATTGCTGGCAAGAGGAGCGTTCAGATGCAAAGAGGCGGTATAGGGTGGTGCAGGTTAGGGCTGGCCTTGGCGTTGGTGCTGGGATGGGGGCCGGCCCAGGCGGCACAGATCTGTCAGCCGGCGGTGGCTAAACAGAGCCCGGCGGCGCACTGGCAGCGGCAGGATGCGTTGACCATCCTGAATACTCAGACGGGCCTGGTATGGCAGGCCTGCAGCTGGGGGTTGAGTGGGGCGGCCTGTGAGCAGGGGCAGCCAGCACGCTTGACCTGGCCACAGGCTCAGGAGCTGGTGTATCGGCTGAACCGGCAAGGCTGGGGGGGTGCCAACAACTGGCGGCTGCCCACTCAGGCTGAGCTGACCACCCTGCTGCGGCCCGGTTGCCTGCGCCCCAACGTGGATCTACGCATCTTCCCCAACACACCGGCCCTGTGGTTCTGGAGTGATGAGCCGGGCCGTCAGCCGGGTGCCTATCGTCAGTATCTGGACTTTGCCACCGGTTGGCCGGGGGAGGATGACCCTCTGCTGGCGAATGCCATCCGTCTGGTGCGGCCGGCTAAGACCGGTGGTTAAGCCTGGGCCAGCCAGTGGGCCAGGCGTTGGCCGAGATCTTCACGCCGGAAGGGCTTGGCCAGGAAGTCATCCATGCCGGCGGCCTGACAGCGGGCTCGCTCCTCGGGCTGGTCGTTGGCGGTCATGGCGATGATCGGCAGACGCCGTCCCTGGGGCGGCTGGCTGAGGCGGATGCGGCGGGTGGCATCGTAACCATTCAACACCGGCATCTGGCAATCCATCAGCACCAGATCAAAGGTCTCCTCCAGGGTCTTTTGCAGCGCCTCCTCACCGTTTTCGGCCAGGCTCACCCGGCAGCCCAGCTTCTTGAGCATCAGCAGGGCCACCTGCTGGTTCACCCGGTTATCCTCGACCAGCAGGATATGGGGGCTTGCCGCCGGAGCTGTCTCTGCGGGCTGGGGCTCCGGCTGGGCGAGGGTTTGTCGGTATGCGGTGACCGCCAGGGCGGGCGGCGAGGGGGATTCCGGCGGCAGGGGCGCAGGCGGCGAGGCCAGTTGCAGGGGCAGTTGCACGGTAAAGCAGCTGCCAATGCCCTGACGGCTGGTGAGCTGTATGCTGCCCTCCATCATGTCCAGCAGGCGCTTGCAGATGGCCAGCCCCAGGCCGGTGCCGCCATAACGACGGGTGGTGGACGTATCGGCCTGGACGAACGCCTGGAACAGGTTGCGTTGCGCCTCGGGTGGTATGCCGATGCCGCTGTCGCTGATGGTCAGCTCCAGCTGGATGCGATTATCCTGCCGCTCCAGCACGCGGGCCTGTAACCGCACCTGGCCGCGCTCGGTGAACTTGATGCCGTTGCCCAGGAGGTTGATGAGGATCTGCCGCAGGCGCCCGGCATCCCCCAGCAGGTGCTCCGGCAGATCCGGCGCCATCTGCAGTGCCAGTTCCAGCCCCGGCTTCTGTTCGGCCAGGGGAGCCAGTTGCCGTATCACGCCCTGCAACAGCCGTGGCAGATGGAACGGCTCCAGGCAGAGGGTCAGCTTGTTGGCCTCTATCTTGGAGAAGTCCAGTATGTCGTTGATGATGGTCAGCAGCGCCTGGCCCGACTCCTCTATGGTTTGGGCGTATTCCCGGGCCGAGGCGGTGAGGGGGCCATCCTGCAGCAGGTGGGCCATGCCCAGTATGCCGTTAAGCGGGGTACGGATCTCATGGGTGACGGTGGCCAGAAATTCGGACTTGGTACGGGTGGCGGCTTCGGCGGCTTGGCGGGCCAGCAGGCTCTCCCGTTGGGCCTGCTTGAGCGCCGTCACGTCCAACCCCTGGGCGATGACGGCGGTGACCTTGTCGCCAATCCGGACCGGCGCCATGTTCCAGATCAGCAGGCGGCCGTTGGGATATTGCAGTTCTATGCCGGCACACACCTGTCCCTGCGCGCTGGACTCCAGCACGCCGCGGGCTTCTTGTGGAAACAGCTTGAACACCGGCTCCCCGGCTTGGGCGGTGAGGCCGATCAGCCGGCTGGCGGCGGCATTGCACTGCTGCACCTGCAAGCGGGCGTTCCAGACGATGATGGGGGAGAAGGCAAACTCCAGTAGATCCTGAAAGTAATGCTCCTTTTCTTTTTGCCGTTGCACCATCAGGCTCAGCGCCTGGCCCAGCTCGTTGTATTCGGTGATGCTGCCAGGCACAAAGGGCGGCGGCGTCTCGGCTGAACTCACCTCGCGGCTCCACTTCACCAACCGGCGCAACGGCAGCAGTGTGTATTGATGCAGGTGGAGCAACAACATCCAGCTGGCCACCAGGATCAGCAGCAGCACTATGCCGGCACCATGCAGATAGTGCTCCTGCAGACGAGGGGTGGCGCGGTTTTCTGCCACGGCCACCAGGGTCAGTGGGGTGGCGGCGGCATTGAGCAGCAGGGGCTGACGGCTGGCCAGCAGGTGTTCTCCCACCGTTTGCAGGCCGCTGCCGGCGGGCAGAGCGCTCAGCTCCCAGGCCTGGGCGCTGTCCTGGGCCCGGCTGGTCAGCAGCGGCTGCCCTTGATATTCGAGGCTGAGGGCATACAGCTGGGCTTCACGTCGCAGCTCCTGCAACAGCTCCAGGTTGTCATTGAGAACCAGGGCGCCGTACAAATTGGCCATCACCTGACCTGAGCGGGGGGCCAGCAAGGGCACCTGGCGCAGCAGTATCAGGGTGGGGAGATGCCCCGGGCCGGGCAGCGTCACCAGGTACCAGCGATGGCGTGGCTCGGTCTGGCCGATCAGGCTGGCCAGTTGATTCCTGGGCACGAAGAAATCGGTGGCGGCATCCTGCCAGTAGAGGTGCTGCTGATGGGCGATAAACAGGAAATCCAGCTCACTGGTGTCATCTTCTTCGCGTGCCGCCGGCAGGCGCCAGCTGGACTGGGTGCTCTGGTCGTAGGTCATCTCCATCTGGCTGGCCAGGTTGTCCAGTTGTTGGGCCAACTGGTTGAGATGGTGTTGCATGGCCAGTTGCAGCGTATGGTGGCTCTGGGCCAGGCGCTGCTCCATCTGGCTATCGATGGCTTGGCGGGCGTAGCGATAGGTCTGAAATACCAGTATGGCGGTGACCAGCAGCAGGGTGACGGTCAGCCCCAGTAACAGCACACTGGAGAGGGGGCGAGCCTGGGGCGGCTGGGACGACGACATCAACTACTCCTGTTCCATGTCCGAATAGCGAAAGGCACGCTCCTGCAAGCCTCGTAGCACCGTCTTGGGGGTATCCGGGGTGACGAGGACCAGATCGCCGGCAAACACCCGGGGTAGCGGCAGCCCCTGCAGATCCCGCTGTAGGGCCTCGGCGATGGCCACCCCGGTATCGTCGTTGATGCGCATCACGGTGGCGCTGAGTTCGCCACGGGCCAGGGCCGCCAGCTCTTGGGCGCCGCCCCCCCCAGCCATTGACCTGGACCCGGCCCAATAGCCCCTGCTCCTTGACGGCATCCAGGGCGCCCAGGGCCGTGTCGGTGGCGCAGGCAAACAGCAAATCCAGATCCGGATATTGCTCCAGGGCCGACAAGGCCGCCTGGCGGGCCGAGGCGCGATCTGAGCGGGTGTAGAAGGCCAGTCGCAGCTGGCTGTTGGCCTGTTGACGCATCTGCTCGATAAAGGTATCGCCGCGGGCCGTGCTCACATACCCGGGGCTACGGTAGAGCATGGCGTATTCAAAATGGCCGCGCCCGGCCGCCTGGCGCCGATAGAAGTCGGCCAGCAGCTGGCTGCCTTGCTGATGATCAAAGCCCACGTAAAGCAGCGGCGGCCGCTCTTCCCAGCGCTTGAGGGGGGTGGTGATGTTTTGCAATATCACCTTGGGCCTGTCGCGGCTGAGCAGCCGGGCTATGTATTTGTGCTGAAACTGAGAGTCAAGCGTGTAGATAAGGTAATCCGGATCCGTTGCCAGGGCTGCCACCAGCTGTTGGGTCTGCTGGCGCTCATCCTGTTCCGGCGCCTGATCGTAGCGGAGCAACTGGTAGTCGAGGCCCAGCAGGGTGAGGCGGCGCTCGAGGGCCTGGCGGTTGCGCTGCCAGTAATCGGAGAGCTGGCCACCGGGGCTGATGAGGGCGATGCGCACTGGCCTCTCCTGCCGTAGCTGAGCCGGCTGGGGGGCGTTGCGCACCAGCCGTTTGAGCGTCTGGGTGGCTTGGGTCTGCTCTGGATGTTCGGCTTGGTATTGACTCAAAGACCAATATTCATCCAGTCCCTCGGCGCCGCGCACCCAGGGGCCCAGCCCCCAGATCAGCAGGCCCAACAGCCATGCCCCATGTCGCCTCATTACCACCCCTTGCCTCCCTGTCCACACGTCCATCACACATCGGATTCGGCCGAATCATTGTAGAGCATTCCCCCCCTCGGGATCACCCCGGCAGGTTCGGGCTCGAGCATGGCCGGTTGGCGTATCGGCCAGGCGTAACTGAGCTTACAGTGGGCAATCACGCCGTCTGGGCGATAAAAGGGCTAAAGTTAGTCGGTTGGCTGCCGATAGGGGATTGAACCAAGCAGGAGGACGTCAAGATGAATGTCACACAGAGCGCTGGTAATTATGGCCAGGAGGCGATGGTCGCCAGCCTGGCCAAAAAGCAGCAAGAAGCCCAGGGCGCCCAGGCGCTGTCGCTGTTGCAAGGGGCGGTGGAAAATACGCCGGCGCCGCAAGGTAGCAGTGGCACCACCCAATCCCTGGGTAACAACATCAATATCCACGTCTGACAGTGTCCTGTTTTTGTGTGTGATCTTAATGAGGAGGCGCAAGCCTCCTCTTCTTTTGGGCTGGTTATGCCAACCTCAGGGAGTGAAGAGTCGGTTTTCCTGCTCCTGCACCCGGATAAAGGTGGTGCGTTTGCTCAGCTCCTTAAGGCTGGCGGCGCCCACATAGGTGCAGGTGGATCGCACGCCGCCCAGTATGTCCTGCACCGTCTGGCTCACCGGTCCCCGGTAGGGCAGCTCCACCGTCTTGCCCTCCGAGGCGCGGTATTCCGCCACCCCGCCGGCGTGCTTGTCCATGGCGGTGGCCGAGCTCATGCCGTAAAACTGCATGTATTGCCGTCCGTCCCGCTCCAACAGCTGGCCACCGCTTTCGGTGTGCGCTGCCAGCATGCCTCCCAACATGACGAAGTCTGCGCCGCCGCCGAAGGCCTTGGCCACATCCCCCGGGCAGGTGCAGCCGCCATCGCCGACGATATGGCCCTTGAGGCCGTGGGCGCGTCGGCACATTCGATGATGGCGGACAGTTGCGGGTAGCCGACGCCGGTCTTGACTCGGGTGGTGCAGACGGATCCTGGGCCTATGCCCACCTTGATAAGGTCGGCGCCGGAGAGCAGCAGCTCCTCCACCATCTCGCCGGTCACCACGTTGCCGGCGCAGATGACATGCTCGGGGAAGCGTTCGCGCACCCGTTGCACGAAACGGACGAAGTGCTCGGCGTAGCCGTTGGCCACGTCCACGCAGATGAAATGCAGCGCCGGGGACAGCGCCAGTATCTGGCAGGTCTTGTCAAAATCCTGGGCCGAGGTGCCGGTAGAGACCATGATGTTGGCCAGCAACTCAGGGGGACTGCTGACGAGAAAGTCCTGCCATTGGCTGAGGCGGTAGTGCTTGTGGAGGGCGGTCATCAGGCCGAAGGGTGCCAGGGCGCGGGCCATGGCGAAGGTGCCGACGGTATCCATGTTGGCAGCCATGATGGGAATGCCGCGCCAGCTTGCCTTGCCGTGCAGGAAGCGAAACTCCCGATTAAGATCCACCTGGGCGCGGCTGTTGAGGGTGGAGCGCTTGGGGCGAAACAGCACATCTTTGAAACCGAGCTTGAGATCCGCTTCGATACGCATGGTGAACTCCTTACTGCGCTGAACCGACCAAAAAAAACCGGAAGCGGTGAGGCTTCCGGTTGTTAGCATAGTACCCGGGCGGGCCGGGTGGCCCGCTGGCTAGAACATCTGCACCAGCAGGGTCAGGGTGGCGGCAGAGACCAAGAAGGCAAAGCCGTAGCAGACATAGTGGTGCAAGCGGGTGGTGCGCACGCCCACATCATGCAGGCCGTGGTAGATACGGTGCATGGCGTGCCAGATGGGCAGGGCTATGGTGGCCAGCAGGATCAGGGCGCCCCACCAGGTGGTGGCAAAGGCGTGGACCCGCTCATAGCTGAGCTTCTCCGGCGATAGGATGCCCATGGGCACCAGAATGCCGGTGATCAGCACCAGTATGGGCAGCAGCACGGCGGTCATGACGCCACCGGCGCCAAACAGCAGCCAGTAGACGGGTTCGTCGGAACGTTTCATGAGGCGTCTCCTTTAGGCCAGCAGCACGAACAGCAGCACCACCAAAGAGGTGCCGGCCAGGCCGATGTATTGAGCCATGATGATGGGCTTCGCCGGGATCAGCTCATCCCCCTTGAAGATGCGCATGGCCTTGGGGGCCAGGGCAAACCAGGTCTTGGCGTGAAAGGCGCAGGCTGCCAGCACCGCCAGATGCAGCAGGATGGACAGCGGCTGGCTGAGGGCCGCCAGCCAGCCGTTAAAGGCGGCTTCCCCCTGACTCAGGCGCAGCAGGCCCACCATCAGGATGACGGCATAGATGGCCACCAGCAAGCTGGTGCCCTCGCGCAGCATGTAGAGGATGTAGAAGCGATCCTTGAGCCACCAGCTCTTCTTGACTGGGCGGACATAGGGTTTGCGTTTGCTTTGGCTGTTGTCCATGGCTCACTCCTCCGGCTTGAACATGGCGATGACGTAATCCTTGGCGCTCTCCACCTTGCCCAGCTGGATGGCGGCCGCGGGATCCACGCCCTTGGGGCAGACCTCGGAGCAGTAGCCGACGAAGGTACAGCTCCAGACTCCTTTTTCCTGGTTGAGGATCTTCATCCGCGCGGCCTGACCACCATCCCGGCTGTCGGCGTTATAGCGGTAGAGCAGGGCCAGGGCGGCGGGGCCCATGAAACTCTTCTTCAGGCCATACTGGGGGCAGGCGGAATAGCACAGACCGCAGTTGATGCACATGGAGAACTGGCGGAATTTCTCCAGTTGCGCCGGGGTTTGGATGTATTCGCCGTCGCAGACCGACTTCTCCTCCTTGGGGATGATGTAGGGCTTGATGGACTCCAGCTTCTCGATGAAGTCGGACATGTCCACCACCAGATCCCGCTCGATGGGGAAGTTGCGCAGCGGCTCCAGGGTGATCTTGCCGGGGATGTAATCCCGCAGGAAGCTCTTGCAGCCCAGCTTGGGCACGCCGTTGACCATCATGCCGCAGGAGCCGCAGATGGCCATGCGGCAGGACCAGCGGAAGCTGACGGTGGAGTCCAGCTCATCCTTGATGTAGGAGAGGGCTTCCAGTACCGACATCTCGTGCCGGTAAGGCACCTGGAAGCTCTGCAGCCAGGGTTCGTTGTCTTCCTCCGGACGGTAGCGGAGGATTTCGATCTCGATCATGTCGGCCATTAATGCGCTTCCTTCTTATCGCCCGCGGCGCCGTAGACCCGGGCAGCCGGTTGAGACTGGGTGATGGTGACGTCGCTGTAATCAATCTTGGGCGCCCCATCGGCGTTGAAATAGGCCAGGGAGTGCTTGAGGAAGTTGACGTCGTCGCGCTCCTCGTAACCGTCGAGCCGCTGGTGGGAACCGCGGGACTCCTTGCGGTTGAAGGCCGAATGCACCATGGACTCGGCGACGTCCAGCAGGAAGCCCAGCTCTATGGTGTAGAGCCAGTCGGTATTGAACACGCTGGACTTGTCCTTGACCCGTACCCGCTTGTAGCGCTGTTTGAGTTCGACAATCTTGTCGATGGTCTGCTGCATGGCCTCGGCGGTACGGTAGATGCCGACCCCTTCCTCCATGGTGTCACCCAGCTCGTTGCGCAGGGTGGCGGGGTTCTCGTCGCCATCGCCTTCCATCAGGCTCATGGCCTGGGCCACCGCGCTCATGGCCTGCTTGTAGAGGGCATCTGTGTTGCCGTGGGGATGGGTCTGGGCGAAGTGAGCGGCTTCTTCACCGGCCACCTTGCCAAACACCACCAGCTCGCACAGGGAGTTGGAGCCCAGGCGGTTGGCGCCGTGCAGGCCGATGGAGGCACATTCCCCCACCGCGTACAGGCCGGGCAGGCGGGTGGCGCAGCGGCCATTGGTTTCGATGCCACCCATGGTGTAGTGCACCGTCGGGCGTACCGGGATGGGCTCCTTGGCCGGATCCACCCCCACGTAGGCCTTGGACAGTTCGCAGATGAAGGGCAGACGCTCTTCCAGGTATTTGGCGCCCAGGTGACGCAGATCCAGGTAGACCACATCCCCCAGCGGAGTCGGCACTGTGCGGCCCTTTTGCTGCTCCTGCCAGAAGGCTTGGGAGAGTCTGTCCCGTGGGCCCAGCTCCATGTATTTGTTCTTGGTTTCCCCCAAGGGGGTTTCCGGGCCCAGACCATAGTCCTGCAGGTAGCGGTAGCCATCCTTGTTGACCATGATGCCGCCTTCACCCCGGCAGCCTTCGGTCATCAGGATGCCGCAGCCGGGCAGGCCGGTGGGGTGGTACTGCACGAACTCCATGTCCCGCAGCGGCACGCCGTGACGGTAGGCCAGGGCCATGCCGTCACCGGTGACTATGCCGCCGTTGGTGTTGAAGCGATAGACCCGGCCGGCGCCGCCGGTGGCAATGATCACCGACTTGGCCTGGATCATGCGGGTGACACCATTTTGGATGTCGAAGCAGATCACCCCCTGCACCCGGCCATCCAGCACCAGGAGATCGAGGCAGAAGTGCTCGTCGAAACGTTTGATTGACGGGTACTTGATGGAGGTCTGAAACAGGGTGTGCAGCATGTGAAAGCCGGTCTTGTCGGCGGCAAACCAGGTGCGGGGGATCTTCATGCCACCAAAGGGGCGCACGTTGACGTGGCCATCCGCCTTGCGGCTCCAGGGGCAGCCCCAGTGTTCCAGCTGGACCAGTTCCGGGGTGGCCTGTTCGACGAAGTATTCCACCACGTCCTGTTCACACAGCCAGTCGCCGCCGGAGACGGTGTCGTGGAAGTGGTTGTCCAGGCTGTCGTCTTCCCGCACCACGCCGGCCGCGCCCCCTTCGGCGGCCACCGTGTGGCTGCGCATGGGATAAACCTTGGAGATGAGGGCGATTTCCAACGCGGGGTTTTTCTCGGCGATGGCGATGGCGGCTCGCAGGCCACCGCCACCGGCACCTACGATGGCGACATCGGTCTTAACTATATCCACTTGTGCCTCCTATGGAACGAAAACCCGTTGCAAGCCGGCAACGGGATACAGTGGCAGCTAGCCCTTTTTATCGGCTGCTCCTTGCCGCTTTCCGCCTGAGCGGGAACTGACACACGGGTGTCGGTGTTACAAAATTGTATTCAACTCAATGAGCTAAAAATGCGAATCAACTCTCCTTTTACCCGAAGGTGTCATTCGCGACGAATTGCGGCCATTGTGGCAGCCGGCGGACGGGGGATGTTGCGTGCCGTCAACAATTGCCCCCGGCTGGCGGTAAAAGCGCCAAAAAAAGACCGCCAAGCGGCGGTCTGGCAAGTTTAGACCTTGAAGCGGGCCACCTGCTGGCTCATCCCTTGGGCAATGGCTTTGAGTTCGGTGGCCAGCTGATTGGCGGTGTGGGCCGCCTCGGCCAACTCGTCGGACACATCCTTTGTTGCCTGAATGTTACGGCTCACCTCGTCGGTGACGGCTCTTTGCTCCTCGGCGGCACTGGAGATTTGGGTGGCCATGTCGGAGATCTGGGTGATGGCCTCCAGGGCCTGGGTGGCATCGTTGGCATCGGCCACACTGTTTTTGGCCAGTTGCTGGCTTTGCTGCATGGTGGAGACGGCCTGCTGAGTGTTGCGCTGCAGCGTCTCTATCATGGCGCGGATCTCCTCGGTGGAGCTGTGGGTGCGCTTGGAGAGCACCCGCACCTCGTCGGCCACCACCGCAAACCCGCGACCTTGTTCGCCGGCACGGGCGGCCTCAATGGCGGCATTCAGGGCCAGCAGGTTGGTTTGCTCGGCAATGCCTTGAATGGTGGAGAGGATGGTGTTGATCTCCAGGGCATTTTTTTCCAGCTCCTGGATGATGCCGGAGGCGTGGCGCAGCTGGCCGTCCAGTTGGGTGATGGAGGCCTGGTTGCGGGCGATGACCTGTTTGCCACTTTCACAGCTGCTGGCCGAGTGGCGGGCCGCCTCGGCGGTCATCTCGGCATTGCTGGCCACCTCGTTGGCGGTGGCCGACATCTGATGCACGGCAGTCGCTATCTGAGAGATCTCCGATTGCTGGGTCGCCAGGGCCTGGTTGTTTTGCGACACCATGTCATGGGAGCGCCCCGATTGGCTGTCGAGCTGGCTGGAGGAGTGGGCGATGCCGCGCATCATGTCCTGCAGCTTGTCGAGAAACAGGTTGATGCGTTTGGCCACGGCGCCGATTTCGTCCTGGCGCCGGATCTGCAGTCGCCGGGTGAGATCGCCCTCACCCTGGGCCAGATCGTCCACCGCATCGCGCATCTCCTTGAGCGGGGTCAGGGAGCGGGAGATGATCAAGGCCGCGACGCCCGCTACCAGCAGCAGTTGCAACAGGTTGGCCATCACCGCCTGCCAGAGCTGTTGCTTTGAGGCGGCATAGGCGATCGACTTGTCATACACCATGGCGAAGTACCACTGATAACCGGGGATCTGGCGCACCGATAGCAGGCTGGGAACGCCGGCTATCACCCATTCGGCGGTGCGCTGGCTGCGGGCTAGTTCGGCGAAGACCTGGGCGTTCAGTTGGGGGTTGAGCTGACTGACCGGCTTGAGGGTCTGGCTGGCGTCCGGGCTGGCGATGAGGTTGCCGGCTTGATCCACCAGGATGCCGTAGATGCCTTCCTGGCGGATGGCGTTGACGTTTTGCACCAGGCTCTGGATGCTCACGTCCCCCCCCAGTACCCCTTGGCGGCCCGCCACCGGGAAAGGCGTGGCCAGGGTGATGATGAGCTCACCCGAGCTGGCATCGGCATAGGGGGCGGTGACCACCATCTTGCCGGCGGCCATGGCATCCTGATACCAGGGCCGTTTGCGTGGGTCATAGCCTGCCGGCGCCTGCCAGTCGATGGAGGGCAGCATCTGCCCTTCACTGGTGCCGGCGTAGATCATGTCAAATCGGCCGGCCAGCTGAGCCTGGTGTAGCTGTACCTTGGGATTGTCCTGCGCCAAGGCCAGTTTGGCGCTGTCGACTATGCTGGCGCTGTTATCCAGCCAAGTCTTGAGGTAGTTCACTTGGGCATCGGAGACGGCCGACTCGAATTGTTCCACCTGTTGGGCGGCATGACGGCTGAGCTCCCGTTGGGTAAACAGCAGCTGTAGCCCAGTGCTCAGCAGGAGCAGTCCGGCCAGTGCCAAGATGAGTTTGCTGCGTATGGTCAACTTCATAGGGACTCCCGTCACTGTGGCGTGGGGAGGTGGGATCCCCTATTCATCCTGATTATCCCGTGGCTGGGGATCTCTGGCGGATCCTTGAGATAACTATAGGATGGCGTCGGTAAATGGCAGAAGCAAGACAGGCGGCCCGGGGGCCGCCTGTCGAGTAGGGATCTGCATCTGGGTTAACGCAGTTGGGCGAAGGCCTGTCCCATGCGGGTGGGGCTGCCGGGTTGCCAGTCGGCCAGAAAGTCGATGCTGTCGGGGGCAAACAGGCAGACCACGGTACTGCCCAGCTTAAACAGCCCCATCTCTTCCCCCTTGGCCAGCCGTATGTCCTGATCCTGGTAGTCCCAGCGCACCACTGCCTTTTGCGTCGGCGGTGTGACGGTGCCGGCCCAACTGGTGGCGATGCTGGCCACTATGGTGGCGCCCACCAGCACCATGGCCATGGGGCCGGCGGCGGTGCTGAACAGGCAGACCACGCGCTCGTTGCGGGCGAACAGCTCCGGCACGTTGGCGGCGGTCAGGGGGTTGACCGAGAACAGCTCGCCAGGCACATAGATCATGGTTTCCAACTTGCCATCCAGCGGCATGTGGATGCGGTGATAATCCTTGGGCGAGAGGTAGATGGTGGCGAACTTGCCGCCCTGAAAGGGCGCCGCCAGCGCCGGATCCCCGCCCAGCAAGCCCTTGGCACTGAAGTCGTGGCCCTTGGCCTGGATGATGCGCCCCAGCTGGATATCGCCCAGCTGACTGATGGCGCCATCCACCGGCATGGCGGCGATCTTGGCATCCTCCACCAGGGGGCGCAGGCCGGGTTTGAGCGGCCGGGTGAAGAAGTCGTTGAAGCTGGCATAGCTGGCCGGATCACTGTGCAGGGCTTCGTTCATGTCCACCCCGTAGCGCTGGATGAACTGGCGGATCAGCCAGGTGGTGAGCTTGCCGGCCCGGGCGGCGGCTAGCCGGCCCACCAGACGGGAGAGCAGATGCTTGGGCATCAGGTACTGGCTGAGCACTTTGACGGTATCTAGCAGCTTCATCATGGTCTCGTATCTTTCCGTTTGGCTATTGACGATTGAGGTGACGGGCATTATGGGCCTCCGTCATGGAGGCCAGAATGCGGTGATAGTTTTCGTAGCGTTCAGGATGGATCTCGCCGCGCTCCACCGCCTCACGGATGAGACAACCGGGATCCTTGCCGTGTTTGCAGTCGCGGAACTTGCAACCGCCCAGGTAGCGGCGAAACTCCACAAAGCACCAGCTGACCCGCTCCGGCTCCAGGTGCCAGAGGGCGAATTCGCGGATCCCCGGCGAGTCGATAAGATCCCCGCCACTGGGAAAATGGTAGAGGCGGGCCGTGGTGGTGGTGTGCTGGCCCAGGCCGGAGAGATCCGACACCTCGCCGATGAGGGCGGCGGCCTCGGGCATCAGGGCATTCACCAGGGAGGATTTGCCCACGCCGGACTGGCCGACAAACACGCTGATCTTGCCCTGCAGGCGGGCTTGCAGCTCGGCTAGGCCTTCCCCTGTGTGGGTGCTGACGCTCAGCACCGGATAGCCCAGCGCCTGGTAGCTGCGCAGCTCCTCATCCAGCCGATCGCGGGCCGTCTCATCCAGCAGATCGATCTTGTTGAGCAGCAGCAGGGGCGGGATTTCCACGTTTTCGGCGGCCACCAGATAGCGATCCACGATATTGCGGGAGAACTCCGGCACCACCGCCGAGACGATGATCATCTGCTCTATGTTGGCCGCCACCGGCTTGATGCCGTCATAAAAATCGGGCCGGGAGAGCAGGGTCAGCCGCGGGTGCACGGCTTCCACCACGCCGCTGATGCCGTCGAGTGCCGCATCACCGGCCCGCCAGACCACCTTGTCGCCGGTGACCAGACTCTTGATGGTGCGCCGCAGGTTGCAGCGATGGACGTGTCCCTGTTCATCTTCGATGTCGGCATGCTTGCCAAAGCGACTGATCACCAAGCCTTCCTGGGCGGGGCCCAGCAGGCTGTCATCGGGCTGCGGCTCGGCCTTGTTCAGGCGCCGCTGTTGATTGGCCTGAACCCGGCGCTGTTGACCATGACTGAGTTTGTGTTTTTTCACGCTCTGGTGCTGCTGTTAGTAAATCGGAACAAAGCCAGTATGATACATGGGTAATGAAGCACTTGTCCCGCAAAAGCACCCTGGCGGGCCGCCCTTAGGATTGGATATGACTCAAGACGCACAAAACCTGATATGGCTGGACATGGAGATGACTGGCCTCAATCCGGACACCGACCAGGTGCTGGAAATTGCCATGATAGTCACCGACAAGGATCTCAACGTGCTGGCCGAAGGCCCGGTGATTGCCGTGCATCAGCCGGATGCGGTGCTGGAGGCCATGGATGACTGGTGTACCCGGACCCATACCGCCTCGGGCCTGGTGGCGCGGGTCAAGTCCAGCCCCCATGACCTGGCGGCGGCGCAGGCTCAGTGCCTGGCCTTCATGCAGCAGTGGGTGCCCCAGGGGGCCTCACCCATGTGTGGCAACAGCATAGGCCAGGACAGGCGCTTCATGGTACGTTATCTGCCGGAGGCCGAGGCCTATTTCCATTACCGCAACCTGGATGTCAGCACCATCAAGGAGCTGGTACGGCGCTGGAAACCCGAGCTGTTGGCCGAGTTCAAGAAGCAGGGCACTCACCTGGCGCTGGATGACATTCGCGAGTCCATCGCCGAGTTGCGCTTCTATCGTGAGCGGATCTTCACCATCTGATGCAAAAAACCGCCGTCTAGTCGGCAACTGTCTACCGGATGAGCAAACGGATAAAAAGCCCTTGCAATCAATCGGCCGCTGCTTATAATTCGGCGCCTGTGCACAGAGCACGCTGCGGGAATAGCTCAGTTGGTAGAGCACGACCTTGCCAAGGTCGGGGTCGCGAGTTCGAGTCTCGTTTCCCGCTCCAGCGCCTCTTTGCCAACCTTGTGATGCGGGAATAGCTCAGTTGGTA
>JAJOIN010000047.1 GCA_021209335.1 Aeromonadaceae bacterium
AGAAGATGTAGCCCATGACGTGCTGGAAGTTGACGCCGAACGCCGCCTCGAACAGGTAGTTGATGAGGGCGATCAGGGCGATGAAGCCCACCAGCATGGCACCGACGATCACCGCCACGGTGAAACCGGCCATGATGTACTCCCCCAGCATCTCGAAGAAGTTCTCCTTCTTCGGCGTGTGGTGCTCGTCACCCTCGGCCAGCGCCTTGGCATCGGTCACGGTGTTGTCGGGCTCGTAGGGGTTGATGAGGGAGAGCACCACGAAGGTGCTGAACATGTTGAGTACCAGTGCGGCCACCACGTAGCGCGGTTCGATCAGCTGCATGTAGGCACCGACGATGGACATGGAGACGGTGGACATGGCTGTCGCCGCCAGGGTGTACATCTGCTTCTCGTTCAGGTGCGGCAGTATGTTCTTGAGGGCGATGAAGTTCTCGGACTGACCGACGATCATGGAGCTGATGGCGTTGAAGGACTCCAGCTTGCCCATGCCGTTGATCCTGGCCAGCACGGTGCCGATGCCACGAATGACGATGGGCAGCAGACGGATGTACTGCAAAATGCCGATCAACACGGAGATGAAGACGATGGGCATCAGCACCATCAGGAAGAAGGAGAAGGCCCCTTCGTTGACCAGACCGCCGAACACGAAGTCGGTCCCCTGCTTGGCAAACTCCATCAGCTTGGTGAAGCCGGCGGCAAAGCCACCCACCACCGCCAGACCCAACTTCGGAGTTGAGCATGAACCAGGCGAGCGCCAGCTCGACCACCAGCAGCTGGCCGATGTAACGCAGCTTGATCTGTTTCCAGTTGCGGCGGTTTGCCAGCAACGCCAATGCCAGGACCATCACGAGTCCGAGCACGAAATGAACGTATTCCATACCAGTAGCACCCATTGAATTGTTATTTTTGACCGGCGCCATCATAAAGAACTGCATATTTAAAAATCAGAGAATCATCACAATCCGCGGTAAAAATATGCATGCGAAATAATACAAACGTTTTTAAATTAATTGCCAAGACACATGATTATTAATCGTCATTGAGAAAGCTTAAAAATAAATCAAAAACAATAAGTTATGCTCTTTCATTAATTTTATTCCTCATTCATATATATATTGAATAACGACCATATCCCATATGGCATCCTCCGATGACTTATCATCACCAGGACATGTTTAATTAAAAACGTTTTCTCGCCATTCATCATGATCTGGCCATGACCACCCTGTTCCATTGTGCTCTTTTTACATACCGCAAGCCCGCCAACGCAGACAGAAGCCTCCATCGGCAACCCATGACACCAACCGTTCAAATATTCACCGCATCCGGCGGCACATTCTGGTATGATGCGCCCCCTTGCGCACCGCGCACCCCCATTTCTGGTTTTCCGACATAGAGTCCTTTTGTGAACAACAGCGAATTTAGCAGCCTGAACCTCTCCTCCGCCCTGCAGGACAACCTCGCCAGCCTGGGCTATCTGCAGATGACCCCGATCCAGGCCCAGAGCCTGCCCCTGGTGCTCGACGGCAAAGATTTGATCGCCAAGGCGAAAACCGGCAGCGGCAAGACCGCGGCCTTCGGCCTGGGTCTGCTGGCCAAGCTGGACGTCAACCGGCTGGCCGTGCAGGCGCTGGTGCTCTGTCCGACCCGCGAGCTGGCGGATCAGGTGGCCACCGAGATCCGCCGTCTTGCCCGTACCCTGCCCAACGTCAAGCTGGTGACCCTGTGCGGCGGCACCCCCGACCGCACCGCAATCCGCCACCCTGGGCTTTGGCGCCCACATCGCCGTCGGCACCCCGGGCCGGATCCTCAAGCACCTGGAGCAGGGCAGCCTGAGCCTCAAGGCCCTGAATACGCTGGTGCTGGACGAAGCGGATCGCATGCTGGACATGGGCTTTGGCGAGGACATCGGCCTGGTGATCCGCCAGACGCCGCCCCAGCGCCAGACCCTGCTGTTCTCCGCCACCTATCCCGACGGCATTGCCCAGCTCAGCCGTGGCATTCAGCGGGATCCGGTGAGCGTCACCGTGGAGGCCCTGCACCAGGCCGGCGCCATCGACCAGCGGTTGTTCGAGGTGGCACCGGGCCAGCGGCTGTCCGCCCTCACCCGGCTGCTGAGCCACTATCAGCCGGCCTCCTGCGTGGTGTTCTGCAACACCAAGCGGGCCTGCGGCGAGGTGGCCGACCACCTGGCGGCCCAGGGCTTCAGCGCCCTGGCCCTCAACGGCGATCTGGAACAGCGGGAGCGGGATCAGGTGCTGGTACGCTTCGCCAACGGCTCCACCGCCATACTGGTGGCCACTGACGTGGCGGCCCGCGGCCTGGACATCAAGGAGCTGGAGGCGGTGATCAACTATGAACTGCCGCAGGATCCCGAGATCCACATCCACCGCATCGGCCGCACCGGGCGGGCCGGCCAATCCGGTCTGGCCCTGAGCCTGTACCAGGCCAACGAGGCCCAGCGGGTGAACCTCATCGAGGAGTACCAGCAGGCTCCGCTGCCGGGGCACGAACTGGCGGACCTGACGCAAGAGCTCAAGCCGTTGCAACCAGCCATGGTGACCCTCTCCATCGCCGCCGGTCGCAAAACCAAGGTGCGGGCCGGCGACATTCTCGGCGCCCTGACCGGTGACGGTGGCCTGGCCGGCAACCAGGTGGGCAAGATTCAGATCACCGAGCAGTTCTCCTACGTGGCGGTGGCCCGTGCGGTGGCCAAGCAGGCCCTGCAGCGGCTGCAGGATGGCAAGATCAAGGGCCGCAGCTACCGCGTGCGCCGTCTGGCCTGAACCGTGACCGCTAAGATTGCCAAGGCCCAGCCCGCCGCCATCGATTGCAGCCACTGCGAGGCCTGCTGCTGTCGCCTGGAGGTGATGCTGTTCACCGACACCGGGGTGCCGGCGCGCTTCATCCGCGAGGTGCCGGGCCAGGTGGCGGTAATGCGCCGGGGGGACGATGGCTGGTGCGCGGCATTGGATCGCAACAGCCTGCGCTGCAGCATCTACGAGCAGCGGCCGCTCATCTGCCGGGAGTTCGCCATGGGCGGTGAGGAGTGCCTGGAGGAGCGGGTCGAGGGGCTGATCGCCCGCCAGCCCTGCTAGGCCGGTTCGCCAGAGACCAGATATCTAGACACGCCGGCGAAAGTGCCGGGCGCACCAACAAAAACCCCCGCAGCTTGGCGGGGGTTTTTTTATGGCAGGTGAAACCCGCTTAGCGCGGCAGAACCGTGCTGCCCATCAGGAACTGATCCACTTCCCGGGCGCATTGGCGACCTTCGCGGATGGCCCAGACCACCAGGGACTGACCACGGCGCATGTCGCCGGCGGCAAACACCTTGGGGACTGAGGTGGCGTAGCAGCCGGCACCGTCGGTGGTGGCCTTGATGTTGCCACGGCCATCCTTCTCCACGCCGAAGCTGTCCAGCACCTTGGCCAGTGGCTGGGTGAAGCCCATGGCCAGGAACACCAGATCGGCCTTCAGCTCGAACTCGGAGCCGGGGATCTCGGTGAGCTTGCCGTCCTTGAACTCCACCTTCACCAGCTTGAGGGCGGTGAGCTTGCCGTTTTCGCCGATGAACTCCTTGGTGGAGACGGCGAATTCCCGCACACAACCTTCCTCGTGGGAGCTGGAGGTGCGCAGCTTCATCGGCCAGTAGGGCCAGGTCATGGCCTTGTCTTCCTGCACCGGCGGCTTGGGCATCACTTCCAGCTGGGTCACGGACAGGGCGCCGTGCCGGTTGGAGGTGCCCACGCAGTCGGAGCCGGTGTCACCACCGCCGATCACCACCACATGCTTGCCCTGGGCGTTGATGGCGTTGGCGCCATCGCCGGCCACCGCCTTGTTCTGCGGGATCAGGAACTCCAGCGCGAAGTGGATACCGGACAGCTCGCGGCCCGGCACCGGCAGATCCCGCGGGGTCTCGGAGCCACCGGCCAGGATCACAGCGTCGAACTGGGCCTCCAGCTCGGCGGGGGTCACCACGGTAGTGGCATCGTTCACCACGCCCTTGGGCAGATCCTGATCGGACGACACCAGGGTATTGACCTTGAAGGTCACCCCTTCGGCGGTCATCTGCGCCATGCGGCGATCGATGATGGACTTGTCCAGCTTGAAGTCGGGGATACCGTAACGCAGCAGACCACCCACCCGGCCATTCTTCTCGAACACGGTCACGTCGTGACCGGCGCGCGCCAGCTGCTGGGCAGCGGCCAGGCCGGCAGGACCGGAACCCACCTACGGCCACCTGCTTGCCGCTTTTGACGGCAGCCGGTTGCGGCTTGACCCAACCATGTTCCCAGGCCCGGTCGATGATGGCGCGCTCTATGCTCTTGATGCCCACGGGGGCGGCATTGATGCCCAGGGTACAGGCCGATTCACAGGGGGCCGGACAGATCCGGCCCGTGAACTCGGGGAAGTTGTTGGTGGAGTGCAGCACCCGGATGGCCTGTTCCCAGTTACCGCGGTAAACCAGATCGTTCCAGTCAGGAATGATGTTGTTCACCGGGCAACCGTTGTTGCAGAAGGGGATGCCGCAGTCCATGCAGCGGGCCCCTTGTTGCTTGGCCTCATCCAGCGTCAGGGTCGGGACGAACTCGCCATAGTGTTTGACGCGTTCCTCAACCGGTGCGTAGGTCTCTTTGACACGCTCAAACTCGAGAAAACCGGTTGGCTTACCCATTACGCAATCTCCTTCTGCTCTTGTTGCTTGGCCGCCAGCTCCTTGAGCGCACGGCGATACTCATTCGGGTATACCTTGACGAACTTGCCACGGTAGCTGTCCCAATCGGCCAGGATGGCCTTGGCCTTCGGGCTGCCGGTGTATTCGGCATGCTTGGCGATCAGGGACTGCAGCAGTTCCTCATCCTTCTGACCCAGGTGATGTGGCTCATCGGCCGGCTGTTCGGCGGCCGGCAGCACCCGCTCCAGGGTTACCTGGGCGGTGTTGCACAGCTCGCTGAACTGATCCTGCTCGTCCAGCACGTAGGCGATACCACCGGACATACCGGCGGCGAAGTTACGGCCGGTCTGACCCAGCACCACGACGGTGCCACCGGTCATGTATTCACAACCGTGGTCGCCCACCCCTTCCACCACGGCGGTACCACCGGAGTTGCGGACGCAGAAGCGCTCGCCACCCACACCGCTCAGGAAGGCCTCACCACTGGTGGCACCGTACATGACGGTGTTGCCACAGATGATGTTCTGGGACGGTTCGCAGTCAAAGCTGTCATTCGGCCGGATGATGATACGGCCGCCGGAGAGGCCCTTGCCCACGTAGTCGTTGCCTTCGCCCTGCAGATCCAGGGTGATGCCCTTGGCCAGGAAGGCGGCGAAGCTTTGCCCCGCTGTGCCCTTGAGGGCCACGTGGATGCTGTCATCCGGCAGGCCGGCATAGCCGTAACGCTTGGCCACCTGACCGGAGAGCATGGTGCCCGCAGTGCGGTTGATGTTCTTGATGGGCAGCTCGAAGGCCACCTTCTCGCCCCGCTCCAGCGCCGGCATGGCCAGCTCGATCATCTTGTTGTCCAGGGCCTTGTGCAGGGCATGATCCTGCAGCTCGGTGTGCAGACGGCCCACAGCGGCGTCCACGTTCGGCTGATAGAAGATTTTGGAGAAGTCCAGCCCCTTGGCCTTCCAGTGCTCGACACCGGCACGCTTGTCCAGCAGGTCGGCACGACCGATGAGGTCATCGAACTTGCGGATACCCAGCTTGGCCATGATCTCCCGCACTTCTTCGGCCACGAAGAAGAAGTAGTTGACCACGTGCTCCGGCTGACCGGTGAAGCGCTTACGCAGCTCCGGATCCTGGGTGGCCACCCCCACCGGACAGGTGTTCAGGTGACACTTACGCATCATGATGCAGCCTTCCACCACCAGGGGGGCAGTGGCGAAGCCGAACTCGTCAGCCCCCAGCAGGGCGCCGATCACCACGTCGCGGCCGGTCTTCATCTGACCGTCCACCTGAACGCGGATCCGGCTACGCAGCTGGTTCAGCACCAGGGTCTGCTGGGTCTCGGCCAGGCCCAGTTCCCAGGCCGTACCGGCATGCTTGATGGAGGAGAGCGGGGAGGCCCCGGTGCCACCATCGTGACCGGCGATCACCACGTGATCCGCCTTGGCCTTGGAAACCCCGGCGGCTACGGTACCCACGCCCACCTCAGACACCAGCTTCACGGAGATGGAAGCGGCCGGGTTGACGTTCTTCAGATCGTGGATCAGCTGGGCCAAGTCCTCGATGGAGTAGATGTCGTGGTGCGGCGGCGGGGAGATGAGACCCACCCCCGGCACGGAGTGACGCAGGTAGCCGATGTACTCGGATACCTTGTGGCCGGGCAGCTGACCGCCCTCACCGGGCTTGGCGCCCTGGGCCATCTTGATCTGGATCTGATCGGCGTTCACCAGGTATTCGGCGGTGACGCCGAAGCGACCGGAGGCCACCTGTTTGATGGCGGAGCGCAGGCTGTCGCCGGCTTGCAGCTCCAGATCCCGGGCGATGTTGGCCTTGCCAATGAGCTCGGACAGCAGGGTCGGCTGGCTCACCGGGATGAAGCGCTTGGCGTCTTCACCACCTTCACCGGTATTGGACTTGCCGCCGATGCGGTTCATGGCCACCGCCAGGGTGGTGTGGGCCTCGGTGGAGATGGAGCCCATGGACATGGCGCCGGTGGCAAACCGCTTGACGATCTCCTTGGCGGACTCAACTTCGTCCAGCGGCACAGGTTCGGCCGCGTACTTGAACTCGAACAGGCCGCGCAGGGTCAGATGACGCTTGGTTTGGTCATTGATGATCTGGGCGTATTCCTTGTAGTTCTCGTACTGGTTGCCACGGGTGGCGTGTTGCAGCTTGGCAATGGCGTCCGGGGTCCACATGTGGTCTTCACCGCGGATGCGGAAGGCATATTCACCGCCGGCATCCAGCATCTCGGCCAGCACGGGATCCTTGCTGAAGGCGTCCTGGTGCAGACGGATGGCTTCCTCGGCCACTTCGAACAGGCCAATCCCTTCCACGTTGGAGGGGGTGCCGCTGAAGTACTTCTCCACGAAGGCCTTCTGCAACCCCACGGCTTCGAAGATCTGGGCACCGGTGTAGGACATGTAGGTGGAGATACCCATCTTGGACATCACCTTGCACAGGCCCTTGCCCACGGCCTTGGTGAAGTTCTTGATGTACTTGTCGGCCTTCTCGGCATCGCCGGCGGCCATCTGGCGCAGGGTTTCCACCGCCAGCCAAGGGTGCACGGCTTCGGCGCCGTAGCCACCCAGCAGGGCGAAGTGATGCACCTCACGGGCGGAGCCGGTTTCTACAACGAGGCCCGTGCTGGTACGCAGGCCGCGCTTCACCAGACGCAGGTGCACGGCGGAGGTGGCCAGCAGGGCCGGAATGGCCAGCGTCTCCGGATCCACGTTGCGGTCGGAGATGATCAGGATGTTGGCGCCATGGCGCACCGCATCTTCGGCTTCGGCACACAGGGAGGCCAGACGAGCTTCGATGCCCTCCTTGCCCCAGGCCACCGGATAGGTGATGTCCAGCTCGTGGGAACGGAACTTGTTACCGGTGAACTGCTCAATGTTGCGGATCTTCTCCATCTGCTTGGCACCCAGCACAGGCTGGCTGACTTCCAGGCGGATGGGCGGGTTGATGTCAGCATTGTTCAGCAGGTTCGGCTTGGGGCCGATGAAGGAGACCAGGGACATCACCAGCTCTTCCCGGATGGGATCGATGGGCGGGTTGGTCACCTGGGCAAACAGCTGACGGAAGTAGTTGTACAGCGGCTTGGACTTCTTGGACAGCACGGTCAGCGCCGCGTCGTTCCCCATGGAGCCGATGGCTTCCTCGCCATTTTCGGCCATGGGGGTCATCAGCACCTTGGTGTCTTCCTGGGTGTAACCAAACGCCTGCTGCAGCTCCAGCAGATCGGCCTTGTGCTCCACCGGCTGGTATTCGGCTTCGATCTCGTCCAGCTTGATGCGGATCTTCTCGATCCACTCGGCATAGGGCTTGGCATGGGCCAGGGAGTCTTTCAACTCCTTGTCGTCGATGATGCGGCCCTGTTCCATGTCGATGAGGAACATCTTGCCCGGCTGCAGACGCCACTTCTGAGCGATGCGGGCATCTTCGATGGGCAGCACGCCAGACTCGGAGGCCATGACCACCAGATCATCCTTGGTCACCAGATAACGGGCCGGACGCAGACCGTTACGGTCCAGGGTGGCACCGATCTGACGACCGTCGGTGAAGGCCACGGCGGCCGGACCATCCCAGGGCTCCATCATGGCGGCGTGGTATTCGTAGAAGGCGCGACGCTTCTCGTCCATCAGGGTGTGCTTTTCCCAGGCTTCCGGGATCATCATCATCACCGCATGGGCCAGGGAGTAGCCGCCCATCACCATGAGTTCCAGGGCGTTGTCGAAGGAGGCAGAGTCAGACTGCCCGGGGTAGATCAGCGGCCACACCTTGTCCAGATCAGCCCCCAGCACCGGCGAGCTGATCGCCCGCTCGCGGGCACGCATCCAGTTGACGTTGCCACGCACCGTGTTGATTTCCCCGTTGTGGGCAATCATGCGGAAGGGGTGCGACAGATCCCAGGTGGGGAAGGTGTTGGTGGAGAAGCGCTGGTGCACCAGTGCCAGGGCGGAGACGCAGCGGCCATCGGCCAGGTCGTTGTAGTAGACACCCACCTGGTCGGCCAGCAACAGGCCCTTATAGTTGACGGTGCGAGCAGAGAAAGAGGGCACGTAGAACTCGCCACCGTGCTTGAGCTTGAGGGCACGGATGGCGTGGGAGGCGCGCTTGCGGATGATATACAGCTTGCGCTCCAGGGCGTCGGTCACCAGCACATCGGCACCACGACCTACGAAGATCTGGCGGATCACCGGCTCCTTGGCCCGCACCACGGGGGACATGGGCATGTCGGCGTTGACCGGCACATCCCGCCAGCCCAGCACCACCTGACCTTCGGCACGCACCACCCGCTCGAATTCCTCTTCGCAGGCCATGCGCGAGGCAGTTTCCCGGGGCAGGAACAGCATGCCGACGCCATATTCACCGTAAGGCGGCAGCGCCACACCCTGCTTGGCCATCTCGGCGCGATAGAGTTCATCCGGAATCTGGATCAGAATACCGGCGCCGTCCCCTTGCAGAGGATCGGCACCCACGGCACCCCGGTGATCCAGGTTTTTCAGGATCAACAATCCTTGTTCAACGATACTGTGGCTCTTCTGGCCCTTCATGTGGGCGATGAAGCCTACACCACAGGCGTCGTGTTCGTTGGCAGGGTCATATAGGCCCTGGCGCTCGGGTACCGCCGATTCCATCACGCTTGATTCCTCTCAATCTGTACTCGGGTCCATCCGCAGAGGGCAAAAAAAGCTGGCGGGGCCAGCTTCGGCAATCACTCTGAGGGTTTGTAACTGGCGAATATACTGTGATTCCCGCCCCAATTCAAGGCAGGCGCCCCAGCCGGCAAAAGGTTGAAAATGGGATATATTTTCTTGTTTTTCATGCAGTTAATCGCATGTCGCCAATTTGGTGCGGCACGCTCCGCCATGGCGCATCACCATGCTGACACAGAGATCATTAACAAACTATCTAACATTTGCGACAAGCATAGATGAAACGTTTGTATTCAAGGCTAAAAACAGAGCAAACCACGCAAAGAGGAAATATGCAGATTTTTTAGATTATTAACAAGACACAGCAGAACACTCTCATTAAAGAGCAAAAAATCGATAAAAGCAGCCAATTAGCCCATAACCCATCCGCCAAACAGAAGCTTGTCACTGTGTGCACCAGTTGCCAACGATAAGATCAATTGAATCCGGTCGGCTTGCCATGCCGTCCCCCAGGCCGAGGCTTAGAGTCCCTGCCTGAGCAATGCTATGATGCAGGCTTTGTTTCTCCCCCTATATAGAAGAAGAGATCCCTATGAGAGTCGGCATAATCGGCGCCATGGAGCAGGAAGTCACCCTGCTGCGCGAACAGATGAGCGATCTGCAAACCCTGCAACTGGCCGGTTGCGAATTCTACTCCGGCACCCTGGCCGGCAAAGCGGTCGTGCTGACCCGGTCGGGGATCGGCAAGGTAGCGGCGGCGGTAGCCACCACCTTGCTGCTGGAGCGCTTCGCCCCCGACTGCGTGATCAACACCGGCTCCGCCGGCGGCTTCGATCCTGCCCTGCACATCGGTGATGTGGTGATCTCCAGCGAGGTACGCCACCACGATGTGGATGTTACTGCCTTCGGCTATGAGATAGGCCAGGTACCCCGTCTGCCGGCCGCCTTCGTCTGTGATGCGGGCCTTATTGCGGTGGCGCAACAAGCGGTGGCGGATCTGGCCGACGGTATCCAATGCAAGCTGGGGCTGGTGTGCACCGGCGATCAGTTCATGTGCGACCCGGCCCGCATCGCCAAGGCCCGGGCCGACTTCCCGCAGATGGCCGCCGTAGAGATGGAAGGGGCCGCCATTGCCCAGGTGTGTCACCAGTTCGCTGTGCCCTTCGTGGTGACCCGTTCCCTGTCGGACATCGCCGGCAAGGAGTCCCCGGAATCCTTTGATGCCTACCTGGAAACCGCCTCGCGCCACTCGTCCGCCATGGTGGTTGCCATGCTCAAACGGCTGACCCCATGAATAGTGCTTTATTCTGGCAAGCCCTGGAGCAGCCGTTAAGCCTGCTGCTGCTGGCCCTGCTGCTGGAGTGGTGGCTGCCCATCCCGATGAGTTGGCGCCCCTCGGCGCTGGTGCCCCTGCTGGGGCGCCTGGCCCGCAAGGTCAATCCCAAAGGCCGGCCCGCCCGCCAGCAGACCCTTGCCGGTCTGCTGACCCCGCAGGTGATCTTGCTGCCTGCCCTGCTGGCCTACTGGTCCTTGAGTAACCTGGCCGTCTATGAACCGGCGTTGGATCTGCTGCTCTTGCTCTGTCTGCTCGAGTCCCGGCCCATCAAGGGAGAGCAGTTGGCCCTCACTCAACTGCTCAAGGCCGACAAGCTCGCCATGGCCCGGCTGCAACTGGGCCGTTGGTGCCAGCGGGAGACCGGCAACCTCAGCCAGATGGGCACCTGCAAGGCGGCCGCCGAGATGGTGGCCCTGCGCCTGCTGGGTCAATGGTTTGGCGTTGCCGTCTGGTTCTTGCTGCTGGGGCTGCCCGGCGCCCTGACCTTCCGCTTGCTGCAACTGATGAACCAGGCCTTCAGCCCCAAGCGGCCGCAACAGCGGCTGTTTGGCGAATTCAGCGCCCGTTTCTATCGGGTGCTACTGAGCGTCCCCGGCCTCTTGCTGGCCTGGTGGCTGCTGCTGTTCCCCGGTGGGGGGGCCGCCGCCCTGGCTTTGTGGAAACAAGCTCGTCACTGGCCTGCCTTTGGCAGCGGCGCCCTGCTGGCCGCCCTGGGTGCTGGCCTCAATCTGCAGCTGGGCGGCCCGCGCTTCTACCATGGCCAGAAGGTGCGCCAGGCACGGCTCGGTGGCCAAGGGGAACCCGGACCCCAGGACATAGGCCGGGTACGTCGTCGTCTGAGCCTTGCTGCCTGGAGTTTTATCCTGTTACTGGCAGGCCTGAATGCCCTCTATTTCTATGCCCATCATCAAAGCCATTTCTAGCCTGCTGCTCCTGCTGCTGAGCCTGCCGCTGCCGGCGGCCCCCCAGCGTATCATCAGCCTGACCCCGCATCTGACCGAGCAACTGTTCGCCATTGGTGCCGGCGCCCAGGTGGTGGCGGTGGATGACGCCAGCGACTGGCCTGCCGAGGCACGGCGCTTGCCCAAGGTGGCCAATTTTCAGAGCATCAATCTGGAGCGCCTGCTGGCGCTCAAACCGGATCTGGTGGTGCTATGGGCCAGCGGCAGTGAGCACAGGCTGGCCCAGCTGCAGGCCCTGCAGATCCCCACACTCATAGTGCGATCAGCTCACCTCACCGATCTGCCGGCCAACCTGCAGCAGCTTGGCCAGGCCTCCGGGCATGCCGACAGTGCCGCAGCCCTGGCCAAGCAGCTCGAACAGCAGCTGCTTGCGCTGCACCAGCAATATCAGCAGCAAAGACCGCTGCGCCTCCTGTTCCAGCTGTGGACGCCGCCGTTGACCACGGTGGCCAAAGGCAGCTGGATCCAGGAAGCCATCGAGCTGTGCGGCGGTGACAATCCCTTCGCCGACAGCCCCACCCCCTATCCGCAGATCAGCCAGGAGGCCGTGCTGCAGGCCGATCCCGTCCTGATCCTGACCCCCCAGGAGGCCAGCCAACTGGCGCTCTGGCAGCGCTGGCCCAATCTCAGCGCCGTTCGGCGCCAGCAGCTGGTGCGCATCAACCCGGATCGCCTGCAGCGCCTGACCCCCAGAACCCTGGACGGTATCCGGGAGCTGTGTGAGGTGATCGATAAGGCTCGCCATGCCCAGTGAGCGGGCCGACGGCGTTTTTTCGCCCCGCCTCTAGCCGCCGGGCAACACAACTTTTACAATCCCGCCACTTTCGCTTTCGGCTCGATGCCCCATGAACCACTTGATTGAACAGCTTATCTACGGCCTGGATCTTTTTGGCACCGCCATCTTCGCCCTCTCCGGGGTGCTGATGGCCGGGCGACTGCGTATGGATGCCATCGGCGTCATCGTCCTGGCGGCGGTGACGGCCATCGGCGGCGGCACCATACGGGATCTGCTGATCGGCGCCCGCCCATTCTGGATCCAAAACACCACCTACCTCTGGGTGATCCTGGGCACCGCCGGCCTGGGCATGCTGCTGACCCGGCTGCCCAAGCGACTGCCCTGGTATACCCTGCCCCTGGCCGATGCCCTGGGACTGGCGCTGTTTGTGGTGATCGGTGCCCAGAAGGCGTTGAGCTTCGGCACCTCCAACATGGTGGCCGTGGTCATGGGGGTCATCACGGGGGTGGCGGGGGGCATGATCCGGGACATGCTGGCGCGAGAGGTACCCCTGGTGCTGCAAAAAGAGATCTACGCCACCGCCTGCATCGTCGGCGGTATTCTCTACACCGGCAGCCTGGAGCTGGGGCTGGGCGCCCTGCCCGCCATGCTGATCTCCATGGTGGGCCTGCTGGCGCTGCGGATCACCGCCATCTTCCGCCATCTGTCATTGCCCACCTTTAGCCTCTAGTCACAACGCCAACAACCGTCGGTTGCAGGGGGGTGACAAAGTTGTCACCCTCTTGGCAAATCCGCCGGGAGTGGTCCATGCCCTATCAATGCCTGCTTCAACATGCCGCCTTCGCGCCGACGCAGGTCATCCCTTGGTGGCGCCGGCGCCGTCGGCGCTTTCCCTTGACCCCCAATGAACACCGGCTGCTGTGCCAATCCCTCTATTTTGCCCATTACCAGGGCTGGCACCTGCGACGACAGGGGCGTCCGCTGTCGCCCCAGCAACGCCAGCTGGCCCGCCGGATGGGGGTTCACAGCCCGCAGCGGGTACGGCTGCTGTGGCGTCGTCACCTGCCTCGCGCCTATCCCCTGCCGCTGCGCGCCACCCTGGTGCGGCACGGCCTCGCTGCCGAGCGGCTGTGGGGCTTTACCCTGGGCTACGCCATGGTGCTGCATCCGGATGCCTGGGGCGATCCCGGCATACTGGCCCATGAACTGGTGCATGTGGCCCAGTATGAACGGCTCGGGCAGGAAGGCTTCACCCACCTTTATCTGCAAGCCCTGCTGCGCCACGGCTATGAGCAACACCCGCTGGAGCAGGAGGCCGAGGCCCTGGCGCGGCGCTTCTGTCATCGTCTGGACCCGGCGCCGTCATCATCTCGTAATTAAATTACATAAATCCCCCTGTTAGGTCGCCATCAGGAAACCATTTTCAAGAAATTCGGGTAATTTAATTTCACTTTTTTGTTGCATGGCTCACGCTTTTTGCTAAAGTGAGACCGTGGTCAAACGAAAGGGCCACAAAACAAAAACCTCAACCAAGGAGTTCACCATGTACAACTACGACCTGCTTGCCCTGGCTGCCGTTAGCAACCTGTTCTTCAAGAGCCGCGTGCAAAAGGATCTGTACCGCTAAGGTATGGCCAACAACACAGTAAGTTACGATTATCCAGAGACATTGCCCGATCAGGGCCCAACGCAACACCTATCTGCTGTACACAAGACGACCCGAGAGGGTCTTTTTTTTGCCTGATTTTTGTCATCAACCCCTTGGTGCCCGAAAAAAAACGGGCCCGCAGGCCCGTCCGTGGCTCATGTGCATCTCAACTGCGCAGGCCTATGCCCCGCTGGATCAGCACCCACACCAGGGCGTAGAGCAGCAGGATGCAGCCACCGATCAGGCCATAGGCCAGCCACAGCGACACATCCGACACCCCCAGGAAGCCATAGCGGAAGGTATTGACCATGTAGAGGATGGGATTGAGCTGAGAGGCGCCCTGCCAGAAGGGTGGCAACAGGCTGATGCTGTAGAAGACGCCGCCCAGGTAGGTGAGCGGGGTCAGCACGAAGGTGGGGATCAGGCTGATGTCATCAAAGCTCTTGGCGAAGATGGCGTTGAGCAACCCCGCCAGGGAGAACAGGATGGCGGTGAGCAGCAGGGTCAACACCAGACTCACAGGATCGTGGATCTGCAAGGGCACGAAGAACAGGGACACGGCGGTGACTATGGCTCCCACACACAGGCCGCGGGCCACCCCACCGGCCACGTAGCCGGCGATGATCACATAGTTGGGCACCGGCGCCACCAGCATCTCCTCGATATAGTGCTGAAACTTGGCGCTGTAGAAGGACGAGGCCACATTGGCATAGGAGTTGGTGATCACCGACATCATGATGAGGCCCGGCACGATGAACTCCATGTAGCTGAAGCCGTGCATCTGGCCAATTCGGCTGCCGATCAGGTTGCCGAAGATGATGAAGTAGAGACTCATGGTGATGGCCGGCGGCACCAGGGTCTGCACCCAGATGCGCATGAAGCGGCTGATCTCCTTGACCAGCATGCTCTTGAAGGCAATCCAATAGATCTGGCTCATTGGCGACGGCCCTCCTCCACCAGTTGCACGAACAGCTCTTCGAGCCGGTTGGCCTTGTTGCGCAGGCTTAGCACCTTGGCCCCCTGGGCCGTCAATTGTTCGAACAAGGGGTTGAGCCCCTGCTGCTTCTCCACCTGCACCGCCAGGCTGTGGCTGTTCACCGGGTGATGGGCATAGCCGGTCAACTGCAGGTCGGCGGCGGGACAGTCCAGATCCAGCACAAAGGTCTCCACCCGCAGCTTGCCCAGCAGGGCCGCCATGCTGGTGTTCTCTATGATGCGTCCCTTGTCGATGATGCCGATGTTGCGGCACAACATCTCGGCCTCTTCCAGATAGTGAGTGGTGAGTATGATGGTGACCCCCTGGGCGTTGAGCTCCCGCAGGAAGGTCCACATGGAGCGGCGGATCTCGATATCCACCCCGGCGGTGGGTTCATCCAGGATCAGCAGCTTGGGTTCGTGCATCAGGGCCCGGGCTATCATCAGCCGGCGCTTCATGCCGCCGGACAGGGTGCGGGCCTGCACCTCCCGCTTATCCCACAGATCCAGCGCCTTGAGATAGCGCTCGGCCCGTACCTCGGCCTCCTTGCGCGGTACGCCGTAGAAGCCCGCCTGATTGATGACGATCTGGCGCACCTTCTCGAACTGGCTGAAGTTGAACTCCTGGGGCACCAGACCGATCCGGGCCTTGGCCTGCTCCAGCTGGCTATCGAGATCGAAGCCAAACACCGACACCTGGCCGGCGCTCTTGTTCACCAGGGAGCTGATGATGCCGATGGTGGTGGACTTGCCTGCGCCGTTTGGACCCAGCAGGGCGTAGAAGTCCCCCTGCTGCACCGTCAGATTTATGCCCTTTAGGGCCTCGACGCCGCCGCGATAGGTCTTGCGTAATCCTGTAATAGTGAGTGCCTGCATACTGCCTCATCCTGCTTGCCGCCAAAAGGCAGCGAAAACCGACCCGCATTATAGCCAGCCCGACGGACAAAAAAATGGCAAAAAAAAGGTGGCATTGTGCCACCTATCAGGACAATCCCGCTCAGGCTGCGCCGGCTTACTCCAGCGGCACCACCTTGGCGATGTAACGCAGGTTGCGATAGCGCTGGGCATAGTCGATGCCCACCCCCACCACGAACTCGTCGGGGATGGCGAAGCCCACCCAGTCCACCGGCACGTCCACCTCGCGGCGGGACGGCTTGTCCAGCAGGGTGCAGATGGCCAGGGACTTGGGCTCCCGCAGGCGCATGATCTCCCGCACCTTGCTCAAGGTATGACCGGTGTCGATGATGTCCTCGACGATCAGCACATCCTTGCCCTTGATCTCGTCATCCAGGTCCTTGATGATCCGCACCTCACGGCTGCTGGTCATGCTGCTGCCGTAACTGGATGCCGTCATGAAATCCAGGCAGACGTCCGTGCTGGTAATATGACGGCACAGATCGGACAAGAAGACGCAGGAGCCGCGCAGCAGCCCCACCATCACCAGCTCCTCGCTGTCGCGATACCGCTCGTTGATCTCCCGGCCCATCTCGGCGATGCGCGCCTGCACCTCGTCTTCGGGGATCATCACATCGACTCTGTGTTTCATGTCTCTCTCCTGCCCCAGCGGGCACTCACATTCAAACTGGCGGCGAGTCTATCACAAAGCCCCCCCCCCGCGATCTATTGCCCCCAGGGGGTCATCAGCTCCTGGGGCAACCCCAGGTGATCCAGCAGCCGCGCCACCACGAAATCCACCAGATCCTGCACCGAGGCGGGCTGATGATAGAAGCCCGGTGAGGCCGGCAGTATGGTCACCCCCAGCCGGCTGAGCTTGAGCATGTTCTCCAGATGCAGGCTGGAATAGGGCGTCTCCCGCGGCACCAGGATGAGCTGCCCCCGCTCCTTGATCACCACATCCGCCGCCCGCTCTATCAGGTTGTCCGAGGCGCCATGAGCGATGGCCGATAGGGTGCCCATGGAGCAGGGCAGCACCACCATCTGCTTGGGGGCTGCCGAGCCGGAGGCGACGGGTGAGAACCAGTCATGCCGGCCTGGCAACTTGAGCTGCTCGGCTGAACAGCCAAAGCGCTGAGCCAGATAGTCGCGACAGGCCGCGGGATCCGCCGGCCAGATCTCCCCCAGCTCGGTGGCCAGCACCACCCGGGCCGCATCCGACAGCAGCAGGTGTACCTGTACCCCGGCCTGCAGCAGGCAGGCCAGCAGGCGCAGGGCGTAAGGGGCACCGGAGGCCCCGGTGATGGCCAGGCTCAGGCGTTGCACGCCAATGCCTCCTGCTGGGCCAGGCGGGCCAACAGCTTGTCGTGGATGCCGCCGAAGCCGCCGTTGCTCATCAGCAATATGTGATCACCGGGTTTGGCCTCCAGGGCCAGGGTCTCCACCAACTGATCGATGTCCAGATGCACGCTGCAAGGCAGTGGCGCCGTAGCCGCCACCTGATGAATATCCCAGCCCAGGTTGGGCGAGGTGGAGAGATAACCCAGATCCGCCTGCACCAGGGAGTTGGCCAGCTCGGCCTGATGCACCCCCAGCTTCATGGTATTGGAGCGCGGCTCCAGCACCGCCAGGATGCGGGCCGCCCCCACCCGGGCCCGCAGGCCGGCGATGGTGGTGGCGATGGCCGTGGGATGGTGGGCAAAGTCGTCATACACACTGATGCCATTGACCACCCCCTTGAGCTCCATGCGTCGGCGCGGCAGCACGAAGCGCGTCAGGGCGGCGATGGCATCCTCCGGCTTGATGCCGGCATGGCGGGCGGCAGCGATGGCCATCAGGCCGTTGTGCACGTTGTGCCGGCCTATGACAGGCCAGTGCACCTCGCCCAGGGGCTGACCATGGAGCAAGACGGCAAAAGCGGAGCCGTCGTCGCGCAGCAGTTGGGCCTGCCAGGGGGCCCCTTCGCCATCCACCTTCTCCAGCTCGCTCCAGCAGCCCATGCGCTGCACCTCGGCCAGGGCCACATCATCCCCCGCCATCAGCAGGCGGCCGTTGCCCGGCACTGTGCGGATCAGATGGTGAAACTGCCGCTGGATGGCCGCCAAGTCGGGGAAGATGTCGGCGTGGTCGTACTCCAGGTTGTTGAGGATCAAGGTGCGCGGCCGGTAGTGAACGAACTTGGAGCGCTTGTCGAAGAAGGCGCAATCATACTCGTCGGCCTCGATGACGAAGAAGGGATCCGCCCCCAGCCGGGCCGACACCGGGAAGTTGCCTGGCACGCCGCCGATGAGAAAACCCGGCTGCATGCCGTTGTCTTCCAGGATCCAGGCCAGCATGCTGGCGGTACTGGTCTTGCCGTGGGTGCCGGCCACCCCCAGCACCCAGCGGGTGTTCAACACCTGATCTCGCAGCCACTCGGGGCCTGAGGTATAGGGCAGGTTGCGATTGAGCACATATTCCACACAGGGGTTGCCACGGCTCATGGCGTTGCCGATCACCACCATGTCCGGCGCCGGCTCCAGCTGGGCGGGATCATAGCCCTCGATAAGCTCGATGCCCTGCTCCAGCAGCTGGGTGCTCATGGGCGGGTAGACGTTGGCATCGGAGCCGGTGACCCTGTGGCCCAGCTGTTTGGCCAGCACCGCAATGCCGCCCATGAAGGTGCCACAGATCCCCAGAATATGAATGTGCATACCGCATCCTCTTGCAAATAGTCCCGGGCAGTTTATCAATCCGCCCTTCGTTTGGGCAGCAGTGTAGCCATTTGGTCGCCGGTGGCTATAATACGGGCTCGATTTATCCCTTTATTTTTCTTTCAAGGAACCGCCATGAGCCTGAACAATGTGCCGGCCGGCAAGAGCCTGCCCGAAGACATCTATGTGGTCATCGAGATCCCGCAAAACGCCGACCCCATCAAGTATGAAGTGGACAAGGACTCCGGTGCCATCTTCGTTGACCGCTTCATGGCCACTCCCATGTTCTACCCCTGCAACTACGGCTACGTGAACCACACCCTGTCTCTGGACGGGGATCCGGTGGACGTGCTGGTGCCGACCCCCTACCCCCTGGTGCCGGGCGCCGTGATCCGCTGCCGTCCGGTGGGCGTGCTGAAGATGACCGACGAATCCGGTCAGGACGCCAAGGTAGTGGCCGTGCCCCACTCCAAGCTGACCAAGCTGTATGACCACATCCAGGACGTACAAGATCTGCCGGAGCTGCTCAAGGGCCAGATCCAGCACTTCTTCGAGCGCTACAAGGAACTGGAAGCCGGCAAGTGGGTGAAGGTTGACGGTTGGGGCGACAAGGCCGAAGCCGAAGCCGAAATCCTGGCCTCTGCGGCCCGTTACAAGGGTTAATAGCCCGACAGGGGGCAAGCCCCCAGCAAAAAGCCGACCCTTGGGTCGGCTTTTTTGTGCCTGGCTGGCGGCGGGCACCCGCCTAGCAGACATAGCGGGCGCGCCAATCCCCCGAGGCGATGGCCGCCAGCCCCCGGGTGGGGCCGCGATAGTGGTAGTAGAGCGCCTCGCCCCAGGGGGTACGCAAGCGGCCGTGGTCGTACTCGACAGGCACCTCTTCCAGCCGGTCGAGCCGCGCCAGGGTCGGCTCGTCCACCACATAGATCTCCCCCAGCACCGCCTGCTGACCGCTGATCACCCCCGGATACTCCCCCAGATCCAGCAGGTAAAAACAGGGTGGGCTCCACCACTGCCCCAGATAGGCGCAATCGGCCAGCAGACCATGATTGCCCTCGCCCCGCCTTAGGGTGCCGTAAACCCAAACCAATGCCATAACCACTCCCCTGTGCTCATCTGTATTCATGCAGCCTGGCTACTAGTATAGGGAGTCATGGCACGGGCAGAAGGGGATTTGTGCTGCCGCGGGTGAGGAAATCGCCGACAACGGACGGCAAAACAGAGCTCACCCGACCAAGGCCGGGGAGACTCAGTGATACAGATAGACGGCCAGCAAGGCCAGAATGGCGAGATAGGTAAACAGCAGACCCCACTTGATGGGGCGCGGAGTGGCTCTCTTCATGACGACATCCCAAGACAAGACAGCAACCTGATTAACGTTATCACAACAAGTGTGTAACCAACCAGATTATCTCGGGCCTGACGCACAAAAACCCTGACTCAGGCGGCTGTTATGGGAACGGCCGGCGGCCTGTTGTCACTCGTTTGAAACCCTTTAAAATCATGCCCCTGCTGGGGCTGGGCCTCTAGCCGGCCAAGCAGCACGCCGTTGACTGAGCCACCAGAGTCTGTCCCCAAACAGGCATGGCCCCATCACCCGGCAACCAGGCCGCGGGCAATGAGTTCATCCAGCAGCTGCTGCACCCCGACTGCGATATCCACGCCCTGATTGTGCAGATGCACCTCGGCGGACTCAGGTGCCTCGTAGGGATCGTCGATGCCGGTGAAGTGCTTGATCTCGCCGGCCCGCGCCTTCTGATAGAGCCCCTTGGGATCCCGCGCCTCGCACTCGGCCAGGGGCACGTCGACAAACACCTCGATAAACTCCCCCTCGGCAAAGCGCTCGCGGATGGCCTGCCGCTCCGCCCGGTAGGGGGAGACAAACGCCGCCAGCACCACGAGACCGGCATCCACCATCAGCTTGGCCACCTCGCCGATGCGCCGCAGGTTCTCCTGGCGATCGCTTGGGGTGAAGCCCAGATCCGAGCAGAGGCCGTGGCGCACGTTGTCGCCATCCAGCAGGTAGGTGTGGATGCCGCGCGCCACCAAGGCCGCCTCCAGGGCGCCGGCTAGGGTGGACTTGCCGGAGCCGGACAGGCCGGTGAACCAGAGCAGGGCCGGCTGGTGGCCCTTCTGGGCGGCGCGGGCCGCCTTGTCGATGTGGTGGCTATGCCAGACGATATTGCTCACACGCACTCCTTAAAACGGAAACAGCCAGGGCACCATCACCAGCACCCCCAGGGAATAGGCCAGGGAGACCGGCAGGGCCAGAGTCAGGTAACTCTTCATCTTGTAGTTACCGGCGGCATAGACCATCAGGTTGGTCTGGTAGCCATAGGGCAGCAGGAAGCTGGCGCTGGCGCCAAACAGTACCGCCAGAATAAAGGGCATGCTGGCCACCCCCAGGCTCAAAGAAAACTGATAGGCCAGCGGGAACGCCAGGGCGGCGGCGGCATTGTTGCTCATCAGCTCGGTGAGCACCAGGGTAAAGAAGTAAACCGCCACCAAGGCCAGCCAGGGGCTGGCACCGTTGAAGTGGGCCTGCAGGAAGCTCACCAGCCCCTGGGCCAGGCCCGTGGCCTGCAGCTGATCCGACAGGGCCAGGGCCCCGCCTACCACCAGCCAGATCTCCAGCGGGAAGCGGCGCCGCAGCTCGGCCAGGGTCAGGATGCCGGAGAGCAGCAGCCCCACCAGCAGGATCAGCAGCCCCTTGAACAGCGGCACCCACTCCAGCACCGACAGCGCCAGCACCGCCAGAAAACCCGCCACCACGGCGGCG
>JAJOIN010000078.1 GCA_021209335.1 Aeromonadaceae bacterium
CCGGCGAGGCTGGCCGCCAGCAGTTGCTGGCGCAACTGGTAGCTGGTCAGGGCATCGGCGGCAAAGGGGCTCGTCCTGCTCCGGCTCCACCAGCCCAGCATCGAAGCGGACCCGCAGGCTGCGCTCAAAGAAGTTGGCCACCGGGTTCTGCGCAAAGCGCAGCAGATCGGACAGCGCCAGCAGGCCGTCGGCCAGCAGGCTCGGTCGGCAGGGGCAGCGGATCACCAATAAGGCGCGGCGGGCGGCAAATCGGCGGGTGGGCACCAATCGGCGGCAAACGAGACGGGGGCCGCCGGGTCGAAATAGCGCGGATCGTAGGGCACCAGGGCCTCCTGGCGCACCAGGCGCCGCCACAGGGCGCCGGGCTCCCGGCTGCCGTCCGGCAGGCAGCAGCTCTGCTGGCAGTAATCCAGCATTCGGCCAGCAGCACCGAGGGCTCCCTGGGCTGGTTATCCTGGCTGCTGCGATCCACATAGGAGACATACAGCCTCTGCTCGGCGGCCAGCAGCGCCTCCAGAAACAGGTAGCGATCATCCTCCCGCCGGGAGCGATCGCCGCGGCGTGGCGCCTGGGCCATGAGATCGAAGCCCAGGGGCGGCACGCTGCGCGGGTAGACGCCGTCGTTCATCCCCAGCAGACAGATGATCTTGAAGGGGATGGAGCGCATGGGCATCAGGGTGCAGAAGTTGATGCGCCCGGCCAGGAAGCCGCCGCTACGGCGGTGTCCGGCCAGGGCCTCGGTGAGGTAATCCTGGATCACCGCCAGTGACAGGGGCCCGTCGAAGCCCACCTCCGCCTGCTGGCGCGCCAGCTCGGCCAACGCCTGGCGCACCTGGGCCAGCTCCTCCTCCCCCCGCCTCGTCCGGGGCGTAGAAGGCCAGCAGCAGATCATCCAGCAGCTCCCGCCAGGCGGTCAGGGGGCGCGCCTCGGGCAGCGTCTGTCGCAACCGGCGCAGCCGTTCGACAAACAGCGCCAGCTGGCCCAGCAGCACGCCGTCCTGCCCCTCCACCTCGCCGTAGGGGCTGATGTCCGCCAGGGGATCGGCGCCCGCCATGGCAAAGCCCAGCAGCATGCGCTCCAGGCCGTGTTGCCAGGTGTTGCCCGGCATCCGGTTCAGTTCGAAGCGCGCACCGTCGGTCTCGTCCAGCCCCCAGCGCACCCCCGCCTCCTGTACCCAGGCCTGCAGGGCGGCCAAGGCCGCCTCGTCCAGCCCCAGAGCCGCCTGGATGGCGGGCACCGCCAGCAGGGAGAGCAGCTCGGGGGCCGAGCAGCGCAGCTGGGGCAGGCGCAGCAGGGTCAGCAGGCTCTGCAACAGCGGGCTCTCCTGCTGGGCCGAGCGATCCGAGATGGCGAACGGCAGCCAGCGGCTGCCCTGGGCAGCGCCGAACACCGCCTGGATGAAGGGGCTGTAGGCGTTGATGTCCGCCACCATCACCAGGATATCCCGCGGTTGCAGGGTCTCATCGGCCGCCAGCCTGGCCAGCAGGGCATCGTGCAGCACCTCCACCTCGCGCATGGGGCTGTGGCAGCCCCGCACCTGCAGGGAGTCATCCTCCGGCCGCAGGCAGAAGGGCTCGGCCTCAGGCCGGCTGCGATCCAGCAGATCCAGCATGTCCGCCTGCAGCCGCTGCAACAGGCCGCTGGGCTCGATATCGGCGAAGGCCTCGTACTCCTGGGGGGCGAGATCTGCCAGCAGGGCCTGATGATCCCGCCCCTGCTTGCCCCAGGAGACCAGCAGGGGGTGACCGTCCGCCAGCTCATCGGCGGCATTGAACAGGGCGTCCAGCTCCCCCTGGCTGGCAAACAGCGGCCGCTGACCCGCCGCCTGCTGCAGGTTGGCCTGGATGTGAGCGCGCCGGCGGGCCAGCAGCTGCTGGAACAGGCGGCCGTCGGCCCGCCAGCGCTCCAGCAGATCGCCCCAGTAGAAGCGGCAGGGGTTGCCCTGCATCAGATGCACCTCGGTGTGGCGGCCCAGGGCCCGCAACGCCTGCAGGTAGTTGGGCGGCTAAGGCATTGATACCAAAGATAAACAGCCGCTGGGGCAAGCCAGCCGGTGGCTCGGGCTGCTCCAGCCGGCGGATAAAGGCCTCGAACAGGTTGGCTCTGTGCAGGTGGTCGGCCTGCTGCTCGGTGGCAGCCACCAGGGCACGCCACAATTTGGGCTGCCAGGGCTGGGTCTCGGCCCCTAGCTCGCCGCCCTGCTCCCAGTTGGCGATCCAGTCCGGCCGGTAGACCAGGTACTGGTCGAAGACGTCGGCGATACGCTGGCTCAACTGGTAGCCCTTGCGCTGATCCGGATCCTGCGCCAGATAGTGGGCCAGGGGCGCAAAGCTGGGGTCCGCCAGCTGCTGCGGCAGCAGGGTCATCAGCCGCCAGGCCATGGCCCCCTTGGTGTAGGGGTTCTGCTCCGGCACCTGGGGCAGCACCCGGCTGAACATCTGCCAGATGAAGGTGGAGGGCAGCGGAAAGGCCAGCTGGGCCGCCACGCCGAACTCCCGGGCCAGCGCCTGGCGCAGCCACTGGGCCATGCCGGGGCTCTGCACCAGTATCTGCTCGGCGGTGAAGGGATCGGTCAGGGGATCGCGCCGGATCAGCGCCGCCAGCAGGGCCTTGTGCACCTCCAGGTGGTTGGCGTGATAGACGTTGAACATGGCGGGCTCCGGACTGGGGGCATCAAAGAGGCTATCATACCCAAAAAACGTGGGCGGTCAGGGCCTTGGCTTTGGGATGGGATTTTGCTAACAATCGCACTGACGTTGAAGGAGTATCACGCCATGTCTCGATTCATTCGCCTGCGGTCCATGCGCCTGCTGAGCCTCATCGGCCTGCTGGCTTGTTCCAGCATGCAGGCCGCCGTCTATACCCTGGGGGAAGGCCGGCTCATCGGCAGCCCCATGCATGTGGAGGTACCGGACAACGGCGGCTCGCTGGAGGAGCTGGCGGCCCAGTTCCAGGTCGGCCTCTACGCCATGCTGGCCGCCAATCCCGGGGTGGATCCCTTCCTGCCCCGCCCGGGCCGCACCCTGACCATTCCCAGCCAGTTGCTGCTGCCGGACGTGCCCCGTAAGGGCATCGTCATCAACCTGGCGGAGCTGCGGCTCTATTACTTTCCCGAGGGGCAGGAGATAGTCCACGTCTACCCCATCGGCATCGGTCGGGTGGGCCGGGAGACGCCAGAGATGGAGACCCGCATCCTCAGCAAGCAGCCGGATCCGGTCTGGATCCCCACCGCCAACACCCGGGCCGAATACCTGGCCCGAGGTGAGGTACTGCCGGAGCGGGTGGAGGCAGGGCCGGACAACCCCTTGGGCAAGTTCGCCATGCGCATGGCCTACGGCCACGGCGAGTACCTGATCCACGGCACCAACAAGAATTTCGGCGTCGGCCTGCGGGTGAGCGCCGGCTGCATCCGTCTGCGCCCGGACGACATAGCAGCACTGTACGCCATGGTGCCGGTGGGCACGCCGGTGCGGGTGATCAACCAGCCGGTACTGGTCTCGCAAGAGCCCGATGGCCGCCGCTGGATGGAGGTGCATCAGCCCCTCTCCCGCACCCAGGAGGAGTACGATGGTGATGGCGCCCCCCTGGTGCTCTCCCCCCAGGTGCAAGCCTTCATCAACTTCCCCTACACGGATCTGGATGTGGTGGATCAGGCCCTGCTGGAGCGCAGCGGCATGCCGGTGGTGATTGGCTGGAACTGACCGGCGGCCGGACACCCCAAAAACAAAAGCGGCGCCCCGGGGCGCCGCTCGTCTGCCAGACCGGCTTATTTCTTGTAGGTGGTAGCCAGGTTGTCCAGACGCTGGTTGGCGCGCATGGCCTCGCTCTTGGCCTCCTGCACGTCACTGGCCATCTGGGCCTGGGACTGCTTGAGGGCAGCCACGTCAGTGGTCAACTGATCCACCTTGGTATTGAGGCTCTGTACATCGGCTTGCAGCTGATCCGTGTTGGCACAACCGGCCAACAGGGTGGAACCCAAAACCACTGTACCCAACAAAGCTTGATACTTGTTCATGATTCACTCCCTTAGCTTAATACTTGCCTGGACGCGTTCCGGCCCTAGCAGTATGGCACAAATTTCGCCGAGATTAATCCCGCAAAGATGCTGATTTTTATCGGCGTTTTGCCGCCCTACCAAGCAGTGCCCCAGCGCGCGCCCTCAGGGTCACGGAGACGTCACCGCCGTGACAAACGACGCACAGGACAACCATTCCGGTCATAGCCCCCATGAAGATGCTTTCCCCGTTTCAGCCCAGCACCAGTTGGCCCGGCGGTGCAACCAGGCTCTCCAGCCCATGCATTTTTGACAAAAATGTGACACTCTTCACACGGGCGCCCCCATGGCGCCTGTGGCTCAACGGAACAGCCTTCATCAAGTCATCTAGGAAAGATGGCGCCTGGACCTCAGGGCGCCTCCTCGCGCGCTGAACAAGTCATTTTTCGGGCTCTCTTTGCCGAGGTATCACAACATGCCAAAGACCATGCTTTCCCGCCTGCTGGCGGGCCTGGTGACGTTTTTGCTCACCGCCATCGGACTGGCCCTCACCGCTGGCCTGGTGCTGACCGACATACTGCTGCTGCACAATGACCTGAGTGAACACTCCCTGACCGAAGGGGCCCAGTCGGCCCTGCTGGGGGGGATCGTCTTTCTGTTTGGCTGGTGCGCCTGGCAAAGACCCGGGCAACGGGGTTGCTATCTCTTGATGGCCGGCTTCTTCGGCTGCCTGCTGATCCGCGAATCCGACGCCTTCTTCGATCAGATCTATCACGGTTTCTGGCTTATCCCGGCCCTGGTGCTGGCGCTGGCCAGCCTGCTGGCGGCACGCGCCCACCCGGGCACAGTGCTGGAGCCCCTGGCGGAGGTGATGGAGAGCCGCGCCTGGATGGGTCTGGTGATCGGCATGGCCATAGTGCTGGTATTCAGCCGGCTGCTGGGCATGGGGATGCTGTGGCATGCCCTGATGGGCGAGCAATTTGTGCGAAGCGTGAAAAACATCGTCGAGGAGGCCACCGAATCCCTCGGCTATTTTGTGGTATTTTTCAGCTCTCTGAGTCATGCCCTGCGGTACGCCAGGCACCCCAGGGCCGTCAGGCAGGCCACCGCCCCCGGCGCAGGCGCCAGCCAGGCGCCGGGGATCTGAACCGGCGCCAAGGCGCCAACCGGGAACACAGATGGACAAGCATCTCCTGCATAGCCAGTACCTGGCCCGCGCCCGCCAGCAGATCCACCGGGTGCCCATATTGGCGCCCCTGCTGGTGTGGGTGCGCCAGGGCACCAAGCTGATCCATACCCATGGCCAGCCCCTGGTCTGCCCGACGGATCACTGCCTCTGCCTGCCGCCTGGGGAGGCCCGGGAGATGGAAAACCTGCCGAGGCCCGGCGGTCTCTACCAGGCGGAGGTGTTCAGCCCGCCGCGGGAGTGGACCGAGCGCTTCTTGCAACGCTACGGCGACAGCCTGCCCGGCCAGTGGCAAGCGGCACCGGTGTTTGCCTGTCCGCCGCCCCTGGCGGCGCAACTCACCCCGTTGCTGGATCCACAAGCATTTGATGGCCCCCTGCGAGGGCCGCGCCTGGAGCATGCCTGGCATGGTGTGCTGCTGGTGTTGGCCCAGGCCGGGCTGGCCGGCCCCCTGTTCAATCTGAAGCCATTGACCCTGAGCCAGCGGATCCAGATGCTGTTGCAAGCCGATCTGGCCCGCCCCTGGCAGGCCGGCGAACTGGCCCAGCGGCTGGGACTTAGCGAGTCCAGCATGCGCCGCACCTTGCGCCAGGAGGGCGCGGGCGGCTTCGCCAGCCTGCTGGCAGAGCAGCGGCTCGGCGCCGCCTTCGCCCGGGTGATGACGGATCAGAGCTCCCTGACCCAGATCGCCCTGGAGTGCGGCTTCGTCTCCGCCTCCCACTTCAGCCAGAAGTTTCGCCAGCGCTTCGGTGTCAGCCCCAGCCAGCTGCGCCACAGCCGGGATCGGGAGCCGGTGCCGGCCAGCAGTTGACCGAGCCACGACAGGCGCTGACCGTTTGACGACAGCAGGCCAGGGGCCAATCCGGCAGACTCAAGGCTCAGGCAATCGGGCCTGCAACTGCGACAGGAGTCCTCATGAAATTACTCGCCCCCCTGACACTGCTCGGCGCCAGCCTCTTGGCCAACCCGGCCCTGGCCGCCTTCAGCCTCACCAGCCCCGGCCTGCCCGAAGGCGCCAGCCTGCCCCTGGCCCAGGTCTACAACGGCTTCGGCTGCCAGGGCGGCAACCAGTCCCCGGCCCTGCAGTGGCAGGAGGTGCCAGCCGGCACCCGCAGCCTGGCGCTGACCGTCTATGATCCGGATGCCCCCACCGGCAGCGGCTGGTGGCACTGGGTGGTCTTCAACCTGCCGGCCGACAGCACAGGCCTGCCGGCGAGTATCGCCGCCGAGGGCCAGGGGCTGCCCGCCGGGGCGGTGCAGAGCCTGACCGATTTCGGCCAGCCCGGCTTTGGTGGCGCCTGCCCGCCCGAGGGTGACCCGCCGCACCGCTACCGCTTCACCCTGCATGCCCTCAAGGTGGACAAGTTGGACCTGCCGGCCACCAGCATGCCGGCTCTGGTGGGCTTCATGCTGCACGCCAACGAGCTGGCCCAGACCAGCCTGACCCTGCACTACGGCCGCTAGGCCCCGCCGGCCTGCCGCCAGGCAGGCCGACTAACACGCGGCGAAATCGACAGGTGTAAACGACTCAATTGCTCGCCCGTTTTCTGGTATGTTCCGCCTCACCGAATTGAGCCCGCCGGTCGGGCCGGGGTCGGCGCCTGCGGTGTCCGGCTTCGCATCCATAATAGAGCGAGAACCATGCCTTCTATCAGTCAGCTGATTGCCAGCGAACTCAACGCCTCCGCCGCCCAGGTGGAGGCCGCCACCCGTCTGTTGGACGAAGGGGCGACCGTGCCCTTCATCGCCCGTTACCGTAAGGAGATCACCGGCGGCCTGGATGACACCCAGCTGCGCCAGCTGGAGCAGCGGCTGGGCTACCTGCGCGAACTCGAAGATCGCCGCGACGTGATCCTCAATTCCGTGGCGGAGCAGGGCAAGCTGACCGCCGAGCTCAAGGCCGCCCTGCTGGCCGCCGACACCAAGACGGCGCTGGAGGATCTCTACCTGCCCTACCGGCCCAAGCGCCGCACCAAGGGGCAGATGGCCATAGAGGCGGGGCTGGAGCCCTTGGCGGAGGCCCTGCTGGCTGATCCCACTCTGGATCCGGAGCTGACCGCCCAGGCCTATCTCAACCCCGAGCAGCAGATCTTGGATACCAAGGCGGCGCTGGACGGCGCCCGCTACATACTGATGGAGCGTTTCGCCGAACAGGCGCCGGTGCTGGCCGCCCTGCGCCAACGCCTGTGGGACCAAGGGGTGCTGCAGGCCCGGCTGGTGGCAGGCAAGGAGCAGGAGGGCGCCAAGTTCAGTGACTACTTCGAGCACGATGAACCCCTGAACAAGGTGCCCAGCCACCGGGCCCTGGCCATGCTGCGGGGTCGCAACGAAGGGGTGCTGAGCCTGGCCCTCACCCTGCCGGGCGAGTGGGAGCGTCACCCCTGCGAGGGGCTGATCGCCCGTGAGCTGGGGCTGACCTTTAGCGGCCGGCCCGCCGACGCCTGGCTGCAGTCGGTGGTGAGCTGGACCTGGAAGATCAAGCTGGCGCTGCAGATGGAGACCGAGCTTATCGGCCAGTTGCGGGAGGCCGCCGAGACTGAAGCCATCCGGGTGTTTGCCAGCAACCTGCAGGATCTGCTGATGGCCGCCCCCGCCGGCATGCGCTGCACCATGGGGCTGGATCCCGGCATCCGCACCGGGGTCAAGGTGGCGGTGGTGGATGCCACCGGCAAGCTGGTGGACACCGCCACCATCTACCCCTTCGAGCCCAAGCGCCAGGTGGCCGCCAGTCTGGCGACCCTGGCAGAGCTGTGTCAGCGCCACCAGGTGGAACTCATCAGCATCGGCAACGGCACCGCCTCCCGGGAGACCGACCGACTGGTGAGCGATCTGTTTGGTGCGTACCCGGCGGTGCGCTGCCAGAAGGTGGTGGTGAGCGAGGCCGGCGCCTCCGTCTACTCTGCCTCCGAGCTGGCGGCCCTGGAGTTCCCCGAGCTGGATGTCTCCTTGCGCGGCGCCGTCTCCATCGCCCGCCGCCTGCAGGATCCCCTGGCGGAGCTGGTGAAGATAGAACCCAAGAGCATCGGCGTCGGCCAATACCAGCACGACGTCAGCCAGAGCCAGCTGGCCCAGCGGCTCGAAGCCGTGGTGGAGGACTGCGTCAACGCCGTGGGGGTGGATCTCAACACCGCTTCGGTGCCGCTGCTGACCCGGGTCTCCGGCCTCAACAAGACGCTGGCGCAGAACATAGTGGCGTTCCGTGATGCCCAGGGCGCCTTCGCCAACCGTCAGCAGTTGCTGAAAGTCAGCCGTCTGGGGCCCAAGGCCTTCGAGCAGTGCGCCGGCTTTTTGCGCATCCGTGAGGGCGACAACCCGCTGGACGCCTCCGCCGTGCACCCGGAAGCCTACCCCCTGGTGCAGAAGATGCTGGCCGCCAACGACTGCGCCGCCGGCGAGCTCATCGGCAATACACAGCGGCTCCGGCAGATCCGGGCCCAAGACTTTACCGACGAGCGCTTCGGCCTGCCCACCGTCACCGACATCCTCAAGGAGCTGGAGAAGCCAGGCCGGGATCCGCGCCCCGAGTTCAAGACCGCCACTTTCCGCGACGGAGTGGAGACCCTCAAGGATCTGCAGCCGGACATGGTGCTCGAAGGGGTGGTCACCAACGTCACCAACTTCGGCGCCTTCGTGGATATCGGCGTGCACCAGGATGGTCTGGTCCACATCTCGGCACTGACCGACCGCTTCATCAAGGATCCCCGTGAGGTGGTGAAGGCCGGCGACATCGTCAAGGTCAAGGTGCTGGAGGTGGATCTGCCTCGCAAGCGCATCGCCCTCACCCTGCGCCTGAATGACTCGGCGCCGCGTGGCGAACCGGGCCAGGAGACCAAGCCGGCCGCCAAGAGCAGCCCCCGCCCCAGCCAACCGCGCCAGAGCAAGGAGGCGGCACCAGCGCCGAGCAATGCCTTCGCCGAGGCTTTCGCCAAGGCCAAGCGCCGCTAGCCGGCTGGGGACCAAGAGCATAAAACAAGAAGCCGGGCATCACCCGGCTTCTGTTATCTCTGCGGTTAGCTGCTGTCTTATCAAGATTGCTGGTTGCTTGCGGCTATGCTGCTGTCCGGGCTTTGGCAATCTGCGCGGCGGCCTGGGTCATGACCGACCCTGTCATCGCCTAGGCATAACGGCTGACGGTGGCCCCGGCCTGGCCCTGCCAGGCGCTGTCATAGCGCTGGGCGATGACCTGGTTGCGCTGGCTCATCAGGGACAAAGAGGCCTGGCTCACGCCATCGCCAAACGGATTGGCTCGGGGTGTGGCGGGACTGGCTTCCGGCGTCGAGGACGCCTGGGCTTCTGTGCCCACCGCGGCGACTGTATCCCCCGGCTGACTGCCCAGATCCAGGCTCAGTTGCCGGGTTTGTTCCATCAGCTCGGCACGGGCCTGGGCCTCCAACTGCTGGGTGCGAGCCGCCACCGCCCTGTCCTGACTGGAGGGCTCCGCCGGTGCCAGGCGGCGGAACGCACCTGCTGCATCTTGCGGATGGTGGCCTGCGGGTCGCCGGACACCGGAGAAACATCGATCTGCACCTCACCGCCGATGGCATAACTGTTGCCATCCGGCCCGCGAGTCACGCTGTAGGTGGGGCTGCCAGCATGCAGGCCACCGGCGCGCTGATGGGCCTGCTCATGGGCCCGCACCTCCTGATCCCGCTCCTTGAGCGCCGCCAGCTCCCGCTGCTCTTGACTGCTCGCCTGGCGCTGCTGCCGCTCATCCCCTTGCCGTGACTCGCCCTGCTGACCTGAGCCCTGCCCCTGTTTATCGGCTTTGCCCTGTACGGCATAGCTGCCATCGGCACTGCTGGTCGTCTGGCCATTCGAGCGAAGATCGTAGCTGTTGTTGCGTCCTTCCTGGCTGCGGAAACGATCCTTGTCAGCGCCGACCTGAGATTCGCGGGCGGCGGCCTCGCCCTGGGGCAAGGCCGGGATCCGCTCGCGCACCTGGTTATCTCGCCGCGCCGATTCGGTACTCGGCTGCAGCGCTATGGGCACCAGGTTGGGGTAGGTCGGGCTGATGTTCATGGCTAGACGCGGATGTCGATCAGGGTGCCCATCATCTCATCGGCGCTCTTCACCACCTTGGCCGCCGCCTGAGCCTCGTTTTGCCCCTGCTGCAAGGTCATGACCGATTGAGTCAGATCCTTGGCCTGGGGAGACTCGGCTTGCACCGGCAAGGCGGCGATCTCGCGACTGCCCTGCTCAACCTGCTGCTGAGCTCGGTTGAGCCCCTGCAGCCCGTAACTCATGGCGGAATCAATTTGCATAGGGCCTCCTGTGTCATTGGCTGTTTAATTATCAACCATGGCTGGCGCCGAGAAAAGTCATACGACGTTTTTTTAACCAACCGCCTGGACAATCTGTGCTACGAAGGCCTCGGGATGGGATAAGAAGGGCGCGTGTGACGCCTTGTCGAACAGATGGCAGCCACTCTCCGGCCGCAGGGCCGTGATCTGGGGAATGGCCGCCTGTGGCACCAGCGAGTCCAACCGGCCGTACAGGCGCACGCAAGGTTGGGTCAACTCAGACCAGATGCCACGCTGATCGGTCTGCTGCAACAGGGCCAGACCGCCGGCCAGGGCGGCCGGATGCGGCATGGGCGCCGCCGCCAGTAGCGCCTTAAGCTGCCGCGCATCTTCTTTGACCGTCTCACTGCCCATGGCCTGAATGGCCAAAAAGCGCGCCAGGGTCCGGCTACTGTCCTGAGCCAGCTGCCGATGAAAATCCGCCAGCAGCTCGGCCTGGATCCCCGGCCAATCCGGTCGCGCGACAAAGCAGGGGGAACTGGCTACCTGGATCAGCCGACTGACCCGCTCGGGATGGCGCCAGGCCATCTGGGTCGCCACCAGCCCGCCAAGGGACCAGCCCAGCCAGCTGGCGCGCGGCGGTGTCACCGCCGCCAGCCGCTCCACCAGGGCATCCAGGCTATAGGGCTGGGTCGTCTCCCAGCTCGAGTCACCGTGGCCGGGCAAGTCCAGCAGATGCAGCCGAAAATGAGCCGCCAGGCCGCTGATGACAGGCGCCCACACATGACGGTTCATCCCCCAGCCGTGCAACAGCACCAGCTCCTCTCCCGCCCCCAATCGGGTTACCCCTATCGCCATAGCCGCCTCTTTAATTTCGTTGTCCTGTTTCAAGCCACCTGGACTCTGGCCCTGGCCAGAGCAGGGGCACTCCCATGCTGGTGCAGAGTGAGGCGTCAAGTCACAAATTGGTGCATTAAACGCACTAATTTGAACCCGTCTGGCCCCGCTGCCCCGGTTTTGCGGCTAATTTTACCGGAAAAAACTTGGCATAGATCCTGCGCTTAACCCTGCAAGATGCGTCATCCCTTCTGACAAACTGGACTGTCAGGAGCCCTAAATACCTTTGGAGATCCTTTCGATGAAACGCTTGTTTTCTCTGCTAACCCTGTTGGGGCTGTTCGGTATGAGCGGCTTGGTCTGGGCAGACGAGGCTGCGGCCCCCGTCATGAGCCTGAATAAGGGCGACAACGCCTGGCTGATCGTGGCCTCTGCCCTGGTCATTCTGATGACGGTACCCGGTCTGGCCCTGTTCTACGGCGGCCTGGTGCGCACCAAGAATATGCTCTCCGTACTGATGCAGGTGTTCATGGTGTTCTGTGTGGCCACCGTCCTGTGGGTAGTCTACGGCTACAGCCTGGCATTCACCGAGGGCAATGCCTTCTTCGGCAGCTTCGACAAGGCCTTCCTGGCAGGCATCACGACTGACTCTCTGGCGGCCACCTTCAGCAAGGGTGTCGGCATCTCCGAATACATCTATGTGGTGTTCCAAGGCGCCTTCGCCGCCATCACCTGCGCACTGATCCTGGGCGCCTTTGCCGAACGCATCCGCTTCTCCGCCGTGTTGCTGTTTATCGTCATTTGGTTCACCTTCTCCTACACCCCCATGGCACACATGGTGTGGTACTGGGCCGGTCCTGATGCCTATACCGATGCCGCTGCCGCTGATGCTGCGAACGCCACCGCAGGCTGGCTGTTCCAACACGGCGCCCTGGACTTCGCCGGTGGTACCGTCGTGCATATCAACGCCGCCGTGGCCGGTCTGGTAGGGGCTTACTTCGTTGGCAAGCGCGTGGGCTTTGGCCGTGAAATCATGGCGCCGCACAGCTTGACCATGTCCATGATCGGCGCCTGCCTGCTGTGGTTCGGCTGGTTCGGTTTCAACGCCGGCTCCTCTTTGGAAGCTAACGGTGTTGCCGCCCTGGCGCTGGTGAATACCTGGGCCGCCACCGCCATGGCCGCCATCGCCTGGATGATGGCCGAATGGGGCCTCAAGGGTAAGCCCTCCCTGCTGGGTGGCATCTCTGGTGCCGTCGCTGGCCTGGTGGCTATCACCCCGGCCTGTGGTTTCGTCGGTCTGGTGGGTGCCCTGGTGATCGGGGCCCTGGCCGGTGTCATCTGCCTGTGGGGTGTCCATGGCCTCAAGCGCCTGCTGAACGTGGATGACTCCCTGGACGTCTTCGGCGTACACGGTGTGGGCGGTATCCTGGGTGCCCTGCTGACCGGCGTGTTTGCCTCTCCCGATCTGGGCGGTTCTGGCCTGTGGGACTATGTCAGCAACAGCGCCGTGGCGGATTACTCCATCGCCGCTCAGGTTAAGGTGCAAGCCATCGGCGTGCTTACCACCATCCTCTGGTCCGGCGTGGTCTCTGTGGTGGGCTTCTTCCTGGTGGACAAGATCCTCGGCCTGCGCGTCCCGGTGGAAGCCGAACGCGAAGGATTGGATCTGACCTCTCACGGCGAACGTGCATACAACTACTAATCGAAATCAGACCTCAAACTTGGGCGCCTATTGGCGCCCTTTTTTCTGCCTGCCTAGACTGGAGAGACCCTGACTGAGAGGTCCTTCATGCTGGAATCGCTGCGCCATACTCTCGCCCACTGGCAGCCTAACGGCCTCTGTCTGCTCTGCCAGCAGGCCACCGACAGCCGCCCTCTGCTCTGTCGCCATTGCGAGGCGTCGCTGCCCAGACTGCGCCATCCCTGCCCCACCTGTGGCCACCCACTGCCGGAGCAGGTCGAGGGGGTCTGCGGCCGCTGCCTGCGACACCCGCCCCCCTGGGATCGACTGGCGGTGCTGGGCGACTATGAGTTCCCCTACCCGGCCCTGATCCAGGCGCTCAAATACCAGGGCAACTACCTGATGGCCAGCCTGCTCGGCGAACAGATGGCCCGGCAACTGCCGGCCGATCCCCTGCCCGAGGTGCTGCTGCCGGTGCCGTTGCACTGGTGGCGCCGCTGGCGGCGCGGCTTCAACCAGGCCGAAGCCCTGTGCCGGGCCATCCGCCGGCACAGCGGCCTGCCACTGGACAGGCGGCTGCTCAGGCGTGTGCGCACCACCGAGCCCCAGGCCCGGCTGAACCAGGCCCAGCGCCGGCGTAATCTCAAAGGCGCCTTTGCGGTGGCACCTCACCACTACCGTCATGTGGCCCTGGTGGATGATGTGGTCACCACGGGCACCACGGCGGCCACCCTGTGTCATCTGCTGCGCCAAAGTGGCGTAGAGCGTATCGAGGTGTGGGCGGTGAGCCGGGCCCTGATCCACCCCAAGCAAGACTATTCAGCCCGCCGTTGACGGGGTATGATAAACCCGAGCGGTTTACTCAGGATTCAACAGCGAGGCAGACGATGATCACTATCTCCGAGAGCGCCCAGGCCCATTTCAACAAACTGCTGGAGAAGCAGCCCGAGGGCACCAATATTCGGGTGTTCGTGATGAATCCCGGCACCCCCAGCGCCGAGTGCGGCGTCTCCTACTGTCCGGCGGATGCGGTGGAGCCGGAGGATATTCACCTGCCCTTCACCGGCTTCGATGCCCTGGTGGATCCCCTGAGCGCCCCCTATCTGCAAGATGCCCAGATTGACTTCGTGGTGGACAACCTGGGTTCCCAGCTGACCCTCAAGGCCCCCAACGCCAAGATGCGCAAGGTGGCCGATGATGCGCCGCTGATCGAGCGGGTGGAGTATGTGATCCAATCCCAGGTCAACCCGTCCCTGGCCGGTCACGGCGGCAAGGTAACGCTGTTGGAGATCACCGACGAGCAGTACGCCATCCTGCAATTTGGCGGCGGCTGCAACGGCTGCTCCATGGTGGATGTCACCCTGAAGGAAGGCATTGAGAAGCAGCTGCTGGAGCTGTTCCCCGGTGAACTCAAGGGCGTCAAAGACGCCACCGAACACCAGCGCGGCGACCACTCCTTCTACTGAGCCGAACAACAAAACAACGCCCCGCCTGCGGGGCGTTGTTTATGGCACAAACCAGACTACTCGTCCTTCTTGTCCCGCCCCAGCAGGGCCAGCGCCGCCTCTTTAGGCGGCTTGCCCTGATAGAGGATCTGATAGATCTGCTCGCAGATGGGCATCTCCACCCCCTGACGCGCCGCCAACAGGTGCACCTCACGGGTGTTGCGATAGCCTTCGACTATCTGACCAATCTCGGTCATGGCCTGCTCCGTGCTCTTGCCGGCCCCCAGCGCCAGGCCGAAGCGCCGGTTGCGCGACTGGTTATCGGTGCAAGTGAGCACCAGATCCCCCAGGCCGGCCATGCCCATGAAGGTCTTGGGATCCGCCCCCAGGGAGACGCCCAAGCGCTGCATCTCCACCAGACCACGGGTGATCAGCGCCGTACGGGCATTGGCGCCAAAACCCAAACCATCCGACAAGCCGGCGCCGATGGCGATGACGTTCTTCACCGCGCCACCCAGCTGCAAGCCGATGAAGTCACTGTTGGTATAGACACGGAACGACTTGCCGCAATGCATCAGCTCGGAGAGTTCTTCGGCAAAGGCATCGTCGGTCGCCGCCACCGAGATGGCGGTGGGCAGACCGGCGGCCAGTTCCGCCGCAAAGGTCGGCCCCGAGATCACCGCCAATGGCACGTCCGGCCCCAGAGCCTCCCGCGCCACCTCCTGCAACAGGCGACCGCTGTCCGGCTCCAGCCCCTTGGTGGCCCAGGCCACCCGGGCACCAGCCAGCAGATGCGGGCGTGCCTGGGACAGTACCAGGCCAAACACATGGCTAGGCACCACCACCAGCAGGGTGCGGCAGGCCGCGGCGGCCGCGGCCAGATCCGAGGTCAACTCCAGGGTCTCGGGGAAGCGAACCCCCGGCAGAAATTGCTCGTTGCAACGGGCCTGCTGCAAGGCGGCCATGTGCTCCGCCTCGTGCCCCCACAACAGGATGCGATAGCCTTTGCGCGCCAATGAAATGGCAAGGGCGGTGCCATAAGACCCCGCCCCTAGTACGCTTAACTGGATGTCTTGCGACATATTAGGCTTCCGCACCTTGTTCTGCTTCCAGCTTGGACATGTGCGCGGCGAACAGGGCATCGAAGTTCACCGGTGCCAGGTTCAGCTGCGGGAAGGAGCCCTTGCTCACCAGACCGGCCACGGTTTCACGGGCATAGGGGAACAGGATGTTCGGGCAGTAGGAGCCCAGGCAATGGGCCAGGTGCTGCGGATCCAGGTTGGCGGCGGTGAAGATACCGGCTTGCTTCACTTCACACAGGAAGGCGGTTTCCTCACCCAGCTTGCAGGTCACGGTCAGGGTCAGCACCACTTCATAGATGTCTTCGGCCAGCACGCTGGTCTTGGTATCCATGTCCAGCTTGATCTCCGGCTGCCACTCTTTTTGGAAGATCTTGGGAGTGGACGGAGCTTCGAAGGAGACGTCCTTGATGTAGACGCGCTGGATTTGGAACTCGGGTTGCTTGGCGTTGTTGGCTGCTTCAGTCATTGCTTAAATTCCTTGTGAAAAAGAGATCCTGAGGATCCGAGATGCGCGCCAGATTAGCGCTTTTTAGTCAGTGGCATGTTCTCTGAGCGCCAATCCGCCAGACCACCGCGCAACAAAAATACCTGCTTGAATCCTGCCTTGCTCAGCTTGGCCGCGGCCGGGCCCGCCCGCATGCCGGATTCACACACGACTATGATGGGGTTCTCTTTGAACTTTTCAATGAGGGTCAGGTTATTTCCGTCGATCTGGCTCACAGGAACGTGATGGGAGCCGGCGATGTGCCCCTTGGCATACTCGTCCTGGGTGCGCACATCCACCACCACCGCCTGCTGGCGATTGATGAGCAGGGTGGCGCCCTGGCTGTTCACCGACTTGACCGGAGAGAGCTTGGCCTTGATGGTGGTGTAGAAGAGGGCGACCAGCAGACCCAGCCAAGCGGCCGCCAGCAGGGGATTTCTAACAATAAAATCAATGTATTCTTGCATGATGACTCAGATCCGGTAGGAAACTTCCGCCGCAGTATACCGCCCCGCCGGCAGAATGGCAGCTCCACGCCCGCCACAGCGAGAGCCACTTCACGGCCCGGCATGGGATTCCCAGCCGGGATCAGGTGACTAATTCGGCAGATGTTGTAATATTACGCATTAGTCGCATTCCTTATTTAACCAAAGTCAAGAGGACGTAGTCGTATGTCTACCGCCGCCAAGAAGCCGTTGGTCCTGATCATCATGGATGGTTGGGGTTACAGCGATAAGAAAGAATTCAATGCCGTTGCTGCCGCCAACACCCCGGTCCTCGATGGTCTGGCCAAGAACTACGCCAGCACCCTGATCTCCGGCTCCGGCATGGACGTGGGCCTGCCCGATGGCCAAATGGGTAACTCCGAAGTGGGTCACGTCAACATCGGCGCCGGTCGCGTGGTCTACCAAGAGCTGACCCGCGTCACCAAGGAAATCCGTGACGGCGACTTCTTCAAGAACGCCGCCCTGTGCAAGGCCGTCGATGGCGCCGTGAGCAACGGCAAGGCCGTCCACATCATGGGCCTGCTGTCCGAAGGTGGCGTACACAGTCACGAAGACCACATCGCCGCCATGGTGGAACTGGCCGCCCAACGGGGTGCCGAGCAGATCTACCTGCACGCCTTCCTGGATGGCCGTGACGTGGCGCCGCGCTGCGCCCAGGCGTCCATCGAGCGCTTCGATGCCCTGTTTGCCAAGCTGGGCAAGGGCCGTCTGGCCTCCCTGGTGGGCCGCTACTACGCCATGGATCGTGACAACCGCTGGGATCGCGTCCAAGAGGCCTACGAGCTGATCACCGAAGGCAAGAGCGCCTTCGCCAACTATGCCACCGGCAGCCAAGCCCTGGCCGCTGCCTATGAGCGCGGTGAAAATGACGAATTCGTCAAGGCCAGCGTGGTCGGTGCCGACGCCGCCACCCTGAACGACGGCGATGCCCTGATCTTCATGAACTTCCGTGCCGACCGCGCCCGTGAGATCACCCGCTCCTTCGTGGAAGCGGACTTCACCGGCTTCGCCCGTGCCAAGCAGCCCAAGCTGTCTGACTTTGTGATGCTCACCGAGTACGCCGCCGACATCCAGGCCAGCTGCGCCTACCCGCCCACGGCCCTGGTCAACACCCTGGGCGAATGGCTGGCCAAGCACGACAAGACTCAGCTGCGCATCTCTGAGACCGAGAAATACGCTCACGTCACCTTCTTCTTCAACGGTGGCGAGGAGACCAGCTTCCCGGGCGAAGATCGCGAACTGATCGCCAGCCCCAAGGTTGCCACCTACGACCTGCAACCCGAGATGAGCTCCGGCGAGCTGACCGACAAGCTGGTGGCTGCCATCAAGGGTGGCAAGTACGACGTCATCATCTGTAACTACCCCAACGGCGACATGGTGGGTCACACCGGCATGTTTGACGCTGCCGTCAAGGCGTGCGAAGCCGTCGACACCTGCGTCGGTCGCGTTGTTGAGGCCCTGAAGGAAGTGGGTGGCGAGTGCCTGATCACCGCCGATCACGGCAACGCCGAGAAGATGATGAACGAGGAAACCGGCCAGGCACACACAGCCCACACCAATCTGCCGGTCCCCCTGATCTACTTCGGTCGCCCGGCCACCGCAGTAGAAGGCGGCAAGCTGTCTGACCTGGCCCCCACCATGCTGACCCTGATGGGCATGGAAGTGCCGGCGGAAATGACTGGCAAGCCTCTGATGGTTCTGAAATAATTTTGCCCCATGCGGGCAATCAATCCATCAGTACAATACGGCATCCGCGTCGGCCTCTTGGCCGGCGCGGTCTTGTTCTGGGCGCCTGCCGGTGCCGAACCCGCCAAAGAGCTCAAAGAAGTCCAGCAACAGATCGCCCAGAAGCAGCAGGATATTCGCCAGCAACAGCAGGACATCAAGAGCCTGCATCGCCAGTTGAAGGCCGATGAACAGGCCATCTCCCAGCTGGCACGCCGCCTCAACGGCACCCAACAGCAGCTCCAGCAGATCCGCGAGGAGCTCAGCGAACTCAACCGCCAAAGCCAGAGCCTGACCCGAGCGCTGCAACAGCAGGAAGCCCTGCTGGCCGGCCAGCTGGCGCAGGCCTACCGCTTTGGCCACCACGACACCCTCAAACTGCTGCTCAACCAGCAGGATCCCACTAGCATGGCCCGGGCGCTGGACTATTACGGCTACCTCAATCAGGCCCGTCTGGCGGTGATCGCCCAGACCCAGCAGACCCAACAGGCCCTGGAGCGCAACCGCCAGCAGACCCGCCGCGCCAGCGAACGCCTGACCGCCCTGGTTAAGGGCCAGGAGCAGGATCACAGCGCCTTGGCGGAGAAGTTCAGCCAGCGGGAAACCACCCTCGGTGCCTTGAAGCATTCATTGCAAGAAGATCAGCAACAGTTGGGCCGATTGCAGCAGGCCGAAAAGAAGATGCAGCAGCAGATCGAGGCGGCTCGTCGCAAGCTGGAGGCCGAACGCCAGCGCAAGCGGGCAGAAGCCCTGGCCCGTGCCCGCGCCAAGGCCAAGGCCAAGGGGGAATCGGAAGCCGCCGCTCAGGCCAAGGAAGAAGCCCGCCTGGCCAGCAATGCGCACAAGGGGCTCGGCAAGCTGCGTGGCCAGCTGCCCTGGCCGGTACAGGGCCGGCTGCTGCGCCAGTTTGGCAGCCCGCGTACCGGCCAAGTCACCTGGAAAGGGATCCTGATCGGCGCCGCCGAAGGCACCCCGGTGAAAGCCATCGCCGCCGGCGATGTGGTCTACGCCGACTGGCTGGAAGGGTTTGGCAACGTGCTGGTGATCGACCACGGCCACGGCTATCTCAGCCTGTATGGCAGCAACCAGGCGCTGTTGAAGATGGCTGGCGACAGCATCCAGGCCGGCGACACCATAGCCCTGGTGGGCCGCAGTGGTGGTCAGGACAGTGCCGGCCTCTACTTCGAAATCCGCCAGCAGGGTCAGCCGGTCAATCCCAGCCGCTGGCTCAGATAGTCAGGCGCTCCAGCTCGCCGATCAGCCAGAGTGCCTGCTCTCGGCTGTCACCGCACACATCCGCCAGGGCCGGAAAACCCCCGCATACCGCCGGGCGCGTTGGCTGGCCAAACAACCGGCACCCCAGCTGCTCATCCAACTGGACACAGGCTACCCCTGCCGGCTTACCGTCAGGCATACCCGGGATGGGCGAGCTGATGCTGGGGGCAATACAACAGGCGGCACAGCCGGCACGACACTTCATGGCCACTCCTCAGTGATGGGCCGTCAGCATAGCACGTCGACGCCGCAGGCTCGGCCAGATCTGTGCGGGGTGCTACACTGGCGCCCTATCGACACTAAGGAGGGCTGCATGCGCCTGACCATTTATCACGACCCCCAGATACTCCCCCAGTGGCAGGACAGCCTGAGCAAGCTGCTGGCGGCCGACGGCCTAACCAGGGCGCGCTTGCCTAGCGGCCATCACCATCTGGCCATCTTCAATGATCGGGTGGTGGGGCTGGCGGTGAGCCAGGGGGAACAGCTGATCTACCTGTCGGTGCGGGATCTGACCCGGCGCCGGGGGGTGGGACACTATCTGTTGGCCGAAACACTGGCGTGGCAACGCCAGCAGGGTGAGACCTGTGCCTGGCTGAGCCAGTGTGGACTCACCCATGCAGCCCTGGCTAGCCTGGCGCCATTCCTGCTAGCCGAGGGCTTTCAGCGGCAAGCCGATCGCTGGCTCAGGGTGCTCTAAGCAGAGCAAAAACAAGACGGCCACCTTGCGGTGGCCGTGTGTGATTAGACCCGAAGATCAGGTTCTTTTGGCGCTCATCGCAATCTCAGCTCTGCGTCGCTTCTCCGCCTTGGCCATGGTCCACCAGGCGATGAAGGTAGCCGTGGAGACCACCAGTATGATGATGGTGGCCAGGGCATTGATCTTGGGGCTCAGCCCCAGACGCACACTGGAGAACACCACCATGGGCAGGGTGGAGGCATTGGGGCCGGAGACAAAACTGGTGATCACCAGGTCATCCAGCGACAGGGTGAAACCCAGCAGCCAGCCGGCGCCGATGGCTGGTGCAATCAGCGGCAAGGTGATGAGGAAGAACACCTTGATCGGGGTCGCCCCCAGATCCTGTGCCGCCTCTTCGATGGAGATGTCCAGCTCCTGCAGCCGCGAGCGGATGATGACGGTGACATAGGCCGCCGTCAGGGTCACGTGAGCCAGCCAGATGGTCATGGCCCCCCGTTGGGCTGGCCAGCCGAAGCTGTTGGCCATGGAGACAAACAGCAACAGCAGCGACAGACCTATGATCACATCCGGTAGCACCATGGGTGCCGTGATGAGGAAGGCAAAGCCGGTCTCACCGCGGAAGCGACCAATCCGGGTCAGCACAAAGGCCGCCAGCGTGCCCACCACCACCGCCATGGTGGCGCTGAATACCCCTATGGTCAGGCTCAGCACCACACCGTCCATCATCTGCTTGTCGCGGAACAGCTCGAAGTACCACTTGGTGGAGAAGCCGGACCAGACCGTCACCAGCTTGGACTCGTTAAACGAGTAGATGATGAGGATCAGTATGGGGGCATAGAGGAAGGTCAGCCCCAGGGTCAGGATCAACAGGCGCCACTTGGACTTACTCTCTGGAATGGGCGTCATGCCTTAGCCTCCATCTCACGCCGCTGATAGGCATAGAACCAGATGATGGGCACCATCAGCAGTAACAGCATGACGGTGGCCA
>JAJOIN010000004.1 GCA_021209335.1 Aeromonadaceae bacterium
GGCCAGCTGGCGGATGGCCTGGGCCACCTGGTCGGCCAGCTCCCGGGTCGGGCAGAGGATCAGGGACTGCACCTGCAACTGGCCCACATCCAGCCGCGACAGCAGCCCCAGGCCGAAGGCGGCGGTCTTGCCGCTGCCGGTCTTGGCCTTGGCAATCAGATCCCGGCCGGCCAGTACCAGTGGCAGGCTCTGGGCCTGGATGGGGGTCATCTGCTGATAACCCAGGCTGGCCAGGTTCTCCTGCAGGGCGGGGGCAAGCCCAAGCTGGGCAAATTCGGTGTTGTTCACGTGGAAACTCTTTATGACGAAGAAGAAGGTGATCGCGGGTACGCGAGGGGGCGCATGATAACAGAGTGATGGCGGCGGTGTGCCGATTATTTCACCATGGCGGCGCGGGTCGGACGCCTGGCTTTGGCCGATGGCCGCCCCTACAGGTGTGGGGGGCCGCCCGCTTGACTGACCCACCAGTCGGGCAGGGCGCCTATGTCCGGCAGGCTGGCATCCGGCTGGATGCCGCTGCTGGCCACCGTCTGGCGGCGATACTTGCCGGTCTGTACCAGTATGCCGGTCAGGCCGCTTTGCTGGGCGCCAGCAATGTCTGAGAAGATATCATCCCCCACCATGGCCACCGCAGTGGCGGGCAACCCCAGCCGGGCCAGGGCGGCGGCAAAGAAGTCTGGATTGGGTTTGCCGATCACCACCGCCTCACAGGGCACGGCGTATTCCAGGGCAGCCACGAAGGCGCCGATATCCAACATCAGCCCCTGGGGCGTCTGCCAGCTGCGGTTCTTGTGGATGGCCACCAGGCGCGCGCCCTGCTGCAGGCAGGCAAAGGCGCGGTTGAGCAGGGCATAGTCCCAGGTTGGACCGATATCGCCGATCAGCAGCGCCTGGGGGGCCTGCTCATCCCCCGTCAACCCTTCAAGTTCGGCTGTGACGTCAGGCGTGACCAGCGGCCAGATCCGCGTCAGGCCCTGCTGCCTTAGCCAGTGGGCGGCAGCCTGGGGGGCGCAGAAGACTTGTTCAGCCGCGATGGCCAGTCCCATGGCCTGCAGGCGCTGACTCAGGCCGGTCAGACTCAGGGTGGAGGTGTTGGTGACAAACAGGTGGGGGATCTGGTGCGCCTTGAGCCAAGCCAGGGTGGCCTGGGCGCCCGGCAGCACCTGTTCACCGGTATGCAGCACGCCATCCAGATCCAGCAACAGTCCCTTGAGCATGGCAACCTCCTTGACGGATTGGCCGCAAACACGGCCTCTTCAGGCGTTATCCTACCGCGTGGCGAAAAAATCAACTCTGGGGAGGCCGTCAAGGCGGCTCATGCCAGGGGGGGGAGCCGGGGTGGCAGCGGGCTACCCGGGGCCAGTTCGGCATTCCAGCTGCGTTCCAGCCGCAGACGGGCACAGGCCGGCGCCAGGGGCACGGGCAGGCTGCGATCCAGTCGGCAGCTGGCCTCGATGGCCAGCTCGATGGCCCAGCAGCCATCCAGGCGGGGGGCGGGCAGCAGGGGCTGGGGCGGCGCAGGCAGCGGCTGACGGCTGGCGCCATCGGCCAGGTAGTAGCACAGGGCCCCATCCGGTTGTACCAGGGGCAGCAGGGTGGGCACGCCAAGGCGTTGAGCCTGGGTTGCCGCCAGCTGCCAAGCCGGATCGTTCACCGGCAGGGCCAGGATCAGGCGATCCACCTGCCGCAACGCGGCCTTGAGCAGAGGGGGGCTCAAGGGGCCAGGCAGGCAGGTGAGCGTTACCCTGTCAGGCAGCGGCGGCAGCTTGGGGGCGGGCTGACCGTGCAGCAGGATCAACTGTCGATAACCGGCTGCCGTCGCTTGTTCCACCAGCGGGCTGGCCCACTCATCGGCGATCAGCAGCAGATGGGCTCGCTGGGGACCTTGTACCGTCGGGCTGCTTGGGTGGCAGGCGGGGCCCTGGGGGCGGCGGCGCTCTGTGATCAGCAACTGGCAGGGTTGGCTCAGCATGCCCTGATAGTAACCATACTCCCCCAGGCTGCACAGCGGCAGGCCGAAGCGGCGGAGGCGACGCTGCAGGCGATCGGGCAGCAGCATCAGTAGCCGCTGTATGCCCTTACGCCGGGCATAGTGTTCGATCTGCTGCACCAGTTGCCGTAGCAGGTGACCGTCTCGCGCCTGGGGCAGCAGGGCCAGGCGCGAGACCTCGGCACAGCCGCCGGGCAGTTGGCCGGCCATGTGAGGATGGCTGGTGATGGGCAGGCCCAGAGGGCAGGACTCATCGATCAGGCGCACACAGCCCATTAGCTGGCCCTGCTCGTCCTCCGCCACCAGATGGCTGGCATAGTCGTCATAGGCATCCTGCTCCAGCCGGCTGGGAAACTCCTCGGCATTGAAGCAGCCTTGCTCCAAGCAGAACACCCGATAGCGCAGCCGGTAGATCTGCTCCAGGGTATTTGCTTCCTCAGCCCAGCGCCATTGCATCGTCACGGCCACCTCTCGTATACGTTCGAAACCTGTCTGCGTCCGCCTTTAAGGTAGAACATGGGCGGCGTTCCGGCCTGGTCAGCGGGCGAAGTGTGAGCCATTTCGCGCCCCTTGGCGGCGGCGGGCATGTTATGCTCAGGCCTCTTGCGCCGGGTCAGTTAGCTGGCTTGGCCCCATTTCTTTACAACGGGAGCTCCTCATGCAGATCAGCCAAGACAGGGTTGTCACCCTCCAATACCGCCTGTTCGACACCCAGGGTCAATTGCTGGATCAGACCCGCGAACCCCTGGCCTACCTGCACGGCGGCTATGGCAACATTCCCCCCAAGCTGGAGTCTGCCATGCTGGGCAAGCAGGTGGGGGACCAGGTGGCAGTGACCCTGCTACCGGTGGATTCCTTCGGCGAGTATGACGAGGCCCTGGTGCGGGAGGAGCCCAAGACCCTGTTTCCGCCAGAGGTGGCCGAAGGCATGGTGTTCCAGGCCCAGGATCCGCAAAGTGGCCATACCCTGCTGTTTCGGGTGGTGTCCCTGAGTGGGGATAAGGTGACGCTCGATGGCAATCACCCCTTTGCCGGCATGACGGTGCGGTTTGAGGTGGAGATCCAGGATGTGCGGGCCGCCAGCGAGGAGGAGAAGGCCCATGGTCATGTGCACGGTGAGCAGGGTCATCACCACTGAGTTGCCGGATTGACCTAGGGGCCCTTGGCCGCCGGTATGCACTCGCTCTGCCCAATGCCGGGCTACACTGTGCAAGGTATGGCAACCCAGACAGGAGAGGTGAGCATGATCAAGTTGGTGGTGGTGTATCACAGTGGCTACGGCCATACCGAACAGCAAGCCATGGCGGTGGCCGAGGGGGCCCGGGGGGAGGCCGGCGTGCAGGTGGAGGTGATGAAGATCAGCCCGGAAGGGGATCTGGCCGATGATCAGTGGCAGGCGCTGGCACAGGCCAAGGCCATCATCTTCGGCTCCCCGACCTACATGGGATCCGTCTCCTGGCAGTTTAAGAAGTTTGCCGATGCCTCCAGCAAAGCCTGGTTCGGCCAGCAGTGGCAAGACAAGCTGGCGGCGGGCTTCACCAACTCTGCCAGCATGAACGGCGACAAGCTCTCCACCCTGCATTACCTGTTCACCCTGGCCATGCAGCACAGCATGCTGTGGGTGGGGCTGGGGGTCATGCCGGCCAACCGTCAATCGTCCGGGCGTAACGATCCCAACTGGCTGGGCAGTTTTGCGGGTGCCATGGCTCAGAGCCCGTCTGACGTGGGCCCGGATGAGGGGCCGCTGCCCGGCGATCTGGCCACCGCCAAGTTGCTGGGAGCCCGGGTGGCTCAGCAGGCCAAGCGGCTGGACTGAGCCCCTGTGTTGACAGGCCCGCCAGCTGGCGGGCTTTTTCTTGCCCGGCCTGCGCTGGATCATGCCCAGCCTGCGTCAGTGTGACTAGAATGCCCGCCTGCAAAAAACGGAGGGCCAATGGAACTACATCAACTGGTGAACATGCTGGGGCAGGATCTGCAGCGCCGCCATGGCGAGAAGATCCATAAGCTCTCCTTGCACGGCGCCTTCACCTGTCCCAACCGGGATGGCACCCTGGGCCGCGGCGGCTGCACCTTTTGCAACGTGGCCTCCTTCGTCGATGAGTCAGCCCAGGTGCTCTCCATCACCGAACAGTTGCGGGCGCGGGCTAATGAGGCGGATCGGGCCCGCCGCTATCTGGCCTATTTTCAGGCTTACACCAGCACCTATGCCGAGGTGGCCTACCTCAAGCAGATGTACGAGGAGGCGCTGGGGGTGGCGGACATGGTGGGGCTGTGCGTTGGTACCCGGCCCGATTGTGTGCCGGATGCGGTGCTGGATCTGCTGGCGGGCTACCAGGAGCAGGGCTTTGAGATCTGGCTGGAGCTGGGGTTGCAAAGCGCCAACGACGCCACCTTGCATCGTATCAATCGCGGCCACGACTACCGCGCCTATGAGAGCGCCGTGCTGCGGGCCCAGGCCCGCGGCCTCAAGATCTGCACCCACCTCATCGTCGGTCTACCCGGTGAGCAGGCCATGGACAGCCTGGCGACCCTCCAACAGGTGGTGCGCACCGGCACCCAGGGCATCAAGTTGCACCCCCTGCACGTGGTGGCGGGCAGCACCCTGGCCAAGGCCTGGCAGGCGGGCCGGCTGGCGGTGCTGACCGAAGAGGAGTATGTGGCGGCGGCCTGCGCCATGATTCGCCACACGCCGCCGGAGGTGGTCTACCACAGGGTCTCAGCTTCGGCGCGGGCACCCACCCTGCTGGCACCCGCCTGGTGCGAGAACCGCTGGAGTGCCATGGTGGCCATCAGCCGGCAGCTGGCACAGCAAGGTCCCCAGGGCAGCGCCCTCCACACCCCCTTCGTGTTTACGCCCCTGCCTCCTCGCCAAGCTTGATCCAGACTCGGCTTTTGCGATAACACCAGGGTCTCTGGCCAGGCGGCCTGCTATCATGTCCGCTTTGCCAAGCCTTTGTTATTGTCGGGATCCGAGCATGAAAACCTGGGCGCAGTATTACGTTAATGGCCTTACCCGGTTAGGCATCATCCGTTTCAGCCTGCTGTTGGCCTCCTTTGTCATCCTGTTGGCGGTGATGATACAGGTGGGGGTGACCCTGCTGTTACGCGGCACCGTCGAGTTTGTCGACCTGGTGCGCTCCATCTTCTTTGGTCTGCTGGTGACGCCCTGGGCCGCTTACTTCCTCACCGCCGTGGTGGATGAGCTGGAAGACTCCCGCCAGCGCCTCAAAGACTTGGTCAACAAGCTGCAAGAGATGCGGGATCGGGACAAGGCGCTCAATGAGCAGTTGCAGCTCAACATCAGCCAGTTGCACCAGCAGATGGACGAGACCCGCCGGGCCGAGATCGCCCAGGAGCGGGCCATGGAGGAACTGGAGGCGGAGGTGCTGCGCCGCGAGGCCGCCCAGCGCGAGCTGCAATCCCGCGGTGCCTTGTGGCGCTCTTTCATCGACAATTCGCCGGATCTGGTCTACTACCGCAACGAGCATGGCCGCTTTTCCGGCTGTAACCGGGCCATGGAGCAGCTGGTGGGGCTGTCGGAGGCCCAGCTCATCGGCATGCTGCCGCACCAGATCTATCCCAGAGCCGTGGCGGAGAAGGTGGTAGAGACGGATCGCCTGGTGCTGGAGAAGAAGGAGGCGGTGACCTATGAGCAGTGGCTCACCTTCCCCAATGGCCGCAAGGCCTGCTTTGAGATCCACAAGCTGCCCTTCTACGACGAGAAGGGCCATCACCTGGGCTTGCTGGGCTTTGGCCGGGACATCACAGAGCACAAGGCCTACCAGGAGCAACTGGAGAAGGCCAGTCGGGACAAGACCAGCTTCATCTCCACCATCAGTCATGAGCTGCGCACCCCGCTCAACGGCGTGGTGGGCTTAAGCCGCATCCTGCTGGATACCGAGCTGACCCCGCTGCAGCGCCAGCACCTCAACACCATTCACCTGAGCGCCGTCACCCTGGGCAACATCTTCAACGACATCATCGACCTGGACAAGCTGGATCGCCATCGTCTGGAGATAGCGCCGGCGCCGCTGGATTTGTCCATGTTCTTGCAGGATATCGAAAGCCTGACCCGGCTGATGGCCGAGCAGAAGGGGCTCTACCTGCATTTTGATGTGGATGGCGATATCCCGGAGCGGGTCAACGCCGACGGTACCCGCTTGCGTCAGATCCTATGGAACCTGGCAGGCAATGCCATCAAGTTCACCGAGCAGGGGGGGATCACCTTGCGCCTGCTGTTCCAGCCCCCACAGGAGGATCACCTCAAGGTGCGCATCGAGGTGGAGGATACCGGTATCGGCATCCCGGCCAGCGAGCTGGAGAACATCTTCGCCATGTACTACCAGCTCAATGGTGACAAACATGCCACCGGCTCCGGCATCGGTCTGGCGGTGACCCGTCAGCTGGTGCTGGCCATGGGCGGCGATATCGGCGTCGAGAGTGAACTGGGGCAGGGCACCTGTTTCTGGGTGGAGCTGGACTTGCCGCTGCTGACCGAACCGGCCCTTGAGCGGGAGGAGAGCGGCGAAGTGCCCCCCCTCAACATCTTGCTGGTGGAGGATGTGGAGCTCAACATCACGGTGGCCACCGCCCTGTTGCACAAGTTTGGTCATGAGACGGTGGCAGCCCGCACCGGTGCCGAGGCCCTGGCCCTGTTCAAGCCCGAGACGTTTGATCTGTTGCTGCTGGATATTCAGCTGCCAGACATGACCGGCTTTGATATCGCCGATGAGCTGTTGCGCCGCTATGACCGCAAGCAGTTGCCCCCCATGGTGGCCCTGACGGCCAACCTGGTGCGGGACAAGGCGGTCTATGCCGCCCAAGGCATCTGCGATGTGATAGGTAAACCCATGTCGGTGAGTAATCTGGCGGAGACCTTGAACCAACTCTTTGCCCCCCGACAGCCGGTGGAGCCGCTGCTTCCACCGCCGGCGCCGAGCAGTCGGGAGAAGGTACTGGATCTGACCTTCCTCAACGAGTATGCCCAGATGGTGGGCAAGCCGGTGCTGGGGCAGGCGGTCAGTCTGTTTGAGCAGGTGCTGCCCGATTATCTGGCCCACCTGGCCACCAATCTCACCGCCAAGGATCAGAAGGGTATCGTCAGCGAGGCCCACAAGCTTAAGAGCGCAGCGGGGGCTATCGGCCTCAAACGGCTATTTGATCTGGCCCAGCAGGCCCAGAGCCCGGAGCTGCCGGCCTGGTGGGAGAATATCGGCGATTGGATCGATACCATCAAACGCACCGCGCCTAAGGATCTGGCGCTGTTGCAACAATGGCTCCAGGAGTAGTCATGTCGACCAGCCTGCTTGCGGCCTATGGCAGGCTGATCCAGGCACGCCGCGACAGTGGCGGTGTCGAGGAGACCCTCTGGATCGCCACCGAGCGGGACAGGGCGCGGATCGTGCAAAGCTCGCCGGTGCGCCGCTTGCAGCAAAAGACCCAGGTGTTTGCCCTGGACGTCAAGGCGTCGGTGCGCAGTCGTCTCACCCATTCGCTGGAGGTGCAGCAGGCCGGTCGCCAGTTGTTGCGGGCCATCGTAGATCGCCAGGCCTGGATGCAGCCTCTGGCGACGCCTTTGCAGGATCTGCTGGAGATGGCCTGCCTGCTGCACGACGTGGGTAATCCGCCTTTTGGTCATTTTGGTGAGGCGCTGTGTCGCCACTGGTTGGCCAGCCATCTCGATGCTCTGGCCAACCAAGCGTTGCCGGCGGCGCGCTCGGCCCAGTGGCCGGAGCTGCAGGCCGATCTGCTGGCGTTCGATGGTAACGCCCAGAGCCTGCGGCTGGTGCACAGCCTGCAGCAGCTGGATCTCACCTACAGTCAGTTGGCCGCCCTGATCAAATACCCCTATCCCGCCGGGGAAGGCTGCAAGGCCGGTTACTTTTACAGCGAGGCCCCCTTGATGGCGCGACTGCAGCAGGCCCTGGGACTGCAGGACGGCGTGCGCCATCCCCTGGTCTATCTGATGGAGCTGGCCGATGACATCTCCTACTGCATCGCCGACCTGGAAGATGCGGTGGATCGGCGGCTGCTCAGTCAGGCCCGCCTGCTGGCCCACCTGCAGGACGGCGAGTGCGAGCCTTATCTGGTCGCGCTGTTGCGCGCGGCCAGTCAGGCGCCGGAAGGCTTCTTCCCGGCGTTTCGTCGCCAGCTCACCGAGGAGCTGGTGGCCTTGGCTAGCGAGGGATTTGTGCAACAACAGGCTCGCCTGCTGGCCGGAGAGGCGGTAGCCGGTTTGTTGCGAGATTCGCCGGCGGCCCGGGTGCTGGAGCGGCTCAAACAAGTGGCGCGTCAGCAGGTGTTTCGTCAACGGGAGGTGGAGGCGCTGGAGTTGCAGGGGCACGCGGCCATCGGTGGCGTGCTGGATCACTACGGCTGTCTGCTGGCGTTGCCGGCGGCTGAGTTCGCCGCGCTGGCGCGAGATCAAGAAGCGACCCATCCTCTGGCTCTGCGGCTCTATCATCGGCTGCCACCCCGGCATTTGGCTGCCTATCATAGGGCGATCAGCGAGTCAGCGCCGCATTTTGTCTGCCCGTTGGAACGGGAGTGGTATTACCGCCTGAGGCTGATCCTGGACTTTGTCAGCGGCATGACTGACACCTACGTGCTGGAGGAGTACCGCCTGCTGCGCGGCATCTAGCCTCGCCGCTAGGCAAGGCGCCGGAAACTCAGGTTGCAGAAGCTCTTGCAGACCTCCTGATTGAGCAGCTGTAGCAAGAGCACAGAGCGGCGTTCGCCGTCCGGTTCCTGGTAGATGGCCTGCAGCCCGCTGAAGGGGCCTTCCTCTATGGTGACCCGCTCGCCCTGTTTGGGTAGCTGATTGAGCCGCTCTCTGGCCTCGTCGCTATCCTCATGCCGCATCAGATCGATGATGAGCGGCTGAGGCACCGTCTGCCATTGCTCGCCATAGGTGATGATGCGGCGCAGGCCGCGGGTGGATTTCAAGCGACTGGCGGGAAACTCCTCCAGATCCACATGGACGAACAGGTAGCAGGGAAACATGGGTTCACTCACTTGGCGAACCTGTCCTCTTACCAACTTTTCCACCTGCACCTGGGGATAGTAGCTGTCCACCCCCTGGTTACGCAGGTGCAGTCTGGCGCGTTCTTCTTCTTTGCATTTGCAATAGGCCAGATACCAGGTACGCATCTTATAATTATCCCGTGTTGCTCTTTTCCGGCTCGAGTCTAACCGGCAGCCATAAAAAAGGCCACGATTGCCGTGGCCTTGTCACTGTGTCGGGATCCAGTGCGCAGTTTACCAGCCCTTCACCAGACCGCCGTTGAACAGCTTGTAGGCCGCCTGATAGACCTCTTCGCTTTGGTAGGCCTGAACGAACTGTTTGACCTTCTCGTCGTTCTGGTTGTCTTCACGAGCCACGATCAGGTTGACGTAGGGGGAGTCCTTGTCTTCCACGAACAGACCATCCCGATCAGCCTGCAGATCCACCTGGGAGGCGTAGGTGTTGTTGATGATGGCCAGATCCACGTCTTCCAGGGAGCGGGGCAGCTGGGCGGCTTCCAGCTCGACGATCTTCAGTTGCTTGGGGTTATCCACGATATCCAGCACGGTACCGTTGAGGCCCACATTGTCTTTAAGCTTCAGCAGGCCCTGCTTTTGCAGCAGCAGCAGGGAGCGACCCAGGTTGGTAGGATCGTTGGGCACGGCCACCTGAGCCCCGTCGGCCAGCTCGGCCAGGGACTTGATTTTCTTGGAATAACCGGCGATGGGGTAGACGAAGGTGTTGCCCACGGCCACCAGCTTGAAGCCGCGATCCTTGATCTGGGCGTCCAGGTAGGGCTTGTGCTGGAAGGCGTTGACATCGATGCTGCCATCGTTCAATGCCACGTTGGGGGTGACGTAATCACTGAAGGGCACGATTTCCACCTCCAGACCGTACTTTTCCTTGGCCACTTGTTTGGCCACTTCCACCACTTGGGCTTCGGCACCGGCGATGGCGCCGACCTTGATGTGATGATCCGCCTTTTGCTCACCACAAGCGCTTAGCAGCAGGCTGCCCAGTAGAACGACGGCGGTGGACTTGAATGATATTGCCATGATGACTCCTTGATAGGCGGGCGTAGGCCCTGACTGTGTTAGCGGTGATCGACCCGTTTGACCAGATATTCGCCCAGGCTTTGGATCAACTGAACCAGGGCCACCAGGATGAGCACTGTGATCAGCATGATACCGGGATCGAAGCGCTGGTAGCCGTAACGGATACCCACATCCCCCAGGCCACCGCCACCGATGGCGCCCGCCATGGCAGAGTAGTTGACCAGGGTGACTAGGGTGATGGTGATGCTGTTGATGATGCCGGGCAGGGCCTCGGGCAGCAGCACCTTGGTGATGATCTGGCGGGGCAGGGCCCCCATGGCCTGGGCGGCCTCTACCAGGCCGGCGGGGACTTCCATCAGGGCGCCTTCCACCAGGCGTGCCACAAAGGGAATGGCGGCCACCGTCAGCGGCACTATCGCCGCCGTGGTACCGATACTGGTACCCGTGATGAGGCGGGTCAGGGGGATGATGGCCACCATCAGTATGATGAAGGGCACGGAGCGCCCCAGATTGACGACCATGCCCAGCAGCCGGCTCAGTTGGGGGCGGGCCAGCACTTGGCCTGGTTTGGTGATGTGCAGGGCGACGCCCAGCGGCAGCCCCAGCAGGGTGCTAAAGGCCGCCGAGCCCAGCACCATGTAGAGGGTCTCGCCCAAGGATTGCCAGAGTAGATTAATCATGGCTGCGGACATGGCCCAGCACCTCCACTTGAATGTGATGTTCGCGGAAAAAGGCGATGGCCTGCTCGGTCTGAGCCGGCTCGCCCAACAGCTCCGCCAACAGGAAGCCGAACTTGACGCCACCGGCGTACTCGATATCGGCGCTGAGGATGCTCACATCCACCGCATACTGGCGGCTCACCTGGGAGATGAGTGGGGCGTCCACGCTCTGGCCGGTGAAGCCCAGCCGCAGCAGCGGCTGGCTGCCCGGCGTGGCGTCGGCGCTGAGGCGGCGCTGGTACTCTTCCGGGATCGGCAGGTGGATGGTGGAGCGGATAAACTCCCGGGCCAGCTCGGTCTGGGCATGGCTGAAGAACCAGGCCACCTCGCCTTGCTCGATCAACTCGCCATTGCTGATGATGGCCACCTTGTCACAGATGCTCTTGACCACTTCCATCTCGTGAGTGATGAGCAGTATGGTCAGCCCCAGCCGCTGGTTGATCTCCTTGAGCAGCGCCAGGATGGACTGGGTGGTCTGGGGATCTAGCGCCGAGGTGGCCTCATCACACAGCAGCACCTTGGGCTCCGGCGCCAGGGCCCGGGCGATGGCCACCCGCTGTTTCTGGCCACCGGAGAGCTCAGACGGGTAAGCCTGGGCGCGGCCTTCCAAGCCCACCAGCTTGAGCAGCTCGGATACCCGGGCGCGGATCTGGGCCTGGGTCTGACCGGCCAGCTCCAGGGGCAGGGCCACATTCTGGAATACGGTGCGGGAGGAGAGCAGATTGAAATGCTGGAAGATCATGCCGATCTTGCGACGGGCCAGGGTCAACTGGCGCTCACCCAACTCGGTTAAGGTGACACCATCCACCACCACGCTACCCTGGGTAGGGCGCTCCAGCAGATTGACGCAGCGGATCAGGGTGCTCTTGCCGGCACCGGAGGCACCGATGACGCCAAAGATTTCCCCTTGCTGCACCTGCAGATCCACCGGCTTGAGCGCCTGGACGGCCGAGGCGCCTGCCCCGTAGGTCTTGGCGACGGCATTCAGTCTTATCATAGGCTAGGTTCCGATCTATCTGTGGCCGAGAAGTCGCTATGGCCGATATGTGGTCAGTGGATGCCAAGGCTGATAGCGATAGTTGCTAAAGTATGGCCTGGATGACAGGGGATGATGCTATGAAGATCCTGTCTGACTGTCAATGGACTTTTTTATGTCTGGACGGCTAAACGGCTTGTGTTTGCCAGGGCAGAAACAAACAAGGCGCCCAGTGGCGCCTTGTTTGTTGTCGACTGGCTCATGCCGTCTCCAGCGTACCGCAGAAGCGATAGCCTTCGCCATGGATGGTGGCGATGATCTCCGGTGTCTCGGTAAAGGACTCAAAATGCTTGCGGATGCGCCGTACGGTGACGTCTACCGTACGGTCGTGGGGTTTGAGCTCGCGACCCGTCATCTTCATCAGCAGCTCGGCGCGGGTCTGGATCTGGCCCGGATTTTCGCAAAAGTGCAGCATGGCGCGGAACTCAGAGCGGGGCAGCCGTATGGTGTCACCGGCCGGGGTGATCAGCGCCCGGCTATTGATGTCCAACACCCAACCGTTGAAGCGGTACTGCTCCACCAGGGCGCTGTCTTGATTAACCAAGTCGGAGCGCATGGTGCGGCCCAGCAGGTTGCGGGCCCGTATGGTCAGCTCCCGGGGATTGAAGGGTTTGGTGATGTAGTCATCGGCACCAATCTCCAGCCCCAGTATCTTGTCCACCTCGTTGTCTCGCCCGGTGAGGAACATCAGTGCCATCTCACCCCGTTCACGGATCTCACGTGCCAAGAGCAGACCATTCTTTCCCGGCAGATTGATGTCCATGATCACCAGATCGATGGGATGGGATTTCAGGGCCTGGTGCATCTCTTCGCCATCATTGGCCTCTTGAACCTGGTATCCTTCGGCTTCAAAGATACTCTTTAGGGTGTTGCGGGTGACCAGTTCATCTTCGACGATCAAAATCTGCGCTGTCTGCATGGCGTTACCCAATAACGAATAATTATGTTGTGCAAATGTTAATGCTTTTTTAACCCGCTTTGGCGAGCGTGGCAATCACAACGAGGGAGCTGGGGCATGCAAAGTGGCAAACTCGGACTGGTATCACGTGACGCATGCGGCATCCAGCCCACGGTTATGATGTGGGGCAAGGAAGGCAGCAAATGTATCAGCTGAGGGCAACATCTCAATACATTTGGTACAAAACTATAACACTTTCAGCCATATGATTGATATTGATCAACCCCCTTTCGCCGCTGGCATTTGACGTGGACTCAGAAGCGATAAAGCAGCCCCAGATCCATCTGCGGCTGTGATTCGCCGCTGCGCAACGGGCTAGGGGATTGCAAGCGGTAATGGGCTTGTAACTGCAGTGCGGGGGTGAAGCCATAGGTCGATCCCAATTGCCAGATCATCTGCTGATGTGGGGCCGCCTGCCATTGGTGCAGGCTACTGCTGATGGCCAGACCGAAGGGTAAGGTGATGGCCACGCCGGCGATGAGGGGCTGGGTTTGGATCTCATGGCGGTGCTGCCAGAACCATTGGGTTTGCTGTGGCTGTTTGGCGGGGGTAGGGGAGGCCAAGTATTCCTGACCTTCACTCCAATACCAGGTTTCTCCCAAGGTGGTCTTGCCGCTAAGATCCACGGCCATAGCACAGGGGGGCAGGCACAATAACAGCAGTGAACGCAGTGCAGTGCATCTCATCGCGGCCCTCCTCGAAGCATCATCGTGGCTAAGCATGACACAGGGGCGGCGGCTGTAAATTGGCACTGAGCAAAAAGCGAGCAAGCCTGGCACAGGCCAGATTGGCAAGGTAGATTGTCCGCGAACAAGGCGGGAGGTCATGTTGGATATTTATTTTGTGCTTATGTCGCCAGCCCGGGCAGAAAACGTGGGGGCTGCGGCCCGAGCCATGAAGACCATGGGCTTTAACCGGCTGCGGGTGGTCAACAGCCGGGTGCATCAGGAGGCGGCGGCTGGTTGGGTGGCCCACGGTGCCCAGGAGATACTTGCAGAAGCAGAGCATTTTGTAGACCTGCCCAGCGCCCTGGCAGACATGGATCTGGTGGTAGCCACTACGGCCCGTCGCCGGGGACATCAGCAGATCTACCTGACGGCCGATGAACTCAAGGTGCAGTTGCAAGGCAAGCCGGATTTGCGGCGGGTGGCCATCTTGTTTGGCTGCGAGGAGTCGGGGCTGTCCAACGAGCAGCTGGCCCAGGCGGATCTGGTGAGTTATCTGCCGCTCAAGGTGGAGTATCCCTCCTTGAACCTGGGGCAGGCCATCATGTTGTATGCCTATGAACTTAGCCGGCTTAGCTTGCCTGTCTTGCCAGCGAGCGCCCCTCTGCCGGCTGAAGCCCAGGTGCGGGCGCTGAAACAGCGAATTCATGGATTATTCGGTGAGTTGGCTATTTCACCAGATGAAAAGCTGGCGCAATGGGTTATGACAGGGGTTCCCATGTTAAGTCAGCGGGATTTAAACCTTTTGCATCTGCTGTGCAAAGACCTGGAGCGGGCCCTTGTCGGTGGCCAAGGTTGACAGGGCGGGCCTCATCCGGTATTGCTAGGCGCGTTTACCCACACAGGTTTTGTAACATGCTGTCTTTTGGTACCCGCATCACCACCACCATTACTATTACCGGCACCACCTTGGGTGGTTTCGGGGCGGGCTGATGCACTGACAGTAGGTTCAGTAAATTTCAAAGGCCCGTACCCTACCAGGTACGGGCCTTTTCGTTACAGGGAGAGGTAGTATGCGTGTTCTGAAGTTTGGGGGCTCCTCGCTGGCGGATGCCGAGCGTTTCTTGCGGGTGGCCGACATCGTGGTCAACACCCAGCAGCAAGCCCAGGTGGCCTTGGTGCTGTCGGCGCCGGCCAAGGTGACTAATCACCTGGTGGCGCTGGCCGAGCAGACCGGGCAGGGGCTGGACGCCAGCGGAACCTTGGCAGAGATTGAGGGCATCTTCATCCGCCTGATCGACGGGCTCAAGGCCAAGTATCCGGCGCTGGATGATGCGCAGCTCAAGGCCCGCCTGGCTCAGGAACTGGGCCAGGTGCGTCGTCTGATGGATGGCATACTGCTGCTGGGCCAGTGCCCGGATAACATCCAGGCCAAGATCCTGAGCCGCGGCGAGGCGCTCTCCATCGCCTGCATGGAGCAGTTACTGAAGACCCGCGGTCATCATGTGGCGTTGATCAATCCGGTGAGCATGCTGTTGGCCGAGGGTGGCTTCCTCGAATCCCACGTCAACATCGATGTCTCCCGCGCCCGCTTCGCCGAACAGGGCCTCCAGCCCGATTGCATCTACCTGATGGCCGGCTTCACCGGCGGCAACGAGCAGGGTGAGCTGGTGCTGCTGGGCCGCAACGGTTCCGACTACTCCGCCGCCGTGCTGGCCGCCTGTGTGGATGCCGAATGCTGCGAAATTTGGACCGATGTGGACGGTGTTTACAGCTGTGATCCACGCCTGGTGCCGGATGCCGTGCTGCTCAAGCGCATGTCCTACAAGGAGGCCATGGAGCTCTCCTACTTCGGTGCCAAGGTGCTGCACCCCAGAACCATTGCCCCCATCGCCCGTTTCCACATTCCCTGTCTCATCAAGAACAGCTTCAACCCGCAAGGCGAGGGCACCCTGATCGGTCCCGAGCAGGATGACGAGTACCCGGTGAAGGGCATCTCCGATCTGGGTGGCATCTCAATGATCAACGTCAGCGGCCCGGGCATGAAGGGCATGGTCGGGCTGGCCGGACGCCTGTTCACCACCGTCTCCCGCGCTGGCGTCTCCGTGGTGCTGATCACTCAGTCCTCCTCCGAATACAGCATCAGCTTCTGTATCCACACCTATGATGCCGAGAAGGCCCGCAAGGCGTTGGAGCAGGAGTTTGCCCTGGAGATGAAGGCCGGCATGCTGGAGCCCATCGAGATGCGCCATGACCTGGCGATCCTCTCCCTGGTGGGAGACGGCATGCGTACCTTGAAGGGCATCGCCGCCCGCTTCTTCACCTCCCTGGCCCAGGCGTCCATCAATATCGTCGCCATCGCCCAGGGCTCCAGCGAGCGTTCCATCTCCGCCGTGGTGGTCAAGCACAAGGTGGCCGAAGGTATCAAGGCCTGCCACCAGAACATCTTTGGCAGCCAGCAGTTTATCGACATCATTCTGGTGGGGCTGGGCGGGGTCGGTGGTGCCCTGCTGGAGCAGATCCGCCGTCAGCAACCCGTGCTGGCCGAGCAGGGCATAGGGTTGCGGGTGGTGGGGCTGGCCAACTCCCGTCAGCTGCTGCTGAACAAGGACGGCATCGATTTGGCCGGTTGGCGCGACGCGCTGGGCCAGGCCCAGCAGGCCTTCAGCCTGGAGGCGGTGCGCAAGCTGGTGGACGATAGCCACCTCATCAACCCTGTGATTGTTGACTGTACCTCCAATGAGGAGGTGGCCAGCCAGTATGCCGACTTCCTGGCGGCCGGCTTCCATGTGGTCACCCCCAACAAGAAGGCCAACACCAGCAGCCTGGCCTATTACCGCGAGCTGCGCCGCACGGCGCTCTTGACCCGGCGCAAGTTCCTCTATGAGACCAACGTGGGCGCCGGTCTGCCGGTTATCGAGAACCTGCAGAACCTGATCAAGGCCGGCGATAAGTTGAAGGCGTTTGCCGGCATCCTGTCCGGCTCCCTCTCCTTCATCTTCGGCAAGCTGGATGAGGGCCTGAGCTTCTCTGAAGCCACCCTGATCGCCAAGGGCAACGGCTTCACCGAGCCGGATCCGCGGGACGATCTCAACGGCATGGACGTGGCGCGCAAGCTGCTGATCCTGGCGCGGGAGGCCGGTATGGCGCTGGATCTGTCGGACGTGCAGGTGGAGCAGGCGCTGCCGCCGGGCTTCGATGCCTCCGGCAGTGCCGAGGACTTCCTGGCGCGTCTGCCCGAAGCCGATGCCTGGTTCCGCGAGCGTTGCGCCGAGGCCAAGGCCGAGGGTAAGGTACTGCGCTACGTCGGCACCATCGAAGACGGCCAATGCCGGGTGGCCATCAAGGCCGTGGATGGTAACGACCCCTTGTACAAGGTGAAGGATGGTGAGAACGCCCTGGCCTTCTTCTCCACCTATTATCAGCCGATCCCCCTGGTGCTGCGTGGCTACGGGGCCGGTACCGAAGTAACCGCTGCCGGTGTGTTCGCCGATCTGCTGCGGACCCTGAACTGGAAGCAGGAGGTTTAAGCCATGACAGTGGTGGCATACGCACCCGCCTCAATCGGCAACGTAAGCGTCGGTTTTGACGTACTGGGCGCCGCGCTGGCGCCCATCGACGGCACCCTGCTGGGTGACCGGGTAGAAGTCAGCGCCTCTGAGCAGGCGTTCTCTTTGGGCTGCCAGGGGCGGTTCGCCCACAAGCTGCCTGCCGAGGCAGACAAGAATATCGTCTATGCCTGCTACCAAGGCTATGGCGAGGCCCTGCGCAAGAAGGGGTTGAGTATCAAGCCGTTGCACATGGTGCTGGAGAAGAACCTGCCCATCGGCTCAGGATTGGGCTCCAGTGCCTCCAGCATAGTGGCGGCTCTGGAAGCGCTGAACGCCTTCCATGACTACGCCCTCGACAAGGATGAGCAACTGCTGCTGATGGGCGAGCTGGAGGGCCGCATCTCCGGCTCGGTGCATTATGACAACGTGGCGCCCTGCTACCTGGGCGGCATCCAGCTGATGGTGGAGGAGGCGGGTATCATCAGCCAGTCCATCCCGGCGTTTGAGCACTGGTACTGGGTGGTCTGCTATCCGGGGATCAGCATCAGCACCGCCGAGGCCCGCGCCATACTGCCGGCCCAATATCGCCGCAGCGACTGCCTGACCTACGGCCGTCGCCTCGCCGCCTTCGTCCATGCCAGTCACAGCGGTCAGGAGGCCCTGGCCGCTGCCGTACTCAAGGATGTGATCGCCGAACCCTATCGTCAGGCGTTGATCCCGGGCTTTGCCCAGGTGCGCCAGCACGCCGAACTCTCCGGCGCCCTGGCCACCGGTATCTCAGGCTCTGGCCCCACCGTCTTCGTGGCCATGACCGACAAGCAGCAGGCGCTGCGCATGAAGGAGTGGATGGAGCAGCACTTCATCCAGAATCAAGATGGTTTCTGCCATGTCTGTCATATCGACACCCAAGGCACCCAGGTAACAGGACAAGGATTATGAAGTTGTACAACATCAAGGACCATAGCGAGCAGGTGAGCTTTGCCCAAGCGGTGAAGCAGGGCTTGGGGCGTGAGCAGGGGCTCTTCTTCCCCGAGCAGATCCAGCCCTTCGCCGACATCCATGGCCTGCTGGAGAAGCCCTTCGTCGAGCGCTCGGTGGAGATCCTCCATCACCTGATTGGCGATGAGCTGCCCAAGGCGCAATTGGCCCAACTGGTGCAGAATGCCTTCGTCTTCCCGGCACCCCTGGTGAAGGTGAGTGACCACCAGTACGCCCTGGAGCTGTTCCATGGTCCGACCCTGGCCTTCAAGGACTTCGGTGGCCGCTTCATGGCCCAGTGCCTGACCGCCTTCAGCCAAGGCGAGAAGATCACCATTCTCACCGCCACCTCCGGCGATACCGGGGCGGCGGTGGCCCATGCCTTCTATGGCCTGCCCAACATAGAGGTGGTGATCCTGTATCCCAAGGGCAAGATCAGCCCGCTGCAGGAGAAGCTGTTCTGTACCCTGGGCGGCAATATCCGCACCGTGGCGGTGGAGGGTGCCTTCGATGACTGTCAGGCACTGGTCAAGCAAGCCTTCGATGACGAGGAGCTCAAGGCCGCCATCGGTTTGAACTCCGCCAACTCCATCAACATCAGCCGGCTGCTGGCCCAGGTGTGCTACTACTTCGAGGCAGTGGCCGAGCTACCGCTGGAGCAGCGCGCCGAGGCGGTGATCGCCGTGCCGTCCGGCAACTTCGGCAACCTGACCGCGGGTCTCATCGCCAAGGCCCTAGGCCTGCCGGTGAAGCGCTTTGTGGTGGCCACCAACGCCAACGATACGGTGCCGCGTTATCTGGCCGCCGGTCAGTGGGATCCCAAGACCACGGTGGCTACTCTGTCCAACGCCATGGACGTCAGCCGTCCCAACAACTGGCCGCGGGTGGAGGAGCTGTTCAAGGTCAAGGGCTGGTCGCTGTCCGAGCTGGGCTATGGTGCTCGTGATGATGCGCAGACCGAGGACGCCCTCAAGCGTCTGCATGCCCAGGGTTACCTGTGTGAGCCCCATGGCGCCATCGCCTGGGATGTGCTGCAAGCTCAGCTGAGTGACAAGGAAGTGGGTATCTTCCTGTGCACCGCCCATCCGGCCAAGTTCCAGGAAAGCGTGGAGCGGATCCTGGATCTCAAGCTCGATTTGCCGGCCCCGCTGGCCGAGCGCGCCGATCTGCCGCTGCTCTCCGACAACCTGCCGGTGGACTTTGCCGCCATGCGTCAGTACCTGCTCAAGGCCTAAGCCTGAAAGGTAGACCCAAACGCCGCTCTAATGAGCGGCGTTTTATTTTGGGATGGTGGTTCCATTCGGTGGCCTTTGCTACCCTAGCCAAACTCTTCGTCGTTGAGATTTGCTTATGAGTCATGTTCTTAATGATTTGCTCTCCCTGTTGGCCCTAGAGCCCATCGAGGCGGGCCATTTTCGCGGGCAGAGTCAGGATCTGGGCTTTGGCGCCGTATTCGGGGGCCAGGTGATGGGGCAGGCTCTCTCAGCTGCCCATCAAACCGTGGAGTCGGATCGCAGTGTTCACTCGCTGCATTGCTATTTCTTGCGGCCCGGCGATGTGCGCCATCCCATCCTTTACGAGGTGGAGCAGATCCGCGACGGCCAGACGGTTTCCACCCGGCGGGTGCAGGCCATTCAGCATGGCAAGCCGATCTTCTACCTCACCTCCTCGTTTCAGGTGGAGGAGCCGGGGCTGGAGCATCAGGCGCCCATGCCGCAGGTGGCGGGACCGGAGGGGCTGACCTCTGAGCTGGAGTGGATCCACGCCCTCAAGGCGCATATTCCCGATGCACTGCATGACAAGTTCCTGTCCGAGAAGCCCATCGAGATGCGCCCCGTGACCTTCATCAACCCGCTCAAGGCGGCGCCCTGCGAGGCCAAGCGCTACGTCTGGTTCAAGGCCAACGGTCAGATGCCGGATGTGTCGGCGGTGCATCGCTATTTGCTGGCTTATGCGTCGGATTTCAATTTCCTACCGACGGCGCTACAACCCCACGGGCTGAGCTTCTTCACGCCCGGTTTGCAGGTGGCGACCATAGATCATGCCATGTGGTTTCATCGCGACTTTCGGCTGGACGACTGGTTGTTGTACGCGGTGGAGTGTCCCACCACCAGTGGTGGGCGCGGGTTGGTGCGGGGCCAGTTCTTCACGCAGGATGGGCGCTTGGTGGCTTCGACCATCCAGGAGGGCGTGGTGCGACAGCGGCCGTTGGGCGCCTGAACCGGGCGGCAGGCAATAAAAAAGCTCGCCGATCGGCGAGCTTTTTTTATCGAAGCTGGGCTTACTTCTTGATACGCATAACCGGGGTTTCACCCACGGTGACCGCGCCGCTCAGCTTGGTCAGGACCTTGATGTCATCCATGTTGGAGATGACCACAGGGGTCAGGGTGGACTTGGCCTTGGCTTCCAGCACGGCCAGATCGAACTCTATGATGGTATCGCCTTTCTTCACCTGCTGGCCTTCGGCCGCGATGCGAGTGAAACCTTCACCCTTGAGTTCAACGGTATCGATACCGAAGTGCACAAACAGCTCAATACCAGTATCAGACTCGATAGAGAAGGCGTGGTTGGTCTCGAAAATCTTGCCGATGGTGCCGTCACAGGGGGCAACCATCTTGTTGCCAG
>JAJOIN010000063.1 GCA_021209335.1 Aeromonadaceae bacterium
CAGAAATTCAGAAGGTTATGGATGACCTTTTCGCTCTCAATGACAGCTGTAGCGAAGAGGAAAAGCGCTATCTGCGAGAAGGCCTGAACAACGAAGCCGAGTTAGCGGTATTTGACTTGTTGCAGAAAGAATCCCTCACCAAAAGCGATAGAGAGGCAATCAAGAACTTATCGAGGGAGTTGTTGGGCAAGTTGACCGATCAGCGTTTTGCGCTAGAGCGTTTGCGGACCATGGCGACAGTGCAGGCGCAGATGAAGGCCGAGATCATCAAGCACTTGTTTGCCCATCTACCTGCCAGCGCTTACAGCCCAGACGAAATCAACTCGAGGGCTGGGGCTCTATTTGCTCACATTTATAGTGCAGGAGTAAGTGGTTCCTCGACCTACCATTGAGCCATGAAACGTTAGGCTCTGCGTCATGTTGTCGATGGGCATTCGGTGGGGCGAAGAATGAGGGCACCGTTGCGTCGGAAGAGAGTGGCATATGATTCATGACGAATTGGAGGTTATCAAGGCCGAAAATCAGCGATTGATTGCCCTGCTCGAACTGCACGGTATTGAGTGGCGGTTGCCTCAGACATCGCTCTGGCGAGTGCGGGAAGCAGTGCAGTCGCGGCTTTCTCCGTCAGAAAAGGTGGCGCTATTTCGGAAGCTGTTTCGTGGTCGGTCTGATGTTTATCCTGTTCGCTGGGAAAGCAAAACAACAGGCAAATCAGGCTATGCCCCCGCTTGTGCAAACGAATGGCGTGCCGGTATATGTGAAAAACCCCGGATCAAGTGTGCTGACTGTCGCAACCGCCTGCTGAGCCCTCTGTCCGATGATGTTATTTACGATCACCTCGCCGGTCGCCACACAGTGGGCATCTATCCGTTACTGGAGGATGACTCTTGCCATTTTCTTGCCATCGATTTGGATGAGGCTGATTGGCGCGAGGATGCCCGCGCGATAATGTGCTCCTGTGAAGAGCTGGGGGTGTCTGCTGCACTGGAAATTTCCCGCTCTGGTCAGGGGGCGCACGTATGGATATTTTTCGCCAGCCGTGTGCTGGCACGGGATGCCAGACGTCTCGGTTCGGCCATCATCAGCCATACCTGCTCCCGTAGCCGGCAGTTGAAGCTTGAGTCTTACGACCGGCTGTTTCCCAATCAGGACACCATGCCTAAAGGTGGCTTCGGTAATCTGATTGCCTTGCCGCTACAGAAGGGGCCAAGAGAGAGTGGTTGCAGTGTGTTCGTCGACACGGAGCTGCGTCCCTACCCGGATCAATGGGCATTCCTGGCGAGCATCCAGCTCGTGGCTGCACACGATATTGAGCCGACTATCTTGCGAGCGACAGGGAGTGCACATCCTTTGGATGTCACCTTCATCGATGATGAGGATCTGGCTACACCCTGGAAGCGGGGTAACTCGCTCGTGAAGAAGCTGGCTGGACCGATGCCCAAGTCTCTTAACGTGACACTGGCCGATCTGCTCTATTTCGAGAAAGAGGGGCTTTCCCAGCCGTTAGCTAATCGTCTGATCCGGTTGGCCGCTTTCCAGAATCCTGAGTTCTATAAGGCCCAAGCCATGCGAATGTCGGTTTGGGACAAACCACGTGTAATTGGTTGCGCTGAAAATTACCCCCAGCACATAGCATTGCCTCGTGGCTGCCTTGATGCAGCTCTCGAGCTACTGAGGGACAATGGTATCGACAGCCACTTGATCGACGAACGTTTCGGTGGGGAGGCTATCAATGTGGCTTTCGCTGGAGCTCTGCGCCTCGATCAAGAAGCTGCTGTGTCGGCAATGTTGCATCACGACATTGGCGTACTGTGCGCCCCGACTGCTTTTGGCAAGACAGTTACTGCCGCCGCTATGATCGCGCGTCGTGGGGTGAACACCTTGGTGTTGGTTCATAGAACTGAACTGCTCAAACAGTGGCAAGAGCGTCTGCAAACTTTTCTCGGTGTCAGCAAGGGTTTGATTGGCACTATCGGTGGCGGCAAGTCCAAGCCCACCGGCAAAATAGATATTGCCGTGATGCAGTCAGTCTCCAGGCGGGGAGAGGTTAACCCGCTCGTTGAAAACTATGGCCAAGTGATTGTGGATGAATGCCATCATGTTGGGGCGGCTTCTTTTGATGCCATTCTGAAAAGAACGAAGGCAAAGTACGTACTGGGCCTGACAGCAACTCCCATCCGTCGTGATGGTTTGCAGCCGATCATCTTTATGCAGTGTGGGCCGATTCGGTATACGGCGGCTAAACCGGAAACGGCTCCACAAGATCTGGAGGTTGTGCCCCACAGGTGGTTTTCCCACATTGAACTCCCCGTCGGCGCAGGTATCCAGGATGTTTTTCGGCAACTTGCTCATGATAGGGAGAGAACCGAAGCCATTGCTGCCGAGGTGCGCAACGCAGTTGCATTGGGGCGTAAGGTGCTTGTCCTGACAGAGCGCACCGAACACCTTGAGGCAATAAAGGCAGCCCTCGACGATCTGATACCTCGACCATTTGTGCTGCATGGGCGAATGTCCAAGCGGCAACGCTCAACGTTGGTGGCCGACTTGGCTGATTTAGCGCCTAATGCACCACGTATTCTATTGGCTACAGGCAAATTGGTAGGCGAGGGTTTTGACCACCCACCGCTTGATACGCTTATCCTTGCGATGCCTGTGTCTTGGCGGGGCACACTGCAACAGTATGCTGGGCGTCTACACCGGGATCATGTGGGCAAAACAAATGTGCGAATCATAGACTTCGTTGATTTAGGCCACCCGGCGTTACTGCGCATGTGGGACAAGCGGCTGCGGGGATATAGGTCTATGGGGTACCGGATTAGTGACGATGACAACAGGGACACGGCATCGGCCTGATATGGTTTTGACGATAAAGGATGAAACTATATTTTCATGATTATCGGTAAGTGTGGGCTGTGATGTCTTTGTCAGGATGATACTTTAGCTCATGAGCTGAACGTAAAATGACCAAATTTGGTGGTTTTGATTGCATATTAGGATGAGACTTTATTTTCATCCCACAAATGGTATGGGGCGAAAAAGCGTCCCACCCTCGCCTGGCACCGTTTGGGTTGATCTCATCAACCGGCGGTGCCGGGCTTTTTCATGGCCGAAATAATAAAGGGGCTGACTTACGCAAGGTGCAATCAAGGGGGGAAAGCCGAAGGGCCACTCCTGTCAATCAGCATCGAAAAATGCCCAGGGCTCAGCGTTGGACTCTGAATGGTTCACATTGGCTCCAGTTCATCTTTCAATAGTGGTGTTGTCACTACCCGACAAGATTAAGTTCACTATGCCAAGCCGCAAGGCAAGAATGCTCCAGTATTGCTGCAGCCAACGCTTGCCCGACTTCGTAGTCGGGACCAGTCTCATCCATAGCGATTTGGTAATCGGTTAAGTAATTCTGAAGTGAAGCAAGGTCAGTCGGCCCTCGCCCGCGTTGTTTTAGGTTGAAAAGCTCCTTTTGCTTAGCCGAATATTCTGCTTTAAATTTCCTTGTCCAGCGAGCCCCGCATCTCGCGTTGGATGGCAGCAATAAATCCACCAGCTTTCGAGCATTAATCAGCGGTATTCAACATCTTGTGGCTGACAAATAAGGCTGTCTAGTTTGTCGGCTCAGATCCAATCTTCTTCGATCACCCTATGAGTGAGTATCAGTACTACGAATTCAGGGTTTATACGCCCGCACGCTTGGAATTATTTGAGTCTCGAACAATGAGGGGATCTCTAAGGCCACAAGCCAGTGGTTTTCTGGCATTGTTCACTGTGCGTGAGGGGGATTGCTAGGTCTCATCTTTGCCTTGCGGGTATGATTGACGATTGTCGCCGCCAGAGCTAGCAGGGGTGTTTTTGATGGGTCAAGATCAAGATGACAAATGGATTGCGATAAACCGGGCTGCCCTGATCCGGATCCTGCAGGCCAGGATGCCGGATCTGCTGGCCATCTATGCCTTCGGCAGCCGTATCCAGGGCACGGCGGGGCCACACAGCGATCTGGATCTGGCGGTACTTGTGGCCGGTTATGCCGAGCCGCTGGCCCTGTTTGAGCTGGCGGGCGAGCTGGCGGATGTGGCGGGCTGCCCGGTGGATCTGCTGGACTTGCGTGCTGCCTCGACCGTCATGCAATACCGGATCCTAATCACAGGCGAGCGCTGGTGGGCACAGGATGCACAGGCTTCGCTGTATGAAGCCGCCATCCTCAGCGAAAAAACCAACCTCGAAACCGCCCGAGCCGGCCTGTTGGCCGACATACGACAAAGGGGAACCATCTATGACCGATGATGTGTTGGTCAACAAGGCCGCCACCATAGAGCGCTGCGTGGCGCGGCCCGCGAGGAATACGCCGAGGACCCGGCTACCTTTGCCAGCGATTTTACCCGTCAGGATGCCGCCATCCTCAACATCCAGCGGGCCTGCGAAGCGGCGCTGGACATGGGCCAGCACCTGATCCGCCGTGAACGGCTGGGCGTGCCGCAAAGCGCGCGCGACGTGTTCGTGCTGCTGGCCGCTGGCGGCTGGATTGATGCCGCACTGGCCGATGGCCTCAAGCGCATGGTGGGGTTTCGCAACATAGCGGTGCATGATTACCAGGCCCTGCAACTGCCGATCACGGTGAGCATCATCGAAAAGCACCTGGATGAGTTTTTGCAGTACAGCCAGGCCCTGTTGCTGCGCGACGCGGCACAATCTGGCTGCTGAGCAGGCTGCAATCCCGAGTGGGAAAGGGCAGGGGGTTACCCGACAGCGCCTCCGGCCTGACCTGGCCGTCTAATCAAACCCCATGAATGTTTCAGCTTGCCAATCAGCTCAGCGTTGTTTCTCGCGACCAGCTCTATCGATCGAGTTGGGCGAGGCCCGCCAACTGGTGGGGCGAGCGGGGCTGTGCCGGGATCGTCTGACAAAGCTGATGGGCGGGCATGGCGCCAGAAAAGCCTGGGTGGGTTGGATTGCTGCGGGCCGGTCTGCAGTTGGCGTCGTGTTTTTGCCTGGGTTTGAGTAGTCAGTTCAACAAGGAGTCTGTATGAGTGAATACGTTCCCCCCAAGGTCTGGCAGGTGCCCGCCCATTCCGGCGGTCAGTTTGCCAACATCAACCGGCCGGTCTCCGGCGCCACCCATGAAAAGGTGCTGCCGCTGGGGCAGTATCCGTTGCAGCTCTACTCCCTGGGCACACCCAACGGCATCAAGGTCACCATCATGCTCGAGGAGCTGCTGGCCCTGGGGCACGCCGGGGCCGAGTACGATGCCTGGCTCATTCGCATCGGTGAGGGGGAGCAGTTTGGCAGCGGCTTCGTGGCGGTGAACCCCAACTCCAAGATACCGGCGCTGCTGGATCGCAGCGGCCCTGAGCCCATCCGGGTGTTCGAGTCCGGATCCATCTTGCTCTATCTGGCGGAGAAGTTCGACGCCCTGCTAGCTCAGGATCCGGCCGGTCGCACCGAGACCCTCAACTGGCTGTTCTGGCAGATGGGCTCGGCGCCCTTCGTGGGCGGCGGCTTCGGCCACTTCTATCAGTACGCCCCCCAGAAGCTGGAGTACCCCATCAACCGCTACGCCATGGAGACCAAGCGCCAGCTGCATCTGCTGGACAGCCTGCTGGCCACCCGGCCCTATGTGGCGGGTGAGGCCTACAGCATCGCCGACATCGCCATCTGGCCCTGGTATGGCGCCCTGGTGCTGGGGGATCTCTATCAGGCGGCGGACTTCTTGTCGGTGCAGGAATACCCCCATCTGTTGCGCTGGGCCCAGACGGTGGCGGCCAGGCCGGCGGTGCGGCGGGGGCGGCGGGTCAACCGCTTAGGGGGGCCGGAGAAGGGCGAGGTGGCCGAGCGACACGCGGCGGCGGATCTCGACTAGCTGGTCTGCTGCTCCCGGCACAGCTGCAGCCAGGCCTCGGCGGCGCGGGAGAGTAGCGCTGGCCAGGCCCAGATGACCCCCAGCCGCCACAGCAGGGGCGGAGTCAGGGGATGGCAACGCAGCTCCTGCAGATCCAGCTGGCGGCAGATGGGTTCGGGCAAAAAGGCCACCCCCATGCCGCTGCGCACCATGGCGGCGAGAAAGTCCCACTGACTGGAGCGGGCCGCCACCGTGGGTTCAAAGCCGCAGGCCTGGCAACCCTGCTCCAGCCGCTCGCTGAGGGTGAAGGAGTGGGTGTAGAGCAAGAAGGGGGTCTGCTGCAGATCGCTTAAGGATAGGGGGCCTGGCGGGGTCTCGGCCTGGGCGGGCAATACTGCCAGCACAGGGTGCTCCGCCAGGGCCAGGCTCTGCAACACCTCGCCGGAGCGGGTGGGCAGCATGGTCAGGGCCACATCCAGTTCACCCTCACTCACCGCCTGCTCCAGATGGCGGCCGCCGTACTCCACTATGCTGATCTCCACCTCCGGATAGCGCTGGCGATAGCGACGGATCAGCGGCGCGTAGATCTGGCCCACCATGGGCGGAATACCCAGCCGCAGCCGCCCCCGGCGCAGACGCTGCAGATCCGCCAGCTCGCTCTGCAGCTGGGCCAGCTCCGCCAGTATGCTCTGGGCCCGGGCCAGCAGCAGTTGGCCCGCCTCGGTGAGCTGGAAGCTGTGGCCCTGGCGGTCCAGCAGCGGCTCACCGATCTCCTCCTCCAGGCTGCGCACCATCTTGCTGATGGTGGGCTGGGTGACGCATAGCCGTTCCGAGGCGCGGGTGAAACTCTGCTGGCGCACCAGCTCGACGAAGTAGCGCAGGGCGCGAATGTCCATGGCGATAACTCATTCCTCATTGGCATAAATTTTATAATAAAAATTCATTTTAAGACTTAATCTCGCCTCTCTACACTGTGATCGACTTCACAATGGGGAGGCAGCATGAGCAGATGGCAGCAGTTGTGGCGCACCAGTGCGCAGATCGCCTTGCTGGCGGGGATCTGGTTGTTGGCGGATTGGGGGGTACGCGCCTGGTCGCTGCCGCTGCCGGCCAATGTCACCGGCATGCTGGCGCTGCTGGCCCTGCTGCTGCTGGGCTGGGTAAGAGTGGAGTGGTTCAGTGCCGGTGCCGGCTGGCTGCTGGCGGAGATGCTGCTGTTCTTCGTGCCGGCGGTGGTGGCCGTGGTCAATTACGGCCGCCTGCTGCTGGATGAGGGCTGGCGTATCGCCCTGGTGCTGCTGTTGAGCACCGCCCTGGTGATGGCGGCCACCAGCCTGGTGGTGGACCGGCTCTACCGGCTGGAGCTCTGGCTGGCCCGGCGGAGCCGCCGCCATGCTTGAGTGGGGCCATGGTGTGCTGTTTCTCCTGTTGACCCTGGCCTTCTACTACCTGAGCAAGGCCCTGTACCGCCGTTTCCCCTGGTTGCTCCTGACCCCCTTGCTGCTGACACCGGCCCTGCTGGTGGCCGTGGTGCTGCTCAGTCACGCCAGCTATGCCGACTACATGGCACAGTCCCGCTGGCTGCTCTGGTTGCTGGGGCCGGCCACCGTGGCCTTTGCCGTGCCCGTCTACCAGCATCGCCAGCTCATCTGCCGGCATTGGCTCTCTCTGACCCTGGGGGTGGCCACCTCAGTGCTGGTGGCGGTGAGCAGCACCGTCTGGCTGGCCCGCTGGCTCAATCTGTCGGATCTGTTGCAGCGCAGCCTGGCCATGCGCTCCATCACCACCCCCTTTGCGGTGGAGGCCACCCGGGCGGTAGCGGGGCAGGTGGATCTCACCGCCCTGTTCGTGGTGCTCACCGGGCTGATCGGCATGGCCATCGGCGAGGGGCTCTTGACCTGCATGATGATCCGCAGCCGTCTGGGCCGTGGTGCCGCCCTGGGCGCCTCCGCCCACGGCGCCGGCACCGCCCGCGCCTACCAGATGGGGCCCACCGAGGGGGTGATCGCCAGCCTGGTGATGCTGATCGCCGGTGTGATGACGGTGCTGCTGGCCCCCTGGCTGGGCCGCCTCTTCTGGTAGACGCCGGACCCGGCGGCGGTTCCCCTGACGGTGGGATTGTCCTGTGTCTCAGCTGGAGCGCATAATACCGACCTGACGGGATAACGGATGAGGAAGAGGCCATGAGGCATTCGCGGCAGGCGGGCTGGTTGTTGTGCTGGTGGGCGGGAGCTGTGTGGTCCTGTGCCGATGTGAGCTGTTCGCCGCCCCTCAGCCTGCAGCTGGATGAGGGCCAGTGTGGTCTCACCGGCCTGCCGTTTCTGGCGGCCGACAACGATACCCGGGTCAACCTGGCCCTGCTGGCCGAGGCCGATGGCCATTTTCTGCTGCCGGCTGCTTTGCCGGTGCCTTTCTCCCTGGAGCAACTCAATCCCGAGGTAGCGGCGGCGGCGCCCATCGAGCGATTGACCGGGCTGGCGCAGTCCCTGGGGGTGCCCTCTGCTGTGGTGACCGAGGCGGAGACGCGCAGCCAGGGCTGGCTGGCCGGACGTTGCAGCCTCAATCGCCTGACCACCGCCGAACCCTTTTTGACCGCATTGCAGCAAGAGGGCGCCTTGTCGGCGGCTGAGCGGCAGTCACTGGCCGAGGCGCGGCTGGCCATGGTGGGATTGTGTCAGGCCGATACCCTGCCGAGCCTGCAAGAGCTGCCCAGCGAAGGCGCTGCAGCCCCGTATGCCGACTACCTGCGCGGCGCGCGGGCCTTCTATCTGGCGGACTTTGATGAGGCAGAGCGCCTGTTTGCCGCCCTCAGCGAGCAGCCGGCGGGCTGGCTGACGGAGACGGCCCGCTACCTGCTGGCGCGGGTGGCCATCAACCGGGCCCAGGTGCGCGCGGCGGATGAGTATGGTTTTTACGATCTCAGTCGGGTAGATCAGGCGGCGCTGCAGCAGGCGGGGCAGCGTCTGGATGGCTACCTGGCCGACTATCCCCAAGGGCGCTATGTCGACTCGGCACGCGGCCTCTATCGGCGGGTGGCCTGGCTGATGGGGGACGAGGCCGGGCTGGCGGCCCTTTATCAGGCCCGGGTGCAGCAAGTGCCGCTGTCCTTCTCCCTGTTTGACGAAATCGATAACAAGCTGCTCGCCTCGCCGGACAAGCCCATGTCCCTGCCGCCCTTCATCCTGGTGCAGGATCTGCGACTGATGCGCTCCATCTCCGAATGGGAGACCCGCTGGCAGCCGCTGCACAGTGAGCAGCTGGCGGCCCAGCAGGCGGTGTTTGCCGACGCTGGCTGGTCAGCCTACTGGGATTACCTGCAACTGGCCCAGCGTTACTATGTGCAAAAGGATCTGGCCGGGGTGCTGAGCCTCACAGACCAGACGCCCGCCGCCCTGCCGCCCTTGCTGCAGTTCAGTCGCCAGGTGCTGCGTGGCATGGCCCTGATGGGCTTGGGCCGCTGGCCGGAGGCCGAGGGGCACTGGCGGCAGCTGCGCCAGGCTGGCGTCTCCGCCGCCCAGGGCAAGCTGCTGGATCTGGCGCTGGCCATGACCTTGGAACGGGCCGACCAGCTCGCGCGCCTGTTTGCCGGCGACAGCGGCCTCACGGATCCCCAACTGCGGGAGCCCCTGCTGCGCTTTAGTGCTGCGGCTCCCCTGTTGCGGCAACTGGCCCAAGACAAGCAGTTGCCGCGCGCCCAGCGCAATACCGCCCTCTTCACCCTGCTCTACAAGGATCTGACCCGTGGCCACTATGCCGATTTTCTGCAGGACAAGCAGTTGATCGGCCCGGCGCTGGGCCAGGAGCCCTTCAGCTTCACCCCCTTCGGCAAGCTGCCGCGCCCGGACGGCTATGCCTGTCCGGCCCTGGAGGAGACGGTGGCCAGCCTGGCCAAGGCGGCCAACCCGCGGGCCCTCAACTGCCTGGGGGATCTGGTGATGCAACAGGGGTGGGATGATGACCCGCTGGGCGAGAAGCCAGCTGCCGGCATCCTGGGCGGTGCGCCAGATCGGTTCGCCGGTCAGGCCCAGGGGCGCCTGAGCTGGTATCGCCAGGTGATCGCCGATAGCCAGGCGCCGGCGGAGGATCGCAGCTATGCCCTGTATCGCGCCATCAACTGCTTCGCCAGCAGTGGCTACAACCACTGTGGCAGTGAAGAGATCGCCAAGGCCGAGCGCAAGGCCTGGTTCCAGACCCTCAAGGGCACCTATGGCAAGACGCCATGGGCGGCCAAGCAGAAATACTATTGGTGAGGCGGCTGATCTGGGGCCTGCTGCTGCTGGGGCTGGCGCGGCCCCTGACGGCCGCCACTGTGCTGGCGGAGCAGTACCAGGCCTTCTGGTTATGGGCGGGGGTGCGTCCCCAGCCGGCGCTGGCTCAGGCCCAGACCCTCTACCTGTTGCAGGGGGAGGTGCGGCGGGAGGGGAAACTGGTGGCCCTGGGGCCGCCGGTCTCCCGCTTGACGTTTCCCCAACTCTGGCTCAGCTATCGGGTGCAGACCCTGAGCTGGTCGGATGCCGTGGTGCGGGATCTGCTGCGTCAGCGGGCTGCCTGGCTGGCGGCAGGCAATCCGGTGATCGGCCTGCAGATCGACTTCGATGCCGGCACCGCCAATCTGGCGGCGTACGCCCGCTTCCTGCGCCAGCTGCGCGCCAGCTTGCCGGCGGAGTGCCGCCTGAGTGTCACCGGCTTGCTGGACTGGAGCGCCAATGGCGAGGTGGCCGTGCTCAATGACCTGACCGGGGTGGTGGATGAGCTGGTGGTGCAGACCTACCGGGGCCGCCAAACGGTCAGCCGCTATCAGGCCTATCTGCCGGCCCTGCTGCACCTCACCCTGCCGTTCAAGCTGGGGCTGGTGCAAGGGGGGGAGTGGGACACCGGCTGGCAGCGCCGCCTGGCCCATCTGCCCAACTATGGGGGGGAGGTGGTGTTCTTGCTCAACCCGCCATCGGCCTGATCCGCCAGCCGGATCTGCTCACGGATCCACAGGACGGCGGCCGCCTCGTCGGCCACTACGGTGCAGTGCAGCCCGGCCTGCCGATAGATGCCTTGCCAGAAATTGGTTTGCAGGGCGCGCGCCCTGGGGTTACGCAGCTCAATGGCGGTGCAGCAGCGCCCCAGGGAAACCTGGGCGCGGGTGGCCGCGATCAGCCGCTCGGTGGCACCCTGGGTCATCAGGGCATCCCCTATCACCACCAGGTGGACTCCCCAGTGGCGGGCGCTGAGACGGCTGATGGCCTGCTTGACCTCTCGCTGATACTCCATCACCAGCTCCTCGTTGCTGCTTTGGGCAACAAAGATCCGTAAATAGTCACCATGGCACTCAATGGCATAGAAGCCGTGCTGCAGCTGGTAAGGGGTTGGGGTCATATTGCCTCACTCTGTGTGGCCTGCTCAGAGTTAGCCTAGTGGATGGTGCGACGCTTTGCCGGCGCAACAACAGGCCGCAGGGGGCTAGGGCAGGGGTTGGCCGCGGGCCGTCTGATACAGGCGGTACCACTCCTCGCGACTCATGTTGATCTCCTGGGCCTGGCTGAGCCCCCGCAGCTGGATGCCGTGGCGCTGACAGTAGATCAGGGTCTCCTGACCGGCGCCGTGGCCGGGCAGATCGGCCTCCAGCCAGCGGTGCTGACCCAGGCTCATCTCCTGTTGTACGACCAGAGGGGGCTCGGGCAGCAGTTGTTGCAACCAGGCCAGCTGGGCGACCGACAGATTGACGGCCCCCAGCCGCCGTACCTTGCCGGCTTGTCTCAACTGGTACCAGGCCTCCAGCAGCTCCTCCGGCTCCATCAGGGGATCGGGTCTGTGCAGCAGCAGGATATCCAGGTAGTCGGTATGCAGGCGTTGGAGGCTCAGCTCCACGCTCTGGATCAGGTGGCGGGCGCTGAGATCGTATTGACGGCAGTGGTTGGCGTCCTCCGGTACCAGGCCGCACTTGGTCTGCAGGATAAATTGTTGCCGCAGGGTGGGTTGGCGGCGAAACAGCTCCCCCAGCACCTGCTGGCTCTTGCCGTGGTGATCGCTGTCGGCCTGATCCAGTTGGCGCAGACCGCAGGCGAGCGCCGCCTCCAGCAGCACCTCGGCCTGCTGTACTGCCCGGCGCAGCAAGGGGGTCTGCTCGCCGTCGGCACCCAACTCCCGGCAGCTCAAAACGAGCCGGCTGGCGGTGGGCAGCTGCTGTTGCAGGGGAAAGGTCATGGGGGCTCCTGAACCTGGGTTACCGTCAAGCCTAGACCCGGTGCCGGTGCCCCCGCCAGTCAGCCAGGCTCCCCCGTGTGGGGGAGCCTGATGAGCTCAGTGCTTGGTCAGATCCACCAGGGGTTTGTCGACCAGCTTGAGGGGCTGCTTGCCCTGGATACGGGCCACCTCGGCCAGCGCCTGGCGGGTATCCTCGGCGTCAAGCAGCAGGGTGTAGCTCAGGTCGAAGGACTTGGTTTCCCCCGGCTGTAGGGTGGGCACCAGACCCAGGGGCCGCTGGTACTTGGTGTTGTAGGCATAGCTGGTGCCCGGTTCGATGCCGGTGACATAGCCCTGCTGCTTAGTGTCTGTGTTCTTCCACAGGGTCAGCACCGGCAGTTGCTTGACGTTGTAGCCCACTGCCACTCCCAGGTTGCCGGCCTGATTGTGCAGCACCGCCAGGCTGTGGCCCTGGGCGTCGCCGAGGGGTTTGAGGTTGAACACCATCTCGTCATAGTCCTTGGTGGGGCCTTGATAGGTCTGCCAGCCCTTGAGCCCGGCCTTGGCATAGTCGTTGAACGGTGAGATCTCGCTGGCGGCGGCGGTCACCTTGGCACCGGCCTCCAGGATCGGCGTGCCGAAGTTGCTGTGGTAGATGATCTGGTACTCGTCGGCGTAGTCCGCCTGGTTGGTCAGCCGGTCGTGCAGCTCGAAGGTGCGGCTGCCGGGGGTGACGCTCAGCTCGGTCAGGGTGGTGAGATTGGTCTTCTTGAAGGTGTGCTCGGCCACCAGCCCTTGCACCCGTATGGTGTGGGGTGCGGCGTCGTCAATGATCACCTTCACGCTGCTGGCGGGGGTGTTCTGGACCCGGCCATGCAGGCTGAGCAGTTGGCCGTTGTCGTCCACCCCGGGGTGGCCGGTCCATTCGTAGCCGCAGCGCACCATCATCTCGTTGAAACCGTCCAGCCAGCCCAGGCCGTTACGGCTTTCCAGATCGATGAAGGCCGGGTTGACGATCTCCTTGACCGGCGAATCCCAGCCCAGGCGCAGCTCGCCGCTCTTCACCTGATAGATGCCCATGCCGCGGGTGGGCACCAGGGTGATCTCCATGACGCCATTGTTCACCACCAGCACGTCCACCCCTTCCTGCTTGCCGCCGTGCAGGCGACGCTTCTCCAGCGTGAAGGGGGCGTCTGTCTTCAGCCCCAGGCTGTCACTGCTGACCTGCCAGTTGCCCACATCCTGGCCGCTGGTGGCATCGGTGAGGACGAATTCCACCGCCTGGGTGGAGACAGAGGTTAATGCCAACAGTACGGCAGCGGCGATAGGTTTGATCATCTTGGTGCTCCTTTCATCGGTGTTTTTTGGCTGAATCGTTACAGCTTTCGATGAAAACGCTATCGGATGGTGAGCGTGGGGGGCAAGGAGGGCGACTTGCTTATGTGAGTCAGCCGGAACAAAAAGCCGCCAGTCGGCGGCTGAAATTTGCGCTGAATCCCAGCCCCGAGTGGGGCTGGCGTCTTACAGCGGCAGGAGGTGGCGGTCGTTGATGGCCACCACCTTGTCGACGCGGCGGCGGTACTTGTCGTCGTCCGCCAGGTAGTCGGTGGTCAGCCAGACCCGGACGATTTCCATGGCGATGGCGGAGCCAATCAGCTTGCCCCCCAGGCAGAGCACATTGCTGTTGGAGTGGGAGCGGGCCAGGCCGGCGCAGAAGGGATCCTGGCAGACGGCGGCGTACACGCCGTGGATCTTGTTGGCAATCATGGCGCTGCCATAGCCCACCCCATCCACGAAGATGCCGCGATCCACCTGGCCGCGGCCGACGGCCAGGGCGGCCGGGTAGATGCTGTCCGGCAGATCGAAGGGATCGCTGCTGTGGGTGCCGAAGTCTTCCAGACTGTGACCTTGGGCCTGCAACCAGGCGGCAATTTCCAGCTTGAGGGGCAGGCCGGCGTGATCCGAGGCCAGGGCAATCTTCATGGGGAGTCTCCTAATCAGACGGCGCGCGCATGCAGCAGCCGCGGAATGATGTGCAGGCCGGTACGGTAGTTCCGGCCGATGGCATCCAGCGCCAGCTCCAGCGCCTGTTCGGCGATGAGGGGGAACTGCTGGGGCAGGGCGTTGACCTTCACCGGCAGGAAGTCCAGCAGGCGGTTGTCACCGAAGGTGGCCAGCCGGGTGCGAGCCAAGAGCTCGGGATGGGGGGCCAGCTCGTCCAGTACCCCTTCCAGCAGCACGTAGGCGGTGGTGAGGATGGCCTCCGGCAGACAGCCGTCCGCCAGCCATTGGCGGCACAGGGCGGCGCCGGCCTCCCGGCTGAAGTGGTCGCCGTAGCCGCACAAGGGGGTCAGCCCCGGGGCGTGCTGGGCAATGGCCTCGCGGAAGCCTTGTTCCCGCAGGCGGGAGATATTGATGTCCGGCACGGCGCCGATGAGGCCGATGCTGGCGGGGGCCGGGGTCAGCAGGGAGCGGGTTAGCTGGTTGGCGCCGTCCTTGTCTTCGCTGATCACCGAGGCGAAGCGTTGTTCGTCCAGCGCCCGGTCGATGGCGATGATGGGCAGGCCCTTGTGCTGAAGGCGGTTGTAGAAGTCATCACCGGGGGGCAGCACGCTGGAGACCAGCAGGGCGTCGATGCGGCGGGCGGTCAGGGTTTCCGCCAGGGCGCGTTCGGTGGCCGGATCATCGTCGGAGCAGGCCAGGATCAGCTGAAAGCCGCGACGGCGGGCCCCCGCCTCCAGCAGCTTGGCCAGCCGGGCGTAACTGTGGTTCTCCAGATCCGGCAGTATGTAGCCCAGCAGCTTGCTGCTGCCCAGGCGCAGGGCGGTGGCGGCCTGATCGGGGCGGTAGTTGTACTGCTCCACCACGGCCATCACCTTGGCCTGGGTCTTCTCGCTGATCCTGTGCTCCGCCGCCTTGCCGTTGATCACATAGCTGGCGGTGGTGCGGGAGACCCCGGCCAGACGGGCCACTTCTTCCAGTTTCATGACAAACTCCGACTCATTCCGGGCTGGTGACTAAAATAAGTGTGCGCCACCTCAAAATCTCGTCCGATTATAACGGAGTGTGGCTTGCTGATAAAGCTGAAACGATCCAGCATTAAAGCTGAATCGATTAATTGATAATGGCGCATCCACCGACACCCTGGCGGAGCGTCCCCAGCGGATCATGAGGTAGACCCATGTTGAAAGTGCAGGCACAAGACATTCATCTGGCTGACGGCGCCGCCGACAAGCAGGCGGCCATCCGTCTGGTGGCCGGTCAGATGGCCGACGCCGGCCTGGTGGCCGCCGGCTATGTGGACGGCATGCTGCGGCGCGAGCAGCAGACTTCCACCTATCTGGGCAATGGCATCGCCATTCCCCATGGCACCACGGACACCCGGGATCAGGTGCAGCAGACCGGGGTGCGGGTGGTGCATTTTGCCAACGGGGTAGACTGGGGTAATGGTCAGGTGGCCCACGTGGTCATCGGCATCGCCGCCCAGTCTGACGAGCACCTGGGCATACTGCGCCAGCTGACCCATGTGCTGGGGGATGAGTCCCTGGCACCCAAGCTGAAGGCCTGTCGGGATGCCGCTGAGCTGGCGGCCCTGCTCAACGGCGGCCAGAGTGCCCAGCCCCTGCTGTTTGGTGAAGAGACCCTGCTGCTGGACTTCCCGGCCCGGGATCGGGTGAGCCTGCAGGCCGCCGCCGCCGGGCTGCTGCACAACGCCCGGTGCCCTGGACACGGCGGCCCTGGCCGGATTGATTGGCCAGACTCCGGTGCACCTGGGGCACGGCCTCTGGTCCCTCTCCTGGGGCCAGGGTGTCAAGCGTACCTCCGTGGCCCTGGTGCGGCCGGCCCAGTCCCTGAGCCAGGACGGTGAGCCGGTGCGCGGCCTGCTGCTGTTCGCCGCCAAGGATGCCCAGCACAAGCCGGTGCTGGATTGCCTGCTGGCCCTGCTGGACAAGCAGCAGCAGGACAAGCTGTGGACGGCGGATGCCGCCGCCCTGGTGAAGCTGCTCTCCGAACCCGAGCTCGACGGGGTGGCCCGGGTGTTCACCGTCACTAATCCCCACGGCCTGCATGCCCGACCCAGCGCCCTGCTGGTGAAGGCGGTGAAGGAATTCAACAGCCAGATCTGGGTCAGCAACCTGGATGGTGACGGCAAGCCGGTCAATGCCAAGAGCCTGATGAAGGTGGTGAGCCTGGGGGTGCGCCATGGCCACCGTCTGGCCTTCACCGCCCAGGGCAGCGATGCCGAGGCGGCCATCAATCACATAGGCCAGCTGATCGCCGATGGTCTGGGTGAAGGGGGCGCGGCATGAGTCCGGTATTGCTGACCATCACCCTGAATCCGGCGTTGGATCTGACCGGCCAGCTGGCCCAGCTGCAACGCGGCGGCGTCAACGTCATGGCGCAGGGCAACCTGCATCCGGCGGGCAAGGGCATCAATGTGGCCCGGGTGCTCAAGGATCTGGGGGGCCAGGTACAGGTGAGCGGCCTGCTGGGGGCGGACAATCAGGGTGAGTTCCAGCAGCTGTTTGCCGCCGAGGGGCTGGAGGATCACTTTCAGGTGGTGCCGGGCGCCACCCGCATCAACGTCAAGCTGGTGGAGGCCGACGGTGAGGTGACCGAGCTGAACTTCCCCGGTATCGCGGTAGACGAGGCGGCCATCGTCCAGCTGCAGCAACACCTGCTGGCCCTGGCGGCCCGGGCAGATCTGCTGGTGGTGGCGGGCAGCCTGCCCCGGGGGCTGAGCCCGGCGCGCAGTGCCGAGCTGTTGCGCGCCCTGGTGGCGGTGGGCAAGCCGGTGCTGTTTGACAGCAGCAAGGCGGCGCTCACCGCGGGGCTCACGGCCGGTCCCTTCCTGGTGAAGCCCAATGAACATGAGCTGGCGGAGTGGGCCGGTCGACCGCTGGAAAGCCGTGCGGCGCTGATGGCCGCCGCCGAGGGGCTGCAACATCAACACGGCATCCAGCATGTGGTGGTCTCACTTGGTGCGGATGGCGTGCTGTGGCGGGCCGGCGAGCAGTGGTGGCGCGCCCAGCCGCCGCGCATGACGGTGGTGAGTACCGTGGGGGCGGGTGACTCCATGGTGGCCGGACTGGCCTGGGGCCTGGCCCAGGGCTGGTCCATCGAGCAGACCTTGCGTCTGGCCTCGGCGGTGTCGGCACTGGCCGTCACCCAGGTGGGCGTCGGGGTAAAGGACAAGGCGGTGCTGGAGGCCATGCTGGCCCGCATCGAAGTGGAACAACTTGCGTGAAGGCGTAGAGGATATGCAGATGAAGGTAGCGATCATTACCACCTGTCCCACCGGGATAGCCAACAGCATCATTGCCGCAGGGCTGTTGGAGAAGGCGGCTGCCAAGCTGGGCTGGGAGGCCCAGATCGAGTGTCATAGCATGGTGGGTGAACAGCGTCGGTTGACCCGTGAGGAGATCGAGGCTGCCGAGCTGGTGGTGGTGGCCGGGGATGGCGCCGACATGGGCCGTTTCGCCGGCAAGGCCTTGTTCCAGGCGCCGGTCGCCCAGGTGCTGGCCGATCCGCAGGCCTTCCTGCAACAGGCCGGGCAGGCGGCCAAGCCCTATGTCTATGTGGCTCAGGCGGCGCCTAGCCAAACCGCAAGCGGGGCCAAGCGCATCGTCGCCATCACCGCCTGTCCCACCGGCGTGGCCCACACCTTCATGGCGGCCGAAGCCATCGAGGAAGAGGCCAAGAAGCGCGGGCACTGGGTCAAGGTGGAGACCCGCGGCTCGGTGGGGGCCAAGAATGCCCTCACCGCCGAGGAGATTGCCGCCGCCGATCTGGTGGTGATTGCCGCCGACATCGAAGTGGATCTGGCGCGCTTCGCCGGCAAGCGGCTGTACAAGACCAGCACGGGCGCCGCGCTGAAGAAGACCGCCCAGGAGCTGGATAGCGCCTTTGCCACCGCCACCGTCTGGCAGGCAGACAGCAAGGCGGCTGCCGGTGCACCGGCCAAGGCCGAACGCACCGGGGTCTACAAGCACCTGATGACCGGGGTTTCCCACATGCTGCCCCTGGTGGTGGCCGGGGGCCTGTGTATCGCCTTGTCGTTTATCTTCGGCATTGAGGCCTTCAAGCAGGAAGGTACCCTGGCCGCCGCCCTGATGCAGATCGGTGGCGCCTCCGCCTTCGCCCTCATGGTGCCGGTGCTGGCCGGTTACATCGCCTTCTCCATCGCTGACCGGCCTGGTCTGGCACCGGGTCTGATCGGCGGCATGCTGGCCAGCGCCTTGGGCGCCGGCTTCCTGGGCGGTATCGTGGCTGGCTTCCTGGCCGGTTACAGCGCCAAGCTGGTGGCGGACAAGGTCAAGCTGCCGCAGACCATGGAGGCACTCAAACCCATCCTCATCATTCCGCTGGTGGCGTCGCTGATCACCGGCCTCATCATGATCTATGTGGTGGGTGGCCCTGTGTCTGCCGCCATGACCGGTCTGACCAACTTCCTGCAAAACATGGGCTCCGCCAACGCCATTCTGCTGGGGATCCTGCTGGGCGCCATGATGTGCTTCGACCTGGGTGGTCCGGTCAACAAGGCGGCCTACACCTTCGGCGTCGGCCTGCTGGCTTCCCAATCTTACTTGCCGATGGCTGCCATCATGGCCGCCGGTATGGTCCCGCCCTTGGGCATGGGTCTGGCAACCCTGCTGGCGCGCAGCAAATTCAGTGAGTCCGAGCGGGAAGGTGGCCTGGCGGCCATGGTGCTGGGGCTGTGCTTCATCTCCGAGGGTGCCATTCCGTTTGCCGCCCGGGATCCCATGCGTGTCATCCCCTGCACCATGCTGGGCGGTGCCGTGACCGGGGCCCTGTCCATGTGGTTCGGTGCCAAGCTGATGGCGCCCCACGGTGGCCTGTTCGTGGTGCTGATCCCCAATGCCATCAGCCCTGTGTTTCCCTACCTGCTGGCAATTGCCGCAGGGACGGCGGTGACCGGTGTACTCTACGCCCTGCTCAAGCCGCGGGAGAGTGCGGCCACCAACGGTGCCGCCCTGGCGTCATGAGGTTCTTTTTTCAGGTGTGCTTCCTGCAACCCGGCTTCGGCCGGGTTTTTTCTGTCTGGCACTTTTTGGCACCGAGCCGGTATAGTGAGACGGTGTCGAATCGAAGGAGAAGCGTGCATGAAAGCCCTGCTGCGTAAGCTGGCCCTGGGGTTACTGGCTGGCCTGCTGGTGATATCCGGCCTCTGGCTGGACTTTTATCTGCCGGAGAAGAGCATCACCACCATCACTGGGGTGGAGGTGAAGCGGGTGGATAAGGATGGCCCCATCGGCAAGGAGAATCCGGCGGACGGCCCCACCACGGATGTTTACTTTTTGTATACCGTCTCGACCGGCGAGGAGGTGCGGGTGTTCCGCAATGAGGATACCGGCTGGGGCTTCCCCTTCTATTTCAAGTTCAACTCCGCCGATGTGCAGGCACAGGCCAAGGCGCTGGAATTTGAGAAGGGACTGGCGCGCATCACCTCCTACGGCTGGCGCCTGAACCTGTTTTCATGGTTTCCGAATGTGACCAAGGTGGAGCGGGTGGAGAGCGCCGATGCCACCACCTTCAGTTTCTTCCGCTGGCTGGGTTTTGGCCTCTGGCTGCTGGCCTGGGGCTGGATCGCCCGTCTGGTGTGGCGCAGCGACTGGGCCTGGCCGGATGTACAAGTGTAGACAGTGACGGCGGCTGGCCGCAGGAGGGGGCATGACCCTACAGGAACTCAAGGTGCTCTATGAGCAGCAGCGGCTCAGTCAGGCGCGAGTGGTGTTTGACCTGCTGAGCAAGGGCTGGATCGTCGATTTCAAGGATGAGCAGGGGCGCGTGTACGAGCTGACCGACAGCTACGGCTGCCGCGCCAGCTTCGAGACCGAGATGGGGGCGGAGGAGGCGGTGCGCCGCATTGGTGACTGCCCCATCCAGATCGACAAGCACCAGCGCTTTATCGAGCCTTGATGCCGCCGCGGCATTAGCGCGGCAGCAGCAGGGCGGTAGGCGTCAGGTAGAGGCCCAGGCCGCCCAGTATCAGCACCAGCCCCCCCCAGCAGGGCCAGCCTTGGCCGAGGCGTGGCAACAGCCGCTCGGCCTGCCGGCTCCCCCGGCTCAAGGCCAGCGCCAGTTGGCGGGCCTGGCG